>WGNS01000067.1 GCA_016124415.1 Gammaproteobacteria bacterium | reverse complement strand
CGGTCTATGCGGGGCGTAAGCACGTCATTTCGACCGGAGATACGCTGTCCGCTTTGGCGGAGCAGTACCACGTCAGCGTGGCGACCTTGCGTTCCGTCAATGGTCTCCGCGGAGACGACATTCATGTTGGACGCGTCCTGCGCATCCCCGGCGACGACAACAGCGACGGTTAACTTCTAACGCAGGATTATGCCGCGTGAGGATTTTTCAATGGCCTGCTAATCCGCCAGATCGGGATTTCCCTTGAAGACATAGGCAGCTTCGCCTTCCTCGGCCTTGAGCGAAACGGGCCGGAATACGTCGACCTTGCGGAAGAACTGATCGACCATGTAGATCCTGCCGTCGGCATCAACGTCGATCCCCGCGGGTAACATGAACTTACCCGGATAGCCCGCTTCGCCGCGCTCACCGATGAACATCAACAGGCGTTTTTGCGGGTCGAAGATCTGGACGTTGCCGAACGCGGTATCGACGACGTAGATCTTGCCTTCCTTGTCCACCGTAATGCCCTTGGCGCGGGCGAATTGTCCGGGGGCGCGACCGACGCTGCCGAAGCTGTCCAGATACCTTCCATCGGGCGAGAAGATTTCGATCCGGAAATTGCCGCTGTCGACGACGTAGAGGTTTCCATCTGGCGCGGTCGAGGCTTGCAACGGCAAATTGAATTCGCCCGCGCCGATGCCCCGTTTGCCGATGGTCCGGACGTAATGCCCGTCGCCGGCGTCGTAGACCACGACATCATGGTTCGGGTTGTCGATGCCTCCCGTGTCCACGACATAGACCAGCTTTCCGTCCGGACTGACCGTGACGTCGGCCGGGCGGGCCAGCCGTTTTTCACTGCCGATACTGCGCAGGAAGCGACCGTCCTCCGAGTAGACCATGACCCGCCTGGCGGAAATATCGGCGACGTACACTTCACCGGAGGGCGATATGTCGATGCCCATGGGCTTGGCGAGCTCACCCGGCTTCTCGACGCCGAATTCGACGAAGCGTCGTCCCGGAATATCGAACACAAGAACGGCCCGTTGAACGGTATCGGTGACGTAGACCCGGCCCTTGAAGACGGCCACGTCATAGGGTTTGACCAGGCCGCGGAGTTTGCGCGAGGCGCCCAGCGCAAACTGCTTGAGGCGGTCGGACGTCGTGTATTCCTCGACATCGTCGTTGTAGAGCAGTGTGCGTTCGTAGACGAATCGCGCCTCATCCGGCGGCGGCGGATAGACCGGCGGCACGAAAACATGGTCCGGCGGGGTTGTCGCGCAGGACGTCAGCAGCAGGCAGGCCGCCAACACGGCCAGGATGGGGCTATTTGATGTGGCAGGTCTCACACAGCTTGTCGGCGGGTTCGCGCAGCAACAGGGTGATGTCGGGGTTGTGGACGTTGTGACAAGTCGCGCACTCGACGCGGTTGTCATAGAGCTTGACGCCGTTGTCAAAACCGTAGGGACCGTCGGGTTGACGGAAGTCCGGGTCCTTGTGCGTGATGCCGGCATACGTCATCGAGATGGGGTGGTCGTTGGTCAGATCCTGGCCGATGTGCTTGATCGCGATGCTGTGGGCCACCTTGCCGTTGTGGCATTTGCCGCAGCTCATGAGGTCGTTGGCGCCGTTGATGCGCAGGTGAATCGCGGCGTCTTCGCTGTTGCGCCAACCGTTGGGGCGGAATACGGTCATATCGACCGCCATCGTGCCGTCGTGGCAGGACAGACAGAGCAGGCTGATCGGGCTCGGCGTGCGGACCTTGTTGTCCAAGGTGCGACTGTCGTAGAGATCGTAGGTGTCGGTCGCCGGCCGGTTGCGGTTCCAGCCCGTAATGCCGCCTTTCTCACCGCTGTCCTTGCCCTCGCGATCGGGCGGAATGTGACAATAGACGCAGGGCGATCCGTAGTCGGAGAAGGCGACCGTGGGCATGGCGACGACGCCCGTACGTTTGTTGAGTCCCGTGAAGTCGTGTTTACTGCCAAGCAGAGTGCCCGCCGAGATCGCCGTTCCCCACGACAGTGCGACCAGCAGGACGAGCATCACGGCCCTGCGGGAAGAGTGACGAAGACGGAACTTGGGCGATCGCTTATCGGTCATGAAGGCCTATTCTAGTCGCGCGATGGAGAAACGCCAGTCAGTTTACCATGCACTGGTGCAGATATCCGAATTATTCCCGGGCGATCGCGTGGTAGACAGGGGATGCGCGTGGACTTGGTCCGGCAGGGCGTTTATGCTTCCCAAACAATGGTGGCGGCTACGGTATAGAACACGATGGCGAACAAACGCGAAACGGCCGGAAAATTGAAGAAGCATGGCATCAGCGCGCTGCAAGCGGGGCGCGCGGATGAGGCGCGCGAGTTGTTCATTGAGGCGTGTCGGGCCGATCCAAGTGATGCGCATGCCTGGTACGTGCTGGGGGCCATCTATGGTCAGTTGGGGCGTTTCGACGAAGCGGCGGAGGCAACCCGAAAGAGTCTGGCGCTCCAGGGCAAGAATGCTGATGCCCATTGCAATCTCGGGGTCGCTTTGGAGGGTCTTCGGCGAGACGACGAGGCGATCGCCGCCTACCGGAAGGCCATCGCGCTGCAGCCGGGACATATCGAGGCGCGCAAGAATCTGGCCGGCCTGCTTAACGCCGCGGGACAGCAAGAAGAGGCGATTGCGCAGTACGAACACGCCCTGAAGTCGGCTCCGCGGAACGCCGCTCTTCATAATGATTTGGCCAACGCGCTGGCGGATCTGGATCGCCTGGATGAGGCCGAGATCCATTATCGGGAAGCTCTGAAACAAGATCCGGGGTTCAGCCGCGCACGCATCAATTTGGCGACTCTGCAGTTCCGGACCGGGGCGCGCGATTCAGCCATGGCCGATCTCGAATTACTGCTGCAGCAATTCCCCGATGATGCCGGTGTTCACCATAATCTGGGGGAGATGTTTCAAAAGCTCGGCCAGATCGACCAGGCCCTTCGTCACTACGACGAAGCGTTGCGCTTGCTCCCTGACTTTGTCGAGGCATATAACCACAAGGGTACCGTACTGCAGCTCATGGGGCGTCATGACGAGGCCGAAACGGTGTATAAGCGGGCGTTGGCGTTGCGCCCGTTGTACGCGGAGGCGACCTTGAATCTGGGGACGCTCCATTTCGAATGCGGCCGCATTGAGGCTGCGCTGGCCGCCTTCCGGAAGGCTATCGAAATCAGGGAAACGTTTGCGGAGGCCTGGAACAATTTGGGGAACTGCTTCATCCAGGCCGGATTGTACCAACAGGGAGCGGATGCCTACGAAAAGGCTTTGAGCCTTGAACAGGACTACTGGGAGGCGGCGAGCAATCGGCTCATGGCGCTGCACTTTGATCCGGAACTCGGGACGGACGATCTGTTCGAGGCCCATCATCGCTGGGGCGACAGGCGTGTGCGATCCGCGTCTACGTCGTCGGCAACGCCCGCGGTTTCCGGATCAGATCGCCGTCGCCTGCGTATCGGTTATGTCTCTCCGGACTTTCGTACGCATTCGGTCGCCTATTTCATTGAACCGATATTGCGTGCCCATGACCTCTCCCGGTTCGAGATCTACTGCTATGCCGAAGTGAACGTTTCCGACGCAACGACCAAAAGGATAGAGCGCATCGTCCCGAACTGGACCAACACCTGCGGAGTGGACGACGAAGAGCTCGCGGATCGGATTCGTCGCGATGGAATTGATATCCTCGTGGACCTGGCGGGTCATACCCAAGGCAATCGTCTTGGCGTCTTCGCCCTGCATCCGGCGCCGATACAGGTCAGCTATCTGGGCTACCCTGATACGACGGGGCTCGCTGCCATGGATTACCGATTGACAGATGCCGTCACCGACCCCGAAGGCCAGGATGCGGGCTATCGCGAACGCCTTTATCGGCTCCCTGCGGGATTTCTCTGCTACGGGCCGCCACAGGGTGCGCCGGACGTGTCGGTACGGCCTAGCGTTCGGTCAGGCGGCATCACGTTTGCGTCATTCAATAATCTCGCCAAGATGAACGAGCAGGTTGTCGCCATATGGGCTGAAATACTCAAGGAGGTACCCGATGCCCGCCTGTTGCTGAAAAACCGGGTCTTCGGGGATGCCTTCGTCCGTCAACGCTACATCGACCTGTTCGCGCGGTATGGTATTGCCGAGCAGCGTTTGCAGATGACGGGTTGGACCCTCGACAACAGGTCGCATATGGCGATGTACGGCGAGGTGGATATCGCGCTGGATACCTTTCCCTACAACGGTACCACGACGACTTGTGAGGCGATGTGGATGGGTGTGCCCGTAATCACGCTGGCGGGCCGTCACCATGTTGGGCGCGTGGGCATGAGCCTGATGGATCGGCTTGGTTTGCAGGCGCTGTGCGCTACGGACGTTTCGGAATATATCTCGTTGGCCGTCAAGCTTGCCAACCGTCCGGAAAAACTGGATGTCCTGCGCGCGTCACTGCGCCCGCTGATGCGGGTGCGTATGTGTGACGCGCTGTCTTTTACCCAAAGCCTGGAGCAGGCCTACCTGGATATGTGGAACGAAACGGTAGGCGGGCATATGTCGGTACGCGGCTTAGAGGTCGCTGAATAGCGCCTCCAGAACCTCATCCATTTCCGTGGTGATCGATCGCTTGAGTTCGGTCTCTACGTCCCGCATCTCGGGATCTTCGCGGCGAATGGTCAGATAGTGCTGGCAGGCTGCCAGCGCCGGGTCTTTCCGGTTCATGGCCACTTGAATATCGACAAAATTGAATACCGTGTTGCGATCGTCCGGAGCGTTGGCGTGGGCCATGCCAACGAATACGGCGGCAGCTTCGTGATCTCCGAGTTGCCAACTCAGTACGGCGAGGTTGTTCAGCGTCCGAACGTCCTCCGGGGATACCGATAGCGCCTGCTGAAAGGCCAGGAGCGCCTGATCGTAATCCCCTTGGGCGAACGCGCTTTCTCCCGCTGCGTTATAAGGTGCCGCGTCATACGCCGCTTTGGTCAGCGACACGGAATAGTTTTCGAGAAATCGCGTCGTGCAGGCACCGAGTTTAGGGATGTCCAGATTGTCGGGATCATCCAGCGCAGGAAAATGCACCTCCAAGCCGGCGGGGAGCAAGTTCACTAAATGGCCGGCGAACTCTTGGCCGAAATCCAGGTAGCGCTCGGTTGAATAGTTGATCTTGTGGATCTCGTGAAAGGCGTAAAAGCTGTCCAACCGCTTGACGTTCATGCCTCTCAACAAGGCCACCGTCGGTACCCAGTAGTCCCACCAAGGCATGCCCAACATAAAGGACGAGGCCGGGTAGAATCCCAAAAATTCGTTCGGGAAAAAGAAGAAATCGAAACCGCCCCGGTAGACGCCGCCCGCCCGATTTTCCGTGTTTTCGACATCGACTCGCGATCCGTACACAAGCGCGTCGGAGGCTTCGCGCGTGACGATTTCCAGAAACGCCGGGTCGTTCTTCAGCATGATGTCGGAATTCACGATACCGCAGATGGTATCTCCGGTATCGCGATAATAGGCCAGGATATCGTCGAAATAGACGAGTGGACGGCCGGTAAGCGCACGGCCGTCACGCGTGACTTCCACGAACTCGACATCGGGGAATACTTCGTGCAAGACCGCGATTTCCTCTGCGCAGTTCAGTGACACCACGTGAAAACCCAGGGTTCTCCAACTGGCGACGGCTTGTTGCTGATGTTCCAGGCCGCGAGGCGCGATACTGGTCACGATTTTCAAGGTATTGGATGTGGGTGTCGACGGGTTCGTCATTTCGAATGAGTCCCTAAGTCATGTAGATTGTCGCGAAACGATACATTCCCAATAATCCGTATTGGGGCGCCGACGGTATGCGATATCAACCAAGGTTCGTACTCAAATGCCTCGAGAACGTCAGATAACCTCTCATTTATCGCCTGAGTTGTGCTGTCCGCGAGTTAACCCCCCGGCCCATCAAGGTGCGGCATATTCGACTAACAATAGCGCGTCCCACATGGGCGGGCAACCAAGTGCGGATTGTGGGTGAGGGCGGCCGTGACAGCAACATGAGGAATCAGGGTAGAATGGCGCCGCTCACAGTTTTCGTTCAAAATAGCGCCTCATGAAACGATCATCCCAACTATCCGGAAGTATTCGCGTTCTCACCCGTTGCGTTGCTTTTCTGTGTGCCGTCCTGTTTCCCGTCGCCAATGCGAGCACGATCGACGCCCAGTCGCTGTATCAAAAGCATTGTTCCGCCTGCCATGGAGAGAAAGGGGACGGACATAGCCGCGCCAGCGTCGCCTTGACCCCGCCGCCGAGGGACTTCACGACGTCCGATGCCTGGAGGATGTTAAGCCGGGAACGCATGTTGACCTCCGTGACCTACGGTCGTCCGGGAACGGCCATGGTCGCTTTCGGCGACCGGTTCGATAAGGCCGAGATCGCGGCCATCGTGGATTACGTCCGCAATACCTTCATGCATCCGCCGACCGCCAAGGAGCGTTCCGGCGGCGATGCCATCTATCGCGAGCACTGCGCGGTTTGCCATGGTGACAAGGGCTCGGGCGCGCAATGGACGCAGTTCAGTCTCAATCCTGCGCCCCGCGATTTCACGACACCCGTCGCCCGTGAGGAACTGACTCGCGAGCGTATGGTCACGTCCGTCACCTACGGACGGCCCGGTACGGCCATGATGTCCTTCCGGAAGCGGCTGACCGCGGAACAGATCGGCACGGTCGTCGATTACATTCGCGGTACGTTCATGGCGCAGGGAGGGGATACCGGCGCAGCGGGAGTCGCCACGACGACCGAACCGGCTGACGCCATGCCCGCGGGACATCCGCACGGTCACGGTGCCGCGCCCGCGACAGTCATGGCGCCCGCTACTGCGGAGCCCGTCGATATGGATGCGCCGATGCCTTTCGGCCTCCGGCCGGATGCGGCCGCAGGACGGGCCTTCTTTATGGCCAATTGTTTTACCTGCCACGGTCGTAAGGGTGACGGGAAGGGGCCGAGGTCGAAGTTCATTAGTCCGCCGCCGCGGGATTTCCTGACCGAGGATGCCCGCAGCCGCTATAACCGTCCCGCTCTGTTCAAGGCGATCGCGCTGGGCAAGGCGGGAACCGTCATGCCGGCCTGGTCCAAGGTGCTGGACGAGCAGCAGATCGCCAATGTCGCCGAGTTCGTCTATACGGCATTCATCCATCCGGGCGCGGACGAGGCGGCGGATAAAAAAAAACCGTAACCGGTCCGACACCTGACCCGGCGACCGTCTCGGGACGGGAGATCTACAACAACCATTGCTACTTCTGTCACGGCTATTCCGGCGACGCGAAGACGCTTGCGGCCACGTATCTCGATCCCAAACCGCGCGACTTCACGTTGCTGAAACCTTCCGACCGTAGCCGCGAGGCGATGATCGCGACCGTGAGCAACGGTATCAAGGGCAGCGCCATGATGGCCTTCGGGGATCGGCTTAAGCCTGCGCAGATCGCTGAGGTCGTCGACTACGTCCGGTCGGCCTTCATGGCGGAAAAACGACGCAATATGCGCTATCACAGCCCGGAGAACGGTTGGTACGATCACGAGCTCCGCAATGGTGCCGCCTATCCCTTCGTATTGGGCGAGATCCCGATCGATAGGCCTTGGGCGCAATTGTCGGAGGAAGAGCGCAAGGGCCGGCGCTTATTCATGTCGAGTTGCATCACCTGTCACGACCGGCCGCGTGCCGACACGCCCGGATCGCGCTGGGACGGCTCCGCCGTTTCGTTTCCGCGCGGCGGCTTCTCGAATCACAAAACAACCGAGACCGAGGTTGACGCCATGTCTTCCGCGACACCATACGCCGTGCATGACCAAAAGCCCCAAGTCGCCGACCTGAGCGCGAGCGAGCGTCGGGGGGAGGCGTTGTTTCAGACCAACTGCGCTTTCTGCCATGCGGCTGATGGAACCGGCAAGGGTTGGATCGGCCGCTTCTTGAACCCCCATCCGCGCAACCTCACGGATGCCGAAGCGATGGGGCATTTGACGCGAGACGGGCTCGGCAATGTGATCCGCGACGGCCTGCCGGGCACGACGATGTCGGCTTGGGGTAAGGTGCTCAAGGCGTCCGAGATCGACGACCTCGTGGCCTACGTCACGCGCGTCTTCTATACGCCTACCAAAGAGAAATAAGGGTCTTTCCGGGTTCTCCGGGGATTTCCTCTACGAGTCTAGGTACGAGATAGCCCGGAAGCGAGGCGTGGAGTTCCCGGTATAGGGCTCTCGCCTCGTCGCGCGGTACCTCGAAATGGGCGGCGCCGCGGACCCTGTCGAGCTGGTGCAGATAGTAGGGCAGCACCCCGAGTTCGAAGAGGCGCTCGCTGAGTGCCGCAAGGATCTCGGTCCGGTCGTTGACGCCGCGTAACAGAACCGCCTGGTTCATCAGGATCGAGCCCGTCCGTCCTAGCCGTTCGAGCGCCGCCTCGACCTCCGTGTCTATCTCGTTCGGGTGGTTGCAATGGACCACCACCACGGCCTTTCGACCCAGCAGCGAAAACCAAGCCATGAAGTTTTGATCGATGCGTTCGGGCAGCACGATGGGCAGCCGGGTATGAAAACGGATGCGGGCGACATGGTCGATCGCGAGCAAGTCGCTGACCAGGGTCGACAAGCGGGCGTCGGGGACCATGAGGGGGTCGCCGCCGCTCAATATGATCTCGCGAATGGATCCGTCCTCCCGGACGAGCTTCAACAGGGACGACCAGTCGTCGCCGTGCGGCGTTTCGTCCTGATAGGGAAAGTGCCGGCGGAAACAATAGCGGCAATGGATGGCGCAGGCGCCGGTGGTCATGACCAGTGCGCGGCCGCGGTATTTGTGCAGCAGTCCGGGCCGTTTCAGGGCCGCCATGTCGCCCACAGGATCGGTCGAGAAACCGATGACCTGTTCCTCCTCGCAGATCCGGGGCAGCACTTGGCGCAGCAAGGGGTCATCCGGGTCCCCGGGACGCATACGCGACACGAATCCCAACGGGACGCGAATAGGAAAGGGATTCTTAAGGTCGATGTCGGAGAATATCCCTTCTGGCAGTGTCAGATGTCGGCAAAGTTCGCCGGCGTCGCGTATCCCCCGTGCCAGTTCGGATTGCCACGGGAGGGGATGTTTGACGGCAGTGATCGCGCTATTATAGGCCGGATTTGAATTCATATCCGGGGCAGTTTATTGGACTGTGGCCGGAACGGGAAGTCTATCCGCCGGGTGTCTGAATTGATACCCGGTCGATTTCACAGCTTGGAGGAATAATGGCGTTCTACAGCACCAGCGAGTTCCGCAACGGACTCAAGCTCATGATCGACGGCGATCCTTGCGTCATCGTCGAAAACGAGGTCGTAAAGCCCGGCAAGGGGCAGGCCTTCAATCGCGTCAAGACGCGAAACCTCAAAACCGGCCGCGTCATCGAGCGCACCTACAAGTCGGGCGAGACGATGGAAGGCGCCGACGTTGTCGATACCGAGATGCAGTTCCTATACGGCGACGGTGAGGCATGGCATTTCATGGACCCGGAAAGCTTCGAACAGTATGCGGTTGACGCCAACGCCATGGGCGATGCGGTCAAGTGGCTCAAGGGCCAGGAGATGTGCACCGTGACGCTGTGGAACGGATCGCCGATCGCGATCGTGCCGCCGAATTTCGTCGAATTGCAGATCACCGAGACCGATCCGGGCCTGCGCGGCGACACGTCGGGCGGCGGCGGCAAACCCGCCACGCTTGAAACCGGGGCCGTGGTCCGCGTTCCGCTGTTTGTGGATCAAGGCGAAATCATTCGCGTCGACACCCGCTCCGGCGAGTATTCTTCACGCGTCAAGAGTTGAACGGCGACTGGCGTCCAGGTGCAACCTTAGAAACCCTGCGCGATCGTGCAACGGTCGTCGACGGGATAAGGTCGTTTTTTCGCGAGCGGGGTGTGCTCGAAGTAGACACCCCGCAGCTTTGCCGGACCACCGCCAGTGATCCCCATCTGACGAGTCTGGAAGTCATCGCGGCCGTCCCTGGGCACGGCAGGGTGTCTTGTTTTCTACAAACCTCT
>WGNS01000023.1 GCA_016124415.1 Gammaproteobacteria bacterium | reverse complement strand
TGGCCCTGTTGCTGGCGCTGCTGGGCTTCGGTCAGAGCGCCGTGGCCAAGGACAAGAACTTGTACTGGGCGCGTGGGCAGCACTTTCAGCTGCGCGGCGAGGTCGTCGACGTCGCCAACGACGGCATCCACGATCCGACCAACGAAACCACGCATATCCTGCAGCAGCCCTACGAGGCCATGGCCAACTTTCCCCGGGATGCCATGGGCATCATCGATTGGGTCAAGACGCTTGAAAGCGGCTTGATCGACCCGCGGAAATCGCTCAAGGAAGGCGAGGGCGAGATGTTCGTCGTCGATTTTGACATTATTTTCAAGAACACGCGCTCGATGCCCTGGGTTCGTTTTCCGCACAAGGCCCATACCGAGTGGCTGACTTGCGCGAACTGCCATCCCGCAATCTTTATTCCGCAGAAAGGCGCAAACCCGATCTCGATGTCCGATATCATCCAGGGCAATTACTGTGGCGTTTGCCACGGTAAGGTTGCGTTTCCGCCAACTATGAATTGTGGCCGATGTCATTCGGTTGCCAAAGACATCAACTTGCTGGAGTGATGTTGTGCCTGCTCGTCGTCGTGACGAGTGGTTGCAGCACGCTCGATCGTTGGAGTTCCGCGGTCAAGGATTCCTTGGCCTCGGAGGCGCCGGCTGATACCCAGCCCTCCCCTACTACCGTCAACGGCTGGAACGTTATCGACGGAGGCGTCCTGGACGGCACGCTGGAGAGCAATCCATACGTTACCGGCGTAACGGGACTCGAGTACACGCGCTTCCAACGTCCCACGGCCATCGCCGTTCGCGGGCAATGGCTCTACATCGTCGATGCCGGGCTCAACAAGCTGTTCCGTTATGACCTTGCGTTGCATCGCATGAGCGTCCTGAAGGATCTGAGGGACATCGTTCCGGGCGAGGTCGACGATATCTATGTCACTCACGACTTCAACTATTACCTGACCGATTCCCAGGGCGCCCGAGTGCTGCACTTCGACGCCGACGGCGCACTCGTCGAAACGCTCCAGGACCCGCTTAATATCAGACGTCCGGTCGCCGTATACGTCGACGAATCGAGAGACCGTGTCTTTATCGCGGATGGTTTCCGCGACTACATCCCGATCTTCAACAAGGCGCGCGAGATCTTCGCCGTTATGGGCGAACGCGGCGACCTGCCCGGCGAGTTCCGCCGGATCACCGCCTTTGCTGCATCCGCAACCGGGTTTTATATCGCCACGCGTTTCGGCACGCATCGCGTCTGGCACATGGCCCGGACCGGACAGTATGCCGACGCCCTGCAGGAGGACACCGTGACCTTCCCGACCGCGCTTGCGGCCGACGACCAGGGGCGCGTCTTCGTCGGCGACTACCTGGACAACACGATTCGGATCTACCAGGGGACGAAGCTGGTCAAGCAGGTCGGCCACAACGGCTCCGCGCCGGGCCAGTTCCGGCGGATCGAGGACCTGTGGCTGGACGGCGACGTGCTCTACGTGGCGGATAGCCTGAATGGTCGGATCCAGTTCGTGAACGTCCCCGACCTCGACATCCCAGCGCAACCCTGATGTATCGTTTCCGGTGCCTGCTGGCCGTCCTGCTGTTGGGGGGGTGCGCAAGCGCCCCGCCAACCCTGAAACTGGTCGGACAGGTCGAGCAGCCGGTGGAATGGCCGAGCCCGCCCGAGCAGGCGCGTTTTCGCTATCTCGGCGAGTTGACGGGCGAGGACAATATCTTCGTCGACCCGGACAGTCGCCAGATCGGCAAGCGCATCTTCGATTGGCTCGTGGGTCTGGCGGCGGGACCGCGTCGCCCCGTGATTTTGCAGCGACCCCAGAGCGGCTATACCGATGCGGACGGCCGTACCTACGTGACCGACGTGAGCCGTGGCGCGATCTATGCCTTCGATGAACCGGCCGGCGCCCTGCATGTCTGGGATATGGCGGATCAAAACACCCGTTTCATCACGCCGGTTGCGATCGGTCCGGGACCGGATCACGACTTTTTCGTCAGCGATGCCGATCTGGGCTACGTGGTGCATCTGAATGCTCAGGGAACGCCCGTAGGCCATTTCGGCGGCGATGAACTGAAACGTCCGACCGGCCTTGCCTATGACCCCAAGACGGCAAAACTTTTCGTCGCCGACACGGCCGAGCACGATATCAAGGTCTTCGATGCCGCGGGTCATCTCGTGCGCCGGATCGGGCATCTGGGCGAGGGTGACGGCGAGTTCAACGGGCCCACCTATCTGACCCTCGTGGACGGAGCGCTCTACGTAACCGACACGCTGAACGCCCGCGTGCAGGTACTCGATGAAGCGGGGCGGTTCATCCGCAAATTCGGGCGCCGGGGGCTTTTCCTGGGAGATACGCCGCGTCCCAAAGGGGTGGCTGTGGATGACCGCGGACATGCCTATGTTGTGGAATCCTATTATGATTATCTGTTAGTATTCGATGATTCGGGTCGGTTTCTCCTCCCCATCGGCGGAACGGGCTCCGGGGTGGGGCAGTTTTATCTCCCCGCTGGGGTCTGGGTCGATGGACATCACCGTGTCTATGTTGCAGATTCCTTCAACGGTCGTGTCGTGGTGATGAAATATCTGGATGGTGATCATTGATTTCACGAGTTAACAGCTTGCGCCTCCTGACGATCTCACTGCTGTGTCTGATGACGGCCCAGGTCCATGCCGGACGCATTTCCGATATCCGCAACACCAAGCACAATTTTTCCTCGACCGTCGTTCCGAGCGACGTGACGCGTACGGCCAGTGCCTCCCGCGAGTCGCAAATCTGCGCCTTCTGCCATACGCCGCATGGCGGCAATTCCGCCCCCAAGGTGCCGATCTGGAACCGCAAGCTTTCCGGTGCGACCTATATCCCTTATTCCTCGGGATCTCTGGATGCGACCGACCTCGGTCAACCCGGCGGCAAGTCCAAGCTCTGTCTGTCGTGTCATGACGGCACGATCGCGCTGGGTTCGGTCAACGTCCTGAACCGCGTTCAGAATGCTCAGATCCCGTTCTCGGGCACGAGCGATTCCCCGCCAGGTACGATCCCCGAAGGTTTGGGGGCGCTGACGGGTTTCACGCGCCGCCTCGGCGTCGACCTCAGCAACGATCACCCGATTTCCTTCACGTTCGACGATTCCCAGGCGCAGCGTGACGGCGAGCTGTATCACCCGAGTCAGGTCACTCATCTCCAGGAGCGCAACCAGCAGAAGAATCCCGGCCAATTTGCCTACCCCCAGGGACACTTCTTGCCGCTCGAGGACAACAAGGTCGAGTGCATCACCTGCCATGATCCGCACATCCGCTCCGATGTGCCAGGCGAAAACATCAAGTTCCTGCGCGTGAACCGCTTCCAGAAGAATGCCGAGCCCATCGAGGGCAACTTCAACGCGGACAACGACATCATCTGTATCGCCTGCCATAACAAGGCCGGCTGGGTCGGTTCGGCGCACGCCAACAAGGCGGTCGGCAACGAACGCTATGCCGACGCCGCTGCCGCGCTACGCGAATTTCCGAAAAACACCGAGGTCTGGCAGGCCGCCTGTCTGAATTGCCACGATCCGCATACCGTGCAGGGTTCGCGCCGAATCCTGCGCGAGGGCACCGACGGTCCCGTGCGGACCGACCCGGTCAGCGGCGGTCGCTACAAGCAAGGCGGTAAGCCCGCGGTCGAGGAGGTCTGCTACGCCTGTCACGCCAATCCGGCCTTGCCGGGCGGCGCCCAGACGCTTCAGGGACAAATCAACCCCAGTAACAACACGTCGTTCGAGGTCCCGGATATCAAGACCGACTTCACGACCATGGCCCGCCACATGCCGATCGCAAGCGCCGATCAGCCGGCCGGGATGGAGGTTCATGACATCGGCACCGGCAATAGCCAGCAGGGCGACCGCCGCGGCGAGGACTTCATCGAGTCGCCCGAGAATCTCGGCAAGGGTAATCTCGTCAACCGTCACGCCGAGTGTACGGACTGTCATAACCCGCACCGCGTCATGAAGAACCGTCAGTTCAACGACGATAACTCGGTTCCGGACGCGGCAGGCACGCACCCCGCTACGGCCGCGGCGTTGGCGGGTAAGGGACGCAGTTATCCGTCCAACATCGCCTCCGGTGTGCTGCGCGGCATCTGGGGCGTCGAGCCGCAATACGGTTCCACCGCCTTCGGCAGCGAGCCGGTATCGTTTGAGGTCAAGCGCGGCGATCCGGCCCCGATCACTGGCGTGCCGGAGCCTAGTACCAGCGAACCCTATTTGACGCGCGAGTATCAACTTTGCTTCAAGTGTCATTCGAACTACACCTATAACCAGCCGCCGATGCTCGGCTCGTTCAGCGGGGGCACGCCGCCGTCCACGAATTCCATGACGCGATACACCAATCAGGCCATGGAATACCAATCGCCGAGCGATCACGCCGGAGATGTGAGCGCTAATCCGGCCACGCCGTCCGGCGCCTACGTCGGCGGCGGTTCGTGCACGGTCAGCGGCTTGGTCGGAGTGACGGGCTATTTCGATTCTCAGGGGAACTGTGTCAACTTCCAAGACGGTAATCACCGCGCTTGGCACCCGGTCGTAAAGGCTACGGGTCGTACCTCGTCCGAACGTGGCGGCACAGACCCCAACGACTGGCGAGAGCCCTTCAATACGAGCGCGGGACTCGGTGTTCAGACCATGTACTGTACCGATTGCCACGGCTCGTCGACCGATCCCGAGACCATCGTGCCGAAGAACGGCGAGAACGGCTATGTCTGGGGCCCGCACGGTTCGGACAACAACTTCCTGCTCAAGGGCACCTGGAGCGATCAGACCGGCGAGAACACGCCGCCGACGTCCGCCGCCAACGCGTTGTGCTTCAAGTGCCACGATTTCCGTCAGTACGGTCGCGACGTTCCGCCCGCGAACTGGAACTCGCCTTCCCAGCCGGTCCAAAAGAGCGGATTCAGCATGGCGACGGGGGCAGGAACCGGTTGTCTTCCCTTCAAACTCACGAATCTTCACGTCGGTCACGCGAGCTTCGTGACCAATTTCCGCTGCACCTATTGTCACGTGGCCGTGCCCCACGGTTGGAAGAACAAGGTCTTCCTGGCCAACCTAAACGATGTCGGTCTGGAGGCGCCGCTGCTGCCCGGCGAACTCACGGGCGGTACCGCACAGAGCCGTCAGGTCCGGCTGAACAAGCCTGACCGCTATTACAACGGGCCGTATTACAACGGCGCCGCACTCAAGGTCAGGAGTTTCGCGCGCAGCGGGCAATGGGTGCCCGAGAACTGCGGCTCCTCCGGAGCGCCGGGTAACGGTCTGAACGGCGTCAACTGGATGAACGGCAGCACCGAGACCTGCGCCAACCTGCCTTGAGGCCGTCGCCATGACGCGCCCGGTTCTGCAAAGGTTGTCCTCGCCTCGCCTGACCCTGATCGGCATGGCGATGCTGGGTGTCGGTGCGGCGCTTTCCTACGACAATCCCGCGGGGACCTCGGTCTGGGTGCTGGTCGTCCCGATGGGGTTCCTGTCGTTGAACCTGCTCGCGGCGATTATCCACAATCCGAGGATTCACCAGCGCGGCGGCTTGCTGGTGTTTCATCTTTGCCTGCTTGGGATTGTCATCCTGGCCGCTTTCGGGCGGTTGACCCGGCTTGAGGCCCACACCGAACTCGTGGAAGGAACGGCCTTCGATAAAGACAGTCTGATCGATGTGCGTGAGGGTCCGATGCACCGTGCCGGTCTCGACCGCGTGCAATTCGTGCAGGGAACGTATACCGTCGATTACGCGGCCGGTATGGTGCGCGGCCTGACCCATTGCGAGGTGCTGGTTCCCGCCGTCAACGGCTGGCAACGTCTCGACGTAGGAGACGACAGGCCTTTGGTCCTGAACGGATACCGTTTTTACACGACTTTCAACAAAGGTTTCGCCGCCGTGCTGTCCTGGCTGCCTGCAGGCGGCGGCGCGCCGATCCGGGGAACCGTGAACATGCCTGCCTATCCGCTCTACGATTTTCGCCAGGCCAATCGCTGGGAACCCCGCGAGGGCGAGGAGATCCGATTTTGGCTTGATCTCGATACCGGGCTGACGGACAAGCAGGCCTGGACCTTGGCGCCCGCCAAAACCAAGGCCTCTTTGATCGTCAAGAGCGGTGAGCAAAGGGTCACGCTCAAGGCGGGGGACCACGTTCGTCTTGCCGGTGGGGTCCTGACTTTCGAGCGCCTCTCGAGCTGGATGGGTTACAAGATTTTCTATGATCCGACGATCAGTTGGCTGTTTTTCACGGCCATCATCGGTGTGATCGGACTCGCCGGCCATTTTTGGCAGAAGCTGCGCCAGCCGGATTGGCAGCCAACCACGAAGACTCAGCGGTCCGTTGATACGGTATCGGGGAGGGTCACGACATGAACGCGTCCTTCGCGACCGAGCTGCCGTGGTTATATGCCGGGCTCGCATCCTACGCGCTGGCCACGGCTTTTGCCCTCAAGGGTGCCTGGCAGGCGCAAACGATCGGGCCGCAGACCACGGCGGGCAATGAACGTTTCGTCCTTGTCGGCGCCGTGGGCGGCGTCCTGCTGTTGTTGACG
The DNA here is from genome assembly GCA_016124415.1 of Gammaproteobacteria bacterium. Lineage (GTDB taxonomy): Bacteria > Pseudomonadota > Gammaproteobacteria > SZUA-140 > SZUA-140 > RI-283. The sequence continues at coordinate 9,730 of WGNS01000023.1, read as the reverse complement.
GCGATCACGGAACGCTGGCTGCGAATCGGTCACGGTCCGTTCGTGAGTCTATTCGAACTCATTATGAGTCAACTGTGCAGCCTCGGGATCGTCTATACCCTGTCCTATTGGCGTGTGCCGATGTTGCGCCCGAGCGCGGTCGTGGTCTTCCCGGCGATATGGATACTCGGGCTCTGGATCCTCTTCCTCGATCCCGTCGCGAGTCCTTATCCGCCGACCTATCACAATAAGTGGCTGTGGGCGCACGTCGGTTTCGGCAAATTCTTCCTGGCCTTTTGCCTGGTCGGCACGGGCCTGGCCGGCGTTTTGTTGCTGCGTGCCCATACCCGTTTCGGATCCTGGTTTCGGGCTATGCCCGACGACGCCAGGGTCGATGCCCTGGCCTGGCGTTTCATGCTGCTGGCCTTCATTTTTCATTCCCTGATGTTGGTGGCGGGCGCGGTCTGGGCCCAGGATGCCTGGGGTCGTTACTGGGATTGGGACGCGCTCGAGACGTCGTCGTTCCTGAACTGGCTGCTGCTCGGCGCGGCGATCCATGTTCGCACCACCTATCGCATCGCGCCGCGCCATGGCGCACTGGCCATCATCGTGATCTTCGTATTCGCCTTCCTGACCTATTTCGGCGCGCCGTTCTATAGCGAAGCCGCCCACAAGGGGGTGATATGACGACCACTCCGTTCCCAAAGGGGTTGGCGCCGGTCTCGATGTTCCTGGTGGGTATGACCGCGATCGCCACGGTCGTGCTGTCCCGGGCGCCGGACTTCATGAAGGCCCCCGTTCCGACGGTTCCCACACACGATGCGACGCAGGCATCGGGCGGTGCGTCGTCCAACTCCCATGACGTCGCACTGTTTCCGGATGCCTTATCGCCCGAGGACCGGCGCATGGCGACGATCAAGAAACGCTTCGATGAAGGGGTGTACATGCTCCATGCCGGGCGCTATGATGAGGCCGCTACGGCAATGCACGCGGTTCTACTGTTGTCGCCCAGGCTTGTGGAGGCGCACGTCAATATGGGGTATGCCTTACTCGGGCTCAAACGCTATAAGGCCGCCGACGAATTTTTCCGCAAGGCCATCGATCTCAAGCCCTATCAGGGCAACGCCTATTGGGGGCTCGCCGAGGCATTGGAGGGCGAGGGCGATCTCGCCGGCGCTTTGGGGGCGATGCGGACCTACATCCATCTTGCCAAGCCGGGGGACCCTTATGTCACACGGGCGCGGTCCGCGCTTTGGGAGTGGGATAGCCGACTCAAGCACGGCCCGCCGTCTCAAGAGGCCCAGGACTGGATGAAGCGGCGCCAGACCGAGGACGCGGCCCGTAATAGCCCTCAGCAGGATGCGCCTCCCAAGGAGGATTTGAACATTCCGCTGGGAGGAAAGAATGGCGGTTGATTTTCGAGTTGGGGCATTTTTGAGATGCATCCTGCTGATGCTTGTCTGCTTGCTGGTCGGTGCGCCCGCTCAGGCGTCCAGACCCGCATATCGTATGGGCGTGCATTACGATTTGATCGAGCCGAGACAGGTGTCCCAGGCGTCGCACGGCAAGGTCGAGGTCATCGAATGGTTCTGGTACGGTTGCCGTAACTGCTACGCGATCCAAAAGGCGCTGGGCGACTGGCTCGACGCACATCGCGACGAAGTGGTTTATATCCGTCGTCCGGCCGTGACCGAGGACGACATGATCCCGTTGGCCAGGGTGTATTACACGGCCGAGGCGCTGGGCGTGGCGGATCGAACGCACATCCAGATGTTTACGGCCCTGCACGCCTTCCGCCGAAAACTCGATTCGGAACAGTCCCTGCAAGGTTTTTTTGCCGACTACGGCGTTTCTGCCGATGCCTTCTCCCGCGCCTATCATTCCGCCCGCATCGACGACGATGTGCGAAAGGCGCGGATCATGAGCAAACGTTACGGGCTGAAGGGCGTTCCGACCCTGACTGTCAACGGCCGTTACCGGGTCGATGCCGGACATGTGAGCGGAGTGCCGCAGCTGATAGACGTTTTGGATTATTTGGTGGCGCTGGAGAAAGGGGCGCTCGAAACCAAGAGTGACAAGTGACAAGCGCGTAGGTTGGGCTGAGGGACGAAGCCCAACAACGGTTGTGGTGTCCCGTTGGGATTCATTTCATTCAACCCAACCGACACGGCGTTCCTTCTATTTGATGATATAAACCGCCTCATCCAACCGTGACAGTCCTCTGGCGCGGAAAAATTCGTCCTCCTCGAGAATGTCTTCGCAGTACACGCATTGGATATTTTCTTTATTGAAGCGCTTGCGGACTTCTCGCTCGGTTACGGCGAACGGCGGGCCGTCCATCTCTTCGGTGGGGTAGTCAAGCGTGACGAGCAGGGTGGAAGCTGCGGGGGCCAGGGCGCGGATTCGCGCGCAGTACTGGTCGCGCATGTCGGGCGGCATCGCGACGAGCGCACCGCGGTCATAGACGTGGTCGACCGTTCCGATGCAGGAGAGGTCCATATGGAACATATCTCCTTCGTAGATACGGATGGGGCCCGCCGTGTGGCAACGCCCGCCTTCGACTTCCTCGACGACGGCCTCGATTTCGTTGATCTCGAAGAATTCCCTGACCGCGATCGGGCTGAGCTCCAGGCCGGTGACCCGGCACCCTTGCTCGGCCAGCCAGACCAGGTCGTGCGACTTGCCGCAACACGGTACAAGTACCTGGCTGTTGCGATGAGCGCCCATATCGTCCCAAAAGCGGATCAGATAGGGGTTAACGTCGTCCCGATGGAAACCGGTCTGCCCGTTTTGCCAGCGTTCATGCCAGAAATCCGCCTTCATGGTCGTTACTCGCCTATGTTGAAGCTGCCGCCCTTGAGCAGGACGTTCCAGTAAATTCGCGGCAACACGTATTTCTTCAGGTAATACATGCTGCGCCGTTCGCGACCCTGATCGAAGGGGAAGGTCTCCTTCGGCTTGAGGTTGTAGTCGAACTCCGCGAGGATGAGTTTGCCGTACCCGGTCACGAGCGGGCAAGAGGCGTAACCGTCGTAGGCGGCCTTGCCCTCCTGGTGCTCGATCACCATGGAGAGATTGCTGGCCAGCACGGGGGTCTGTGCGCGGATCGCGGCTGCCGTCTTGGAGTTCGGGGTATTCGTGCAATCGCCCAGTCCGAAGACGTTGCGGTAGCGCTTGTGTTGCAGCGTGTACATATCGACATCGAGCCAGCCGCCGGCATCGGCGAGCGGACTTTCCTTGATGAAATGCGGCGCGCTCATCGGCGGCGTGACGTGAATCATGTCGTAGGCGATGGATTCTCGGTCGCCGTCCGACAGGCGTTCGAAGACGGCCTCCTTGTCTCCGGGGCGCAGCTCCACGAGGTTGCATTGGTAGCGCATGTCGAGTTCTTTTCGCTTGATGACCTCGTTGAGGGCAGCGGCGTATTTCTTGACCGGGAAGATGCCCGGCGCGGCCGAACAGAAGACGAGATGGCTCTCTTTACGCACCTTTTGTCTGCGGAACGCTTCGTCGGCGAGATAAAGGATCTTCTGTGCGGCGCCCGGACACTTGAAGGGCGGCTTGGGCTGCGTGAACAGGGCCGTACCGCCTTTGAAGGATTTGATCGTTTCCCAGGTGATCGGGGCGATATCGTAGGCGTAGTTGCTGACGATGCCGTTTTTGCCGAGGCCCTCCCGCAAACCGGGGATGGATTCCCAATCGATGCGGATGCCGGCGGCCACGACGAGGTAGTCGTAGGTCAGCGTGGCGCCGGTCTCGGTAGTGACCGTATTGGTCTCGGGATCGATCTTCGCCGCGGCGTCGTGGATCCATTGCACGCCCCGAGGCATGATCTCGTTCATGGGACGGGCGGTTTCTTCCTTGCTGAAGATGCCGCCGCCGACAAAGGTCCAACCGGGTTGGTAATAATGGGTATCCGCCGGCTCCAAGACCGCGATATCGGGATCCTGAAGCTCCTTTTGCAACTGAGACGCCACTGCGATGCCACCGGTGCCGCCGCCGATGATCAGTATCTTGTGGTGTTCGGAAATACCCATGCGTCGCGTTCCCCCTTGGCGATTGATGAGCGATCGATGACGGTCACTAAATATATCCGAGAAACCGGCCGAGTTTAAGTATCTTGGGCGATTGAACGCTATGTTGTGAGGCCCTGTCTGGGTTTTGTACGAAGAAAAGTGTATTATTATGAACTTTCCGTGCTCGCATGGGCCGGCGTCGGTCCGAGGGCGGGATACCTTTCTGAATAAGGAGACTATCTGATGGAACGAATCACAATGTCCCTGGATACGGACCTTGCCGATCGTTTCGACGGTTACATCGCTAGGCACGGTTATACCAACCGTTCCGAGGCAATGCGCGACCTGATTCGACGGGCGCTACACCAGGAGCAACTCGACGGATCGGAAGAAGGGCATTGCGTGGCCGCTCTGAGCTACGTCTACAATCATCACGAACTGGAGCTCGCAAGTCGCATCACGCGAGTCCATCACCACCACCACGACATTAACCTGGCCAGCATGCACGTCCATCTCGATCACGACAATTGTCTCGAGATCGCGATACTGCGCGGCGCGATCAAGGAGGTCCAGGAGGCGGCGAATTCGGTGATTTCGGAGCGGGGCGTCCGTCACGGCAAACTCTATATGGTGCCCGTCGAGGTTTCGGAGTCGAGTCACTCGAATCATGGGGCGCCGCACGTACACAGCCATCCACTGACCTAAAGTAAACGATGCGTAGCAAAGAAAAGAGCACAACGATCTATTTCGTCCGTCACGGACAGGTTGATTTCCCACAAAAACGTCTCTACTGCGATGACCGTGAAGATCCGGCGTTGACGGAGGAGGGCGGACGCCAGGCAGAAGCGGCGGCCCGGTTCCTGGCCGGCGAGTCCATTGACGTCATCTACGCGAGCCCGATGCAGAGGACGCAGTCCACTGCGGCGCCCATCGCCAGGATGACCAAAGCGCCCTTGCTGACGGACGCACGACTCAAAGAGCGTCCGTTCGGCATTTGGGACGGCTTGTATTTTGACGACATCGCGCGCGACTATCCGGACGGATTCACGGAATGGAAGCGTGATCCCGTCGGGTTTGTACCCGAAGGCGGCGAGACCATTCGCGACCACCATGATCGCGTGCTCGGCGCCATCAACGATATCATCGAGAGGCACCGGGGCCAACGGATCGTGGTTACCGCCCATGTCGGTCCGATCAGGATGTGTATCACCGACGCCCTGGGTATGCCGATTGAGCATTATCGCTGGTTGACCATCGACTACGGTTCACAGACCCGCATCGATTACGGTCAGAGCCAAAATAACCTGATCTATCTGAATCGGGGCGGTATTTAACAACCGCAACGCTTCCCGCGTCGCCTTAGCGTGGGCTTATCGGTGTTTTTCGACCGGAAGACGGGAACTATACTGTCCGTGTTGCCGTCGAATGGTAATAATTTGCGGATATACCTATCATGTTGCGAACATCCCGAGCCCTCGTCCTCATCGTACCTCTCGCATTCCTGCTTTCCGCCTGCAGCGGAAGCGGCGGGGATGCCGCCTCGAATGCCTTGATCAACACCGTTACCGGTGTCGTGCGCGCCGCACCTGCGGATGCGACTCAGTTCGCGGCCAACGATGCTTCACCCGCCGGGTTCGATCGAGTCTTGACCCGTCTGGCCCAGGCGGTCGGGCTCATCGCACCTCCGGCCCAGGCTGCGGTCACTGGTATGACACCCGTCACGAGCGCGACCGTCGAACTTGTGCAATTGGATTCGGCCGGCAACGTCGTGCTCCCGGCTATCGCCACCACTACAACCGATTCGGTTACAGGCGCTTACACTTTTTCGAATTCGCCTTCTCCATCCAGCACCCTGGCCGTTCGAGTGGTCGGTCAAACCAGTACGATGCGCGCCATCGTGACGGGCGGCACCGTTGATATCACACCGGTTTCCGAAGAGGTCGTGCAGCAGATCCAGAGCAGCCTGATCGGCGGCAACGTGCTCGGCAACTATACCGTCGGCGAGGTCGCGGTCCTCAACGCCCTGCTGAACGGCATGCAGGTGGATCTGACGGGGCAGACCTTCGATCAGGCGATCACGTTGCTGGCCAACGCCTCGGCCGCCGTGTTGCCGGATCTCGCCGCGGCCATGGCGGCGCCGGGGGTAGCCAGGTCCACCAACACCCTGGCCAGCCGCGGTTTCGAGTTGGTCGGTTTTTCCGTTTTCCTTGCCGATCCTTCGACTTTCAATCCGAATCCCGGCGGTGTCGGTATCCGGCGTAGTGACGGCACGGCTTACTTCGATTCCAACGGGCTCGTGACGGGCTCGTCGGGGGCGAGGTTTTTCACAAGCACGCTGCACGACCTGACCTCGGTGCATACCCAGACTCAAGGCACGGGCTACTTGAACGGTCTGAGCCATGTGGTAGCACCGACCGGCCAACTCGTCGTCGAGACCCAGTCGGGCAACGCTGTGGCCGGTCTGGTCAGCCCGGACGCCCAGTTCATGGCCTATCCGATCGATGAGGAAACGACGGGCTTCCTGCGCCAGGGCCTGCGCATCGGTATTCGTAACGCAGTCGGCAGCTCGACCCAGTCCAAGACCTCGCAGGCGACGAATGCCCTGCTGGACGATCCGCTGATTGCCGGTTCGTCTCTCTACAATATGGTATCCATCGACGCCAGGGTCGCCGGCCCGGTGTCCTCCGGTTCCGTCGACAGCCATTCGGTCACGATCCGTCACGGCGTCATGTCTTTCAACGACGGTTCGGAGACGACCTTGCCCAATTCCGGTTCCAGCGACCTATACGGCAGCCTGGATGTTGGAACGACGAATGCGATCTACAGCAGCAATCTGACGCAGCCCCTCGTGTCGCCCTATACCGCGGGCGCGACGACCTTCTCGACCACGGCGGACACCGGCGCGACAGGGTTTTATCGGGTCTTTACGTCGGGGACAGTGCTGTTTTTGAGCAGTAGCGGCGGTTTCCTGGGTAGCGGGGCGGTTTCGCCCGACGGCAATCTGTTGGCCTATTACTCCGCTTCCGATACTTTTCCCGAGACGACCTTGGACGTACTGGCCAACGATCACGCCACCACGGCCACGCCGCTCGTGATCACGGCGGTGGGTACGCCGACCGGCGGTACGGTTACGATCGACCCCAGCGCCAAGAGCCTGCACTATACCCCGACGTTGACTGCGCCTGTTGCGACGACGGATTCCTTCACATACACGGTCAGCGACGGGACGACTGCCACAGTAGGGACCGTGACTTTGGATTTGGTTGCATCCGGAACCGCCGCCAACGGCACACCCGCGGGTGACGACAGTTATACGGTCGATCCCAGCAGTACCGGGGACCGCTTGAACGTGCTCGACAACGACGGCCAGGGTTTTTGCGTGGCATCCGTCGGTGCCACCACGGGCGGCGGTACGGCAACGATCGTTTCCGATCTGACCGCGGTGCTTTACACCCCGGGCATCTCGACGACCAGCGATACATTCACTTACACAGTCGGCACCAAGACCATTGATACGACGACTACCCCGGGCAGCGGCCAGTTTGCCTGCTCGCCCGTGTCTCCGGCAGTCTCGAATACCGTCACCGTCACGGTGGCGGCGACGACGCCCGCCGCCGCCAACGATCATTTCCGCGTCGATATCGAGAATCGCGCGGCGCGCGGACTGACCTTTGCCGCAAAACAGTCGTCGACGACTCCGACGTTGGGCGGCACGTATACCGTGGTGGAGTTCAGTCAGGACACGACCCCGGGCACGACCCCGGGCACGGGAACCGCGACGCTGGCTTCGGCTTACCGCAACGGCAAGCTCGCGCTCGACGGCTTAGGCGGCGTGACAAGCGGGCGCGTTGCCAGCAAGCGCGCCAGTATGGATCTCGCAGCAGCGGTTGCCGGAACGGCCATGTCCACTACCTTGACGCCGGTCGTCGCACCTGACGACCTGTCCACGTCGACCACGAGCAGCTATACGGTTTCCACAACCGGTGTCGTCACGATGGTGCTAACGCTGACCAACAACGAGTCGATTTCAGGGCAGGGTTTCGCATCGTCGGACGGCAATATCATCGCGTTGGCAACCGAGATCAGCGATGCAACCGGCCGTTTGGGCCGAGGCTTCATGATTCTGAGCCGTCAGACCCCGTAAGCGGGAGCCGCCGGGGCCGTTTCCGGGTCCGCGTATTCGATGTTGATGCGAACGTTTTTGGGTTCGGCCCGTCTACCAACAAAAGAGGCTTGGTAAGAAGAAACAAGCCTCTCGGATGCCGCCAGACCTGCCGAGGGGCTTAACCGTTAAGCAACCCCCTTGAGGTTTCCAAGCATCGTTTCGGCCCATTCGATCGAGCGCAGATAGATCGAGATAAGACGCGTTTCATCGTCGTCTTCAAAATCGATATCTTCCCAGGTGCCGGTCTCGTAGGCCAGGGTAGAGGTCAGAACGCCAGCATACGGTCCTTCATGACGAAGCAGTGCGTTGCGTACGCCCTCGGCAAGCGGGATGTCGGCCAGAATATCTTCGAGCGGCGCATCGAGCATGGCGTCCAGTGTGGAAAACAGACCGATCATCATCGCGGTAGAGTGATTCAGTTCGGGCATGGTTTCTGCGAGCAGTTCGCACATGCGGGCGCGCACCAGCGCGGTCATGGTCAGCGCCGCCGGTTTGTCGTCAATGCCGGCAAGCAGTGCCAGGCTTGCCCACTTGCAGATCTCTTGCTTGCCCAGATAGACGATCGCGTGGTGAATCGACTCGATATCCCTGGCGGCGAAGGCTGCCGAATTGATGTAGTGCAACAGGCGGTAGCTGATCGTGACGTCCTGGGTGATCAGCTTTTCCAGTTGCTTGACGTCCAAGTCGGGTTTTTGCAGTTCGGCCATGAGGCGCAAGGTGTTGACCCGGTTGGTCGGCATCCGGCGGCCCTTGATGAGACGGGGCTTGCACAGGAAATAGCCTTGGTAATAGTCAAACCCTCGTGATTTGCACCAGTCGAATTCTTCCGGTGTCTCCACTTTTTCCGCCAGCAATTTGAGCGGAAATTTGCGCAAGGTAAACAAATGCTCGTCGATTTCCTGGTGGCTTAACGCCAGGATATCGATCTTGATGATATCCGCCATACGCACGAGGGGTTGCAGCTTGGGGTGGTAGATAAAGTCATCCAGCGCGATCGTATAGCCTTTGCTCTTTAGGTTCCCAACCGCCGTCAAGAGCTCGTCGTCGACTTCGATGTCCTCGAGGATCTCAAGCACCAGCTGGCCGTTCGGTGGCGGTATCAGGGATTCGTTGAGGATGAAGCGACGGGTCAGGTTGACGAAGGCGGCGTGCTTGCCGACGATCTTTTCGAGACCCATTTCCCAGAAGCTGTTCAGCAAGACCTGGGAGGTCGCCTGGTCTCCGTTTACGCGCGCATCTACGTCTTGTGAGCGATAGAGGAGTTCGTAGCCGGTCACTTCAAGTTCGGTGTTGAAGATCGGCTGACGTCCCAGATAGTATTCTCGCATAGTTGTTGAACTGCCTCAGGATATGGCGATTTGAATAGAAGCTTTATGTTACGAAAATCTACTGAGCATATTAGTCTAGTCGAGTCGGAAAAGCATTTCGACATATACTGCGAGCCATGGAGAGCGACGCGAAGGCGAGTAGACCGGGATAGGTGCAGCTGGATTTAGATGTCGGAATCCGGAGGGCGGAGCCTGACGGGTGTAGATCATCTAAATTCAGCTATATGCGCCGTAGAGTCATT
>WGNS01000087.1 GCA_016124415.1 Gammaproteobacteria bacterium | reverse complement strand
TCTCGTGCCTAGATTGGCGACATTTTAGCCACAACCCGAAGGGCTGGGGCCATTTTTCCGTCCAGCCGCGTTATCGGTCGTTTATGTAGACTCACTACACTGCTCTCCCTCTGCCTTGCTGGACGAAAAAATGACTCCAGCAGTGGCGATCGAATGAGTGTTAACAGGCCCTAAATACCGTTTACTTGCCTGCGGTCTTGACGGGGACGCCGATCCGCGCCACCCCGCCCATGGTGCCGACCCACACGTCGCCGCCGGGCGCGACCGCGACCGCATAGACCGCGTCGCCGGGTAGGCCCTCTTTGCGGGTATAGTTATGCCAGGCGTGTCCGTCGTAGCGCGACAAACCCTTGTCGGTGCCGAACCAGAACACCCCGTTTGCATCCTGGGCGATTGCGAAAACGATATCGCCCGCGAGCCCGTCCGCCGACGTCAGGTTATGCCAAGACTTGCCATCGAAGCGGCTTACTCCACCACCCCAGGTGCCCGCCCAAACCTGCCCTGCGGGATCGACGTGCATGGAGAACACGTAGCCGGGGTTGTATGTCGGTTGTCCGTCTATGAGCACGCTCAAATTGTGGCGGTCACGCGTGCCCAAACCGGTGTTGCGGCTCTCCTTGAGGTGTTGCAGATTCGGTGCGCCCAGGCCCTCCTTGTGCGTCCAGGCTTGCCACTGTTTGCCGTCGAACATCGAGACCCCGCCCTCGGTGCCAAACCAGACCCGGTCCTGCTTGTCGACGGCGATACCGTAGACCCATTCATTGACGAGTTCATCGTAATAGGTCTTCCAGACTTCCTTACCCGGATCCAGGCGGTTGGCGCCCGCCCAGGTGCCGATCCAAATCGTGCCATCCGATTGCTCGGCGAAGGAGTAAACCCAATAGTCGGCAAGACCGTGCATCGGGAAATAGGTCTTCCAGTCACCGTCGCGAAATCGGGAGACGCCGCCGCCATTGGTGCCGAACCACTTGTTGTCCTTGGAATCGACAAAGGTCGCGAACACGTATTCGTTCGCGAGCCCCTGCTGGCGGGTGAACGTTCGGCGCAGGTCGCGAGAGGCCAGATCGATTTCATGGACGCCGAGCGATGTCCCGATCCAGAGCGAATGCCGGACCGGATCCACTGCCAGCGAACGTACGTAGACCTGTGGCCCGACCTCGAAGGTTTCGAGGATACGCGGTTCGCCTCGTTCGCCGCTCGCGGCGAAAGTCGGCGCAACGACGGAAAGGGCCAGCCAGACGGCCCACAACAGCATGCCCCGAAACGTCATCGGCGCAAGGTCCGCAGATAGGCTACGAGATCAAAATAATCCTCGTTTTCGAACCGTCCCTCGAACGCGGGCATCATCCCCTTGCCGTGGCGAACAGTCAGGATCAGTTCGTGATCCGCCTGAAGCATGCGCTCGCCGCGAGAGAAGTCGGGAGTCCCGGGCATCTGAGGCTGCCCCTTGGCGCCATGGCAATTCTGGCAATGCTGATTGTAGAGCACGCGTCCCTTGAGCACGTCCGCGGACATGGCGGGACCGGCCGCAAAAGCCAGCGCGACAAACAGAATCAGGCGCGGGGTATAGGTCTTTCGGGGCTTCATACTTCTGGATACCTGGGGCCTGTTAACACTAATGATTTGGGTCACGATATTTCATCAACGCGTTGAAATCGTGATTATAGGCCGCCTTTTTCATCGCGGCCACCAGTTCGGGCCTGTCCCAGTCCGTTTCGCCGACGAAACGGCTGACCAAACCGCCCTCGGGAGAGATCACGAAGCTGTCGGGATAACGTCGTATCCCGAGAATGCGATCCGCGTTGTCCTGCTTGGGATCGATGTAAGAGTCGAAGTCGAGGCCCTTGTGGCGCAGGAACTCACGAACGATATCGGGGTCGCTGTCGACGCTCATTAGCACGACCTCGAAACGATCCGGCCCCAGCGCTTTTTGCAGCGCCGCCAGCGATGGCAGTTCATGCCGGCAAGGCGGGCACCAGGTCGCCCAGACATTCAACACGACCAATCTGCCGCGGTGGCTCGTCAAGCGGTCCTGCCGTTGATCCAAAGTGGTCAGGGTCAGTTCGGGAAAGGTCCCGCCGACCCTCAGCCGATCCGGCGGCGGCCCCTGTTCGCACCCCGACAGGCAGACCGCGAGGAAGAATGCGACACACCAAACGCGGGCACGGCCGATCACGACAGGCCCTAAGGAATCACCTGATCGATCTTTACTTCGGGGACCTTCGAGCCCACGGCCACCGGGGCGCTCGTTCCTTGCAGATCGCCGCTTTGCGGCATCGCATTGCCCGTGTGGGAAACCCTGGCCATGATCACGACCTGCGGAAAACGCGACAACGTCATTTGCGGACTCATGGCCATGCTGTCGTCCAACTCGAAGTTCATGGGCAGATCGCTGACCTTGGCGCGCTGCACCGCGAGCGGCATCGGCGGACCTTGTACCGCCTTGGCGAAGATGAACACGGTATCGTCGCCCTTAACCTTGGCGCGCAGTTCGGGAGCGAGACTGACGCGTCCCGTCACTCTGGCCGTTGAAGCGCCGGAGGACGCCGCCGCCAAGTCTTCACCGCCGGCCGCGCCCTGATTCGAGAACTGACTGGGATCGACGCCCTCGAGCAGCGCCTGCGCCTCGGCAATATTGCCTTCCATCGTCTTCGCCGTTTCCGACCCCTGAGGCAGCATCTGATAGAGTTTACGCCAGTACTTGAGGGCCTGGGCGTAATCGGACGCCTCGTAAGCCGCCGTACCGGCCAACCAAAGCGCTTTCTGGTTGTTCGGATCGATCGCCAGGGCCTGAAGGATCAGTTCGGTCGGACGGCCTTGCAGTGACTCCCCGCTGGTCATGGCGAGCGAATCGGCGAGGTCGGCAAGCAGTTGCGGGTCGCCCTGGTTCAGGCTTGCAGCCTTTTCGAGCGCGGTGCGGGCATCGTCGAACCGCTCAAGCACGATGTACGAGCGGCCCAGCATGGCCCAGCCTGCCGCATCGTCGGGGTTTTTCTTGAGCTTGTCGGCAAGGCTCGCGACCATGGCCTGAATCTTCGCCGACATATCCCCGGAATCCTGCATCGTAGCGGCGGCGCTGGATGCCCCGGCGCGCTCCGGATTAATGGCCTGAGGGGTTCCCTGATAGAAGTACATGCCGATCGCGAACGCGGGCACGACCAACGCCACGATCACCGCGACCGCACGGCTTGAGCCCGACACGGCGGGGGCGGATTCCGTGGGCGCCACCAGTTCGACTTCTTCGAGCAGCCGGCTTTCGAGCTCTTTCCGCGACACTTCGTACTGATCCTTTTCGATCGTGCCGGCCTCGAGGTCACGCTCCAGTTCGGCCAATGCCTGCCGGAAAACGGCCAGGTTGACCTCGCGATGCACCACCCGGGCATGGCCGTGCCGGCCACGGCCGATCAGGGGCGGGACGATCAACAACAGCGCGGTCAGCACGAGCAGACCGACGATCACTCCGAAAACGATCATGAATCTTTGCCTTCTTTCTCTAGGTCGTTGAGCAGGCGCTCGGCCGCAGCAACTTGTTCGGGGGAAAGTTCTTCAACCGGCCGCTTGGCGCGCTTGGCGAGCACGATGACCAAAACAGCGCCGCCGAGGGCCATCAGCACGAACGGGCCGATCCACAACGGAGCGGTCGTACTTTTGACCGGAGGCTCAAAGAGAATGAAGTCGCCGTAGCGCTGAACGAGGAAACCGATGACCTCCTGATCGCTCTTGCCCTCCTCCATGAGCTTCTCGACCTCACGACGAATGTCGTTGGAAAAATCCGAGCCGGAGTCCGCTACCGACTGTCCTTGACAGACCAGGCACCGAAGCTTCTGGGTCAGATGGGCCATACGCCCCGCGATCTCCGGATCACGGATCATGGGGGCGGCCTCCTTGGCGACGGCAACGGTGCCGCAGACCGCCCAAGCAGCGATCAGCACGAACAGGAACCTACGCATCAAGTCGGACTCCCCTGCTGCAAACGTTGAACGAGGGGCAGGATCTGGTCTCTCAGGACCGAAGGACTGATCGGACCGATCTGTTTGTAGCGGATGATGCCCTTCTTATCGATGACATAGGTCTCGGGAACGCCGTAGACACCGTAATCCATGCCGACGCGGCCGTCGTTGTCGAACGCGCTCGCGTCATAGGGATTGCCCCGCTCGCGAAGCCATTGCGCGGCCTCCGGACGGGTGTCCTTATAGTTGAGCCCGTAAATCGGCACGATGTGCTGACGCGCCAACTCCACGAGCACGGGATGCTCCTGTCGGCACGACACGCACCAGGACGCCCATACGTTCAGCAGCCAAACCTGGCCCTTCATCGACTCGCTCGCGAACTTGGCGCCGGGATTGTGGAGTTCGGACAACGTGAATTGAGGCGCAGGTTTGTCGATCAAGGGCGAAGGCACTTCGCTGGGATCGAGCAGCAGTCCCTTGCCCAGGAAGCCGACCATGACCACGAAAACGACGAGCGGAATCAGAAAACGCAGTTTCATGCGCGACCGCCCTCCGTCGCCAAAGCACCGGCCGCATGAGTGGCGCCTGAGGGCTTTTCGGCCTTACGCCGGCTCGCGAGCCGATAACGCCGATCCGACATGGCAAGCCCGCCACCGAGCGCCATGATGAAGCAACCGCCCCATATCCAATCGATGAACGGCTTGTAATAAATGCGGACGCTCCAGGCGCCGCCGCTGACCGGCTCGCCCAGCGAGGCATAGAGATCCCGTGTCAAACCGGTATCGATGGCCGCCTCGGTCATCGGCATGGTCTGAACGTTGTAATTACGCTTTTGGGGATGCAGGACCATCAGATCAGCGCCGTCTTTGATGACCTGGATATAACCCTGTGTCGCCGTGTAGTTGGGACCTTTGGTCTGCGCCACGCCGTCGAAACGGAAGGTATAACCCGCAACCTCCGTGGTATCGCCGACGTTCATGCGCACGTCCTTCTCGACCTGATAGCCGTTGACGAGCGTGACGCCGACGATAAATGCGCCGACACCCGCATGCGCAAGCTGCATACCGACGTAGCTGCGCGTCATGCCGGAGAAGCCCGGACGGCCGATTTCCTGGTTACGCCGGACTCGGCGGCGGACACCGACGAAGATCGTCGCGAAAACCCAGAAGGAAAGCAGGAGACCCATGCTGACGAGCGGATACCACTCGCCCATGAGGAAAGGAACGATCACGGCGGAAATCAGCGCAACTGCGAAGGCCCACCGCAGGCGCACCGCCAGATCAGGCAGGCTCGCCTCTTTCCAACGCGCCATCGCGCCCACGCCCATGAGGAACACCAACGGCGTCATGACAGGGACAAACACCACCGAGAAATACGGCGGGCCGACCGAGATCTTGCCCATGCCGAGGGCATCGATGATCAGCGGATAGAGCGTGCCGAGCAGGACCGTGGCCGCCGCGACGAGCAACAAAACGTTATTGGCCAACAGGAAGGACTCGCGCGAAACCAGAGCGAATCGGCCGCCGAGTCCGACCTTGGGCGCCCGCCACGCATAAAGCGCCATGGATCCGCCGGTCACGATGACGAGCAGGATCAGGATGAAGACGCCTCGGGTCGGGTCGGTTGCGAACGCATGCACGGAGGTCAGGACGCCGGAGCGGACCAGGAAGGTGCCGAGCAGGCTAAGACTGAACGCGATAATGGCCAACAACACGGTCCAGTTCTTGAAGCTGCCGCGCTTTTCGGTCACCGCGAGCGAATGAATCAGCGCGGTACCCGCCAACCAGGGCATGAAAGAGGCGTTTTCGACCGGATCCCAGAACCACCAGCCGCCCCAACCCAGCTCGTAATAGGCCCAGATGCTGCCCATGGCGATGCCCATGGTCAGGAACATCCAGGCCACCAGCGTCCAGGGACGGGACCAACGCGCCCAAGCCGCGTCCAGGCGCCCGCCAAGAAGTGCCGCGATAGCGAATGCGAAGGCCACGGAGAATCCGACATAGCCCATATAGAGCATGGGCGGATGGAACACCAGACCGGGATCCTGCAGCAGCGGGTTGAGATCACGACCTTCCAGCGCCGCGGGCATCAGACGGATAAACGGATTGGAGGTCAACAGGATGAAAAATAGGAACCCGGTGGAAACGAGCCCCAGTACCCCGATAACACGGGCGATCAGATCGTCGGCGAGCTTGCGGCTCAGCACACTGACCGCCATGGTCCAGCCGGTCAGCATCAGCACCCAAAGCAACATGGATCCTTCGTGGCCGCCCCATACCGCTCCGACACGGTACTGCAAGGGTAACTCGGTATTCGAGTGCTCGGCGACGTACAAAACAGAGAAGTCGCTCGTAATAAAGGCGTAAGTCAGGCAAGCGAACGCCGTCGCCACGAACAGGAACTGGCCCTGGGCCACGGGCCGGGCCATGCGCATCCAGTTTTCGTTCCCCTTGGCGGCGCCGATCAGGGGCACCACGGCCTGGACCATGGCCATGGCCAGCGCCAGAATCAGCGAAAAATGACCGATCTCAGGAATCATGGCTTGCCCTCCGTTCCACTCTTAGCGAGGCTCGTACCGCTCATCTGGGCGTTGACGTCCTTGGCCTTCTCCAGAGCGTCGGCGACCTCGGGCGGCATGTATTTTTCGTCATGCTTGGCCAATACCTCGTCGGCCATGAACACGCCGTCCGGGCTCAGTTTGCCCTGCGCGACGACGCCCTGCCCCTCGCGGAACAGATCCGGCAGGATGCCGGTAAACGTAACGGGTATATTGACGGAAGTATCGGTAACCACGAAATGCACGGTCAGACCGTTGTCGTCGCGCTTCAGGCTGCCCTGCTCCACCAAGCCGCCCAGGCGGAAACTCCGGCCCTGAGGCGACTCCTTGGCGGCCACCTGCGTGGGGCTGAAAAAGAAGACCAGGTTGCTGTTGAAGGCGCGCAACACGAGCGTGGTCGCAACGCCCAGTCCGACCAGCCCGACGGCTACCAGGGCCAGGCGTTTATGTCTCGATTTCATGATCTAACCTCGTTTCTTCTTCATGGGACTGCATGCGTCCCATACGATCCAGCCGGCGCTTCAGTTGCGAGCGCCGCCGCCGGACCAAAATGACCTCCAGAACCATCAATACCCCGGTCACGAGGTAAGAGCCCCAGATATAGAATCCATAGCCACCCATGTCCAGGAACTCAGCCATACGTCCCCCGGCTGACCATTTCCTGCACCCAGTCGCTGTGACGCTCGCGTTCGAGGATCTCGCAACGCACGCGCATCAGGACCACGGCGATCGTATACATCCAAAACCCCAGGGCCATGATACCCATCGCCGCCAACATCGTGGCCGCCATGGTCGGCGCCTGTCCGAAGCTGATCGACGCTCCCTGATGCAGAGTGTTCCACCACTTCACGGAAAAGTAGATTATTGGGACATTAACGGCCCCAACGATTGCAAGGAGACCGCTGGCGCGCGCGGCGCGGCGCGGGTCGTCGATGGCGGCATAGAGAGACATGTAACCGATATACAGGAACAACAGGATCAACTCCGAGGTCAGCCGGGCATCCCAGACCCACCAGGCGCCCCACATCGGCTTCCCCCAAAAGGCGCCGGTCCAAAGTGCGACAAAGGTAAACATCGCGCCGGTCGGGGCCAAAGCGGTCGCCATCATGGTCGACAAACGGGTCTTCAGCACGAGCGCAAGGCCTGCGTAGATCGCCATAACAATATAGATGAACATCGACATCCAGGCCGCAGGGACATGGATGAACATGATCCGATAGGCCTCGCCTTGCTTGTAGTCCGTCGGCGCAACAACGAAGCCGAGGTATAAGCCAATGACGATCAAAACCGCCGCGAGGATCCAGAACCATGGTACCAACCGACCGGCAAGCGGGTAAAAGCTGGCCGGCGAAGCGAATTTATACCAATTGATCGCCATCGATTACAGTTCCTGTCGTATCCGGTTTCCCGGGTAAACCAAGTTCCACTTCAAAACGGGACTAGTCCAGTGAAATGCGTAGCGCCGCGGCCGTGACCCAGGGCGCCCCACACAAGGCAAGGACCAGGAAGGCAGCCAGCAAGGATATATGCCCTCCCGCCCCCAGTCCAGAGGCCACCGCTTCGACAGCCCCGGCGCCGAAGATCAGCACCGGCACATAGAGCGGCAAAATCAATAGGGACAACAAAACGCCGCCCCCGCGTAAACCCAAAGTCAACGCCGCGCCAACGGCGCCGACCAGACTCAATGACGGCGTACCGAGCAACAGTGTTCCGACGAGCACCGCCAACGCGTCTCCATTCAAACCGAACTGAATCCCCAACAGCGGCGACATCAGAACCAGCGGCGCGCCCGTCAACAGCCAGTGCGCGAAGATCTTGACCAGTACCAGCAGCGAAAGCGGTTGCGGCGCAAGCAGCAACTGTTCCAACGTTCCATCCCGAAAATCCTCTCCGAACAGACGCCCCAGGGCCAGCATCGAGGCCAGCAACGCCGCGACCCAAACCACACCGGGCGCGATCGTTCGCAAGGTTTCAATCTCCGGACTGACGCCAAGCGGAAACAGGCTGACTACGATGACGAAGAAAAACAGCGTCGTCATAACGTCCGGCAAACGGCGAGCCGCCAGCTTGACTTCCCGGCCGAGCAAATACCCCAGCGTAGCGAACATGGACGTAGACGTACTCATGCGCGCCCGATCCTGAGTTCTCTCGACGTAACGGAGTCAAAATCGACCAGTTGATGGGTCGTCAGCACTACGACACCGCCCCTCGCCAAATGTTCACGGATCGATGCCATCAGGTGATCGACGGCCACGGTGTCGAGCGCCGTAAACGGCTCGTCGAGTATCCACAGGCGAGCCTTGGCATTGAGCAGCCGTGCCAACGCGACACGGCGACGCTGGCCTTGAGAAAGCACTCGGGAAGGTAGGTCGTAGTGATCGCCCAGCCCCATGATCGCCAGCGCCTTGCGCGCCTCGTCGTAATCGATGGATTGGCCTGCCAACGCCGACGCGGTACGCAGATTCTCGACGGCGTCGAGATCGTCCTTGATGGCGGCGCTATGCCCCAGATAAAAAACGTCTTGGCAAAATCTGTCGTCATTGACACCGATCGGCCGCCCGTCCCATTCGATTTCGCCGTCGGCGGGCTGAGTCAAGCCGGAGAGCATGCGCAATAAAGTCGTTTTGCCGCTGCCGTTTACGCCCCTGACGTAAAGCAGTTCTCCGGCATCTACGGAAAAACTCAGTTGGCTAAACAGGCAGCGATCGCCGCGTACCGCCGTGAGTTGGCGCGCCTTCAGCATCTACGACTGAAGTCCCGCTAAAGGTCGCAATGTGACGTTCATAAACACCTATCGACTGCCGCGAAGCTGGACAGTCGGCCAGCTTTCCATAAATGAGTACAAAAAAGATTGGGCAGTGTCGCATATCAGCCTTTTTTGTCAAGAAACGCCACGCTAGCCGGAACGTTCCCGGGCGAGTACAATCACAGATCAGCATCGATTGAGGCTAGAGGAAAAATCCCCTTGCGACCATCCAAAGCCGTTGAGGCATATCGATCCGACATCCGCCGCGTTGTGCTAGCTCACCGCGCACTCAATCCGCGTATCTTTGGGTCAGTGGCACGTGGTAACGACCGTGATGACAGTGACCTAGACATCCTGATCGACCCCACCCCCGAAACAACCCTGATGGACATTGGCGCGATCCGGCACGAGTTATTGCAGTTGCTTGGCGTGCCGGTGGATGTCCTTACACCGAACGCACTGCCCAAAAAGTTCCGTAACACCGTCTTGGCAGAAGCCCAGCCGGTATGAACCCGGACAACCAACGGCTCGCGGACTACCTGGCGCATATTTTGGAAGCCATCGAGCGTATTGAACGTTATACCGATGACATGGACGAAGCGGGCTTTCTGAACGACGAGATGGCCCAGGACGCAGTGCTTAGAAATATCGAGATCATTGGGGAGGCCAGCAACAATATCCAGAGGCGTTTCCCATGCTTTATTGAGGAATACCCGGACCTTCCACTGTCCTCGGCCTATGAAATGAGGAATGCCGTGGCGCATGGCTACTTCAAGGTCGACCTGGAAATCGTGTGGAAGACTATCCAAAACGACTTGATCTCACTCCATAAACAGGTGAAAACCACGCTTCAGAAGATATAGCCCAACCACTGGGATGAAAAACATCCCTTCCTCCCCTTTACTCTGTTCTCTTTCCTCTGCCTTTCCGTGACCCCCACGCTGGTCGCCACCACCACCACAGGAGTAGAATTACCAAATGGCATATCACACTGAAGGTAGACGCGGTTATCGGCTCTCCAGAATCGTAACGCGCACCGGAGACAAGGGCCTGACCGGGCTCAGCGACGGCAACCGTATCGGTAAGGATTCGGCTCGCATAGAAGCGCTCGGCGACGTCGACGAACTCAACTGCGCCATCGGGCTGGTTTTGGCCCATGAACCGCCCAAAGAGATCAAGCGGTGTCTCGACGAAGTTCAACAATACCTGTTCGAGGTCGGCGCGGAAATCAGCCACCCGAGTGCAGACCATCGCGTCGGTAAGAAAGAGGTTGACCACATCGAAAAGCAGCTCGCGTTCTTCAACGCCACGCTACCGCCGTTACGTGAATTCATCATGCCGGGAGGAACACCCGTCGTGGCAACTTGCCATCTGGCCCGCAGCATCTGCCGGCGCACCGAACGCCATGTTGTGACGCTGAACGCCCAGGAAACGCTTAACCCCCAACTCATCGCATTCCTGAACCGTCTGTCGGACCTGCTCTTCGTCGTGGCGCGCAGCCTCGGTCAGGCCGGATCCTCGACCGAGGTGCAGTGGCGCCCCATGCCGCCGACCTCAGGTGGTTCCAAGAAGAAGGGTTAGGGCCTGTTAACACTAATTCGACCGCCTCTGTTGTGGCTAAAAAGCCGCCAATCTAGGCGCGAGAAGCGAAGTTTGGTTATTCCAAATGAGCGCCGAGCAACGACGAGTGGCGGCTTTTTAGCCACAACCCAAAGGGCTGGCGTCATTTTTCCGTCCAGCTGCGTTATCGGTCGTTTATGTAGTCGCACTACACTGCGCTCCCTCTGCCTTGCTGGACGAAAAAATGACACTAGCAGCGGCGGTCGAATTAGTGTTAACAGGCCCTAGCCCAACAGCTTTCTGAGTCGCGCCCAGTCGAAGGCCTCTCCCGGATCGGTTTTTCGTCCGGGTGCGATATCGCAATGCCCTACGATGCTATCGTTACCAATCGCCGGATAGTCCGCGCGTAGCGCACCGATTATCTCGGCGAGGACCTTATACTGCGCGGTCTCGTACGGAATGTCATCACAGCCCTCGAGCTCGATCCCCACGGAAAAATCGTTACAGCGGGAACGCCCCTTGAAACTTGATTCGCCTGCATGCCAGGCACGGCGATCGAAGGGTACGTACTGTACGACCGACCCGTCCCGCCGAATCAACACGTGCGCAGACACCCGCAACCCACAGATCTCCTCAAGTTCGGGCCAGCGTTCGACATTGAGGCACCCCATGAACAGGGCATCTATCGCCTCTCCTTCGAAGACACCGCGCGGAAGACTGATGCCATGGATCACGATCAAATCGATCGCGGTCTCTTCCGGTCGTTCGTCGCAAAACGGCGATGACTTATGATTCACACGATCGGAGCTCAGCCTTCCATCATCGATACGCACATCGATACCGTCCGTTTTCGTCAGTTATCTCGTTACACTAGTTTCAAGTGACAAGTTTCAAGTATCAAGACAAGTTTCAAATTGTTGGATGGCTACCTTGCCAGGTTTACCGATACGTGTAACTTGCCACTTGCTACTTGTCACGATCTTTACGGCCCACTACACTTGCTGAACCTTGCGCCGTTGCGGCTCAAGACCGAGACACAGCATCACCATAGCCCTTTTATCAGAATACGCGAATACACGACTGTCAGACCCAGATGACTGATATAACAGCCGTTCAGACACTGATGGCGGAAGAGATGGCCGCCGTCAATCAGCTCATCCATCTCCGCCTGAAGTCCCGCGTCGCACTGATCGATCAGCTGAGCCACTACATCATCAATAGTGGAGGTAAACGGCTGCGTCCCCTGCTCGTACTCCTCAGCGCCCGTGCACTCGGACATCAGGATGGGGATCATATCCAACTCGCTGCAATCGTGGAATTCATTCATACGGCAACGTTGTTGCATGACGATGTCGTCGACGGCTCCGAACTGCGCCGCGGTCGCGAAACGGCCAACCAGGTCTGGGGCAACGAAGCCAGCGTGCTGGTTGGAGACTTCCTCTACTCCCGAGCCTTCGAGCTTATGGTCGAACTCAAGAACCAGCGCATCATGGAAATCATGGCGCACGCCACCAACACGATCGCTGAAGGCGAAGTTCTGCAACTCATCAACAGTCATGAGGCCGACACTACGGAAGAGACCTATATCGAGGTCATCCAGTTCAAGACCGCCAAGCTCTTCGAGGCCGCGACCCAGCTCGGCGCCATCATCAGTCCGGACGGCGCCGGCCATGAGGCCGCCATGGCCAAATACGGCATGCACATCGGCACCGCCTTTCAACTGACCGACGACGTCCTTGATTACAGCGCCCGCCCGGAGGAAACCGGCAAGAATATCGGTGACGACCTCGCCGAGGGAAAGCCCACTTTGCCTCTGATTCACGCCATGCGCACCGGCACTGAGGAACAAGCCGCCGTGATCCGCAATGCCATCGAATCCGGCGGCCTGGAAACCATCAATGAGGTCATGGCGGCTATTGAATCGACGGGTGCCTTAGCGTACACTGCCCGCTCGGCGATGGATGAGAGCCAAAGGGCCATAGAGGCCCTGAAGGAAATTCCCGACTCACCCTACAAAGAGGCCATGATCGCACTGGCCGAATTCGCCGCAAAACGTACTTATTAATAGGTAGGGCATTCCTGAACGTTTGATCCCGCCGCCGATGCGGCTCAAGCGATCGTTTTGGAATGTTCCCGCTTTCGGGGTGTAGCTCAGCCTGGTAGAGCACTACGTTCGGGACGTAGGGGCCGTAGGTTCAAATCCTATCACCCCGACCAACTCTCTTTAGACGCACTATAATAGTCGCTTGGCATTCGAGCCCGCGAATTTTTGTGTTGCGCCACGCCCTCTCCCGCCTTCCGGTTTTCTACCCCGTTCCCTCTATATTTTGCATCGCTATTTTCACTCGCGTCTTTAACCTTGTATTTCGTATATGTTTTTTGCTGCAAAGACAAATTTCAGCTTGTTACATAATTGCACGCTTATCCCATTGACATACGTAACCAATCATGACACACTGTAACCATAGAAAGGAGGTGTGGCATGAAACAGTTGACGGTCAGAGAGTTTTTTCAGAAGTTCCCGGATGACGAAACCTGTCTTCAGCACATATTCGACTGTCGCTATGGTCAGGGCCATGAATGCCCCAAGTGCGGCCGTGAGACCAAGTGGTATCGCATTAAAGCGGAACGGGCTTATTCTTGCCAGTATTGTGGTCATCATCTCCACCCTACCGTCGGCACCCCGTTTGAGTCCTCCCGTACCTCCCTCCAGTCCTGGTTCTATGCGATTTATCTCTTTACCACGACTCGCCACGGTGTCTCGGCCAAGGAGATTCAGCGTCAGCTCGGCGTGACCTACAAAACGGCCTGGAGGATGGGTCATGAGATCCGCGAGCATATGGCCGACGTGGATAATCTGGACTTGGATAAGCTCGATGGGCATGTGGAGATTGACGAAACCATCCTTGGCGGCAAGGTAGAAGGACAGGGTCGGGGACGCCATGAGAATAAGACGGTGGTTCTCGGTATGTTGGAACGTAACGGGGACGTAGTGACCAAAGTAGTCCCCGACACCAAGAAAGCCACTCTGATCCCTGAAATCCGGGAGAATGTAGACGAATGGGCCAAGGTGAGCACAGACAGCCACGCATCCTATAGGGGCCTCAAGAAAGAAGGGTATAACCATGAATCTGTTGACCATACCAGCTATGAATGGGTACGTGGTGATGTCCACACCAACTCCATAGAGGCTTACTGGTCGAACTTGAAACGGTCCCTTGCTTCTACCCATATCCATATCTCCAAGAAACATACGCCTAAGTACCTGGAAGAATTCGAGTATAGGTTCAATTCTCGGGAGAACCCGGAGGGGATGTTTTCGGAGTTGATTTCGACTTACCCCGAGAAAAAGAGTCAATAGTCTTTTCTAGGCGCTCCTTGTCACCGGGAGCGTCTTCTTCCCTTTCCTTGATAAACTCTTCCATCTTGCCCTTTTCTCGGGCTTCTTTAAGATTGGTCATATCAACCTCATAGGGATTTGATCATGCGTAGGACTATAGTAATACTGATTCTCTTAGTCTTCACTCGGTTAGCACTAGGCGGGATACAAGAAAACACCGAGTCCCCAAAAAAACAGACCCAGCAAGAAACTTCCAATCCAATAGCAATGGTCTATCAATCCGCCGCTCCCAGTGATCAATCGCATAAGCAAGTAGCTACCAATAGTCGCCCAGACAAGGACTCCCAAACACGCAAAGAATATAGAGAAATAGAAGACCTGAACCGCCCTGAACCGCCCCGGGTTTCGAGGAGGCTCCAACATTTGAGAGAATGGAGCCATGAACAAGTCAAACAAGTTTTCACCTGAGGTCCGTGAGCGTGCGGTGCGGTTGGTCCAAGAGCACCGCGAGGCGTACCCGTCGCTGTG
>WGNS01000083.1 GCA_016124415.1 Gammaproteobacteria bacterium | reverse complement strand
GATGGTGATGCCGGGCGACAACGTCAAGATGACGGTGAGCCTGATTGCGCCGATCGCGATGGAAGACGGCCTGCGCTTCGCTATCCGTGAAGGCGGCCGTACCGTGGGTGCCGGCGTCGTCGCGAAGATTATCGAGTAATCGAGGACAGATAAAACGGCGGCACGTTCGCGTGTCGATGTGTCGGGCGGCGTCAGCCGTCCGGCGATGATTAACAGATGGTAAACGGGTCAGGTTATGGCAACAGCAGGTCAAACAATTCGCATTCGTCTTAAGGCATTCGATCACCGTCTGATCGACCGTTCCGCACGGGAAATCGTGGATACGGCCAAGCGCACGGGGGCCCAGGTCAAGGGGCCGATTCCGCTGCCGACCCGCAAGGAGCGTTTCACGGTGTTGATTTCCCCGCACGTCAACAAAGACGCCCGGGACCAGTACGAAATCAGGACGTACAAGCGCCTGATGGACATCGTCGAGCCCACGGACAAGACCGTGGATGCCCTGATGAAACTGGATCTGGCCGCCGGCGTGGATGTTCAGATCAAACTGAATTAAGCATAAACAAACCGGGTGATTATGACGCGGCGGTGATCGCGCCCCGGATGAAGAAAAGCATTCCATTCGGCATGGGCCTTACCGGCGTCGGATGGCAAAAACTGCAAGAGGTTAATGAGAGAGATGGCTATTGGTCTGATCGGAAGAAAATGTGGCATGACCCGCGTCTTTACGGACGAGGGCGCATCGATTCCTGTTACCGTCATCGAGGTTCAGCCCAACAGGATCAGCCAGGTCAAGACCCAGGAGACGGACGGTTACAGCGCCCTCCAGGTCACGACCGGTGCTCGTCGTGCCAGCCGCGTGACCAAGCCGATGGCGGGTCATTTCGCTAAGGCGGGTGTCGAGGCAGGCAACGGTCTGTGGGAGTTTCGTCTGGACGGTGACGGCGATATCGGTGAGTTCGCGGTCGGTTCCGAACTGACGGTCTCGACCTTCGAGGCGGGCCAGAAGGTCGACGTCACCGGCACGACGATCGGTAAGGGTTTCGCGGGTGTTATCAAGCGTCACAACTTCTCGATGCAGGACGCCACGCACGGTAACTCGCTCTCTCATCGCGCACCGGGTTCGATCGGTCAGAACCAGACCCCGGGCCGCGTGTTCAAGGGCAAGCGGATGGCCGGTCACATGGGTAACGTCAAGCGTACGACTCAGAATCTCGAGGTCGTGCGTGTCGACGGCGAGAAGAATGTCATCCTGATCAAGGGCGCCGTCCCCGGGGCAGCCGGTGGTAACGTGATCATCAAGCCTTCGGTCAAGGCGCGTTGAGGAAATAATGATGGAATTGACAGTAATATCAGATAGCGGAAAGGCCACGGGCACCAATATCACGGTCTCCGACGATGCCTTCGCAGCAGACTACAACGAGGCCTTGATCCATCAGGTCGTTACCGCCTATCTGGCAGCCGCCCGTTCGGGTACGCGCGCCCAGAAGACCCGCTCGGAAGTCAGGGGCGGCGGTATCAAACCGTGGCGCCAGAAGGGCACCGGTCGCGCCCGTTCCGGTACGCGCAGCAGCCCGTTGTGGCGTAGCGGTGGTGTGACCTTTGCGGCCCGCCCGGGCGCCAGCTATGAGCAGAAGGTCAACAAGAAGATGTACCGCGCAGCGATGCGTTCCATCCTGTCCGAGCTGAATCGCCAGGAGCGCCTGCAAGTCATCGAGGGCTTCAAGATCGAAGCCCCGAAGACGAAAGCCCTGGTCGGCAAGCTGAACGCGCTTGGCCTCGATAAGGTGCTGATCGTGGTTCCGGAAGTCGACGTCAACCTGATGCTGGCGGCTCGCAATCTGCCGCAGATCAAGGTCATCACCTCGACGGAAATCAATCCCTATGATCTCGTCCGTTACGACCGTGTCGTTATGGACGCCGAGGTCGTCAAGCAAATCGAGGCGAGATTGGTATGAACCAGGAAAGATTAATGAAGGTCCTGCTGGCCCCGCATGTTTCGGAAAAGGCTGCCAATGCTGCCGACAGCGGAAATCAGTATGTTTTCAAGGTTGCGAGCGACGCGACCAAGACCGAGATCCGTGGCGCTGTTGAGTCGCTGTTCAACGTCCAGGTCCAGAACGTGCGTACGGTCAACATCAAGGGCAAGGTTAAGCGTACCGGCGCTCGCCTGGGACGCAGAAACGGGGTTCGCAAGGCCTATGTGGCCCTTAAGCCCGGTTTCGAAATCGACCTTATGGGTCCTCAATAACATTTTAAAAACAAGGCTTTAGTATCATGGCAATCGTAAACACTAAACCGACATCGGCGGGTAGCCGCTTCGTCGTCAAGGTCGTCAATCCTGATCTGCATAAAGGCAAGCCGCATGCAGCGTTGCTGGAGAAGAAGAACAGCAAGGCGGGCCGTAACAACTACGGCCGCATCACGGTCCGGCACCAGGGCGGCGGTCACAAGCAGCACTACCGCGTGATCGACTTCAAGCGCAACAAGACCGACATTCCCGGTCGCGTAGAGCGTCTTGAATACGATCCCAATCGCTCCGCGCATATCGCTTTGGTGCTGTACGCGGACGGCGAACGGCGCTATATTATCGCGCCCAAGAATCTCTCGGCCGGCGACGAGGTCATCGCATCCAAGGATGCGCCGATCAAGCCGGGTAATGCGATGCCGATGCGGTTCATCCCGGTCGGTAGCGTTGTCCACTGTGTCGAGATGAAGCCGGGCAAGGGCGCTCAGATCGCTCGAAGCGCCGGCGCGTCGGTACAGCTGATTGCGAAGGAGGGCCCGCACGCCATCCTGCGTCTGCGGTCGGGTGAGATGCGTAAGATCCTGATCGATTGCATCGCCACGATCGGCGAGGTCGGCAACAGCGAACACGGTCTGCGTTCGCTCGGCAAGGCCGGTGCGGTTCGCTGGCGCGGCAAGCGTCCGACGGTTCGCGGTGTTGCCATGAACCCGGTCGATCACCCGCATGGTGGTGGTGAGGGTCGTACGTCCGGTGGTCGTCACCCGGTCACGCCTTGGGGCGTTCCGACCAAGGGTTACAAGACCCGTACGAACAAGCGTGGCCAGTCGATGATCATTCGTCGTCGCAAGGCTCGATAGGAATTTTGGATTTTAGAAACAGAGGTTAGTTATGCCGCGTTCTATTAAAAAAGGGCCTTTTATCGATCAATCCCTGATGGATAAGGTCATTAAGGCTGTGGAGACCGGAAACAAGAGACCCATCAAGACCTGGTCCAGGCGCTCGATGATCTTCCCCGATATGGTCGGCTTCACGATTGCGGTCCATAACGGCAAGCAACATGTCCCGGTGTTGATCTCCGAGAACATGGTCGGCCACAAGTTGGGTGAATTCGCGGCCACGCGCACCTTCAAAGGCCACTCCGGCGACAAAAAGTCTAGGTAACAGGTGCAGCAATGGAAACGTATTCACGACTGAAAAATTCAAGAATATCGCCGCAGAAATGCCGGCTGGTTGCGGATCAGGTCCGTGGTCTGCCCGTTGAGAAGGCCTTGAACGTTCTTCGTTTCAGCGAGAAGAAGGCCGCCGCGATCATCAAGAAGGTCCTGGAGTCCGCTATCGCCAACGCCGAACACAACGACGGCGCGGATATCGATGAACTCAAGGTGAGCCGTATTTTCGTGGATGAGGCATCGACCTATAAGCGGTTCCATGCTCGCGCCCGCGGTCGCGGTGACCGGATCCTCAAGCGCGGCAGCCATATCACCATCGCCGTCAGCGACAATTAATAGAGAGCATTATTATGGGTCAAAAAGTACATCCAACCGGAATTCGCCTCGGTATCGTCAAGGACTGGGTCTCGAAGTGGTACGCGAACAGCCAGGACTACGCCGATTACCTGAACACCGATATCAAGGTGCGCAATTTCCTGAAGGACAAGCTTCGTCAGGCGTCCGTCAGCCGCATCCAGATCGAGCGTCCGGCCAAGACCGCGAACATCATCATCAGCACCGCGCGTCCCGGCATGGTAATCGGCAAGAAGGGTGACGAGATCGATCAACTGCGTCAGGAAGTCACCGCCATGATGGGCGTTCCGGTCCGGATCAACATCGAGGAAGTGCGCAAGCCCGAACTCGATGCGCAGCTTGTCGCCGAGAGCGTGGCCCAGCAGATCGAGCGTCGTATCATGTTCCGTCGCGCCATGAAGCGCGCCGTGACCAACACGATGCGTCTTGGCGCCCAGGGCATCAAGGTTCACGTTTCGGGCCGTCTGAACGGCGCTGAAATTGCGCGTAGCGAGTGGTATCGCGAGGGCCGCGTGCCCCTGCATACCCTGCGCGCGGACATCGATTACGGCTTTTGCGAGGCCAGTACCCCTTCCGGCGTGATCGGAATCAAGGTCTGGATCTTCAAGGGTGAGATCTATAACAAGCTTGGTGAAGAGCCTCAGGGCGAAGCCAAGGCTGTTGCTAGTTAGGAGTAGTTGGCCATGTTGCAGCCAAAGAGATTGAAATACCGCAAGGTACACAAGGGGCGTAACCGGGGTTGTACCAACGGTACCGGTGATCGCGTCAGTTTCGGCACGTTCGGTTTGAAGGCCACGACCCGGGGTCGGATCACTGCTCGCCAGATCGAGGCGGCTCGTCGCGCCATGACGCGCCACATCAAGCGTGGCGGTAAGATCTGGATTCGAGTTTTCCCCGACAAGCCCATCACCAAGAAGCCCATCGAAGTCCGTATGGGTAAAGGTAAGGGTAACGTCGAATATTGGGTTGCGCTGACCCAGCCCGGCCGCATGCTTTATGAGATGGAGGGCGTCAGCGAAGAAGTGGCACGCGAGGCGTTCCGTCTAGCGGCGGCCAAGCTGCCCGTGAGAACGACATTTGTGATCCGTACGGTGATGTGATGAAGGCGAGAGAATTGAGATCCAAGACTGCGGAAGGTCTGCGCGAGGACCTGAATGGCCTGTTGCGCGAACAGTTCAACCTGCGTATGCAGCGCGGCAGCGGCCAGCTGGCCCACACGCATCAGCTCAGGCAGGTACGTCGGAATATCGCCCGCGTGAAAACCGTACTGAACGAGCTGAATAAGGGTGAGACGAAATGACCGAAGAAAGACAACCCGCGCGTGCCGTGATCGGTACCGTCGTCAGCAACAAGATGGACAAGACCATCACGGTGTTGATCGAGCGCAAGATCGCGCATCCGCTATACAAGAAGTTTATTAGACGCTCGACCAAGATCCACGCTCACGACGCGGAAAACACCTGCAAAGAAGGTGACAAGGTTATGGTCGAACAATGCCGCCCGATGTCCAAGACCAAGACTTGGCGGTTGGTTGAAGTGCTCGAACGAGCCGTCTGAATGACATTGGCATTGCCGTTCGTGTAGAATCGGGCGGCTTTCAGGAGATAGAGAAAAATGATACAGATGCAAACAAATCTCGATGTTGCCGACAACAGCGGGGCACGCAAGGTTCAGTGCATCAAGGTGCTGGGCGGATCGCATCGCCGTTACGCCGGCATTGGCGACATCATCAAGGTCAGCGTCAAAGAGGCCATCCCGCGCGGTAAGGTCAAGAAGGGCGAGGTCTACAACGCCGTTGTGGTGCGCACCTGTCATGGCGTCCGCCGTCCCGACGGTTCCAAGATCCGTTTCGACAGCAATGCCGCCGTGCTTCTGAACAACCAGAAGCAGCCGATCGGCACGCGTATTTTTGGCCCCGTCACCAGGGAACTGCGTACCGAGCAGTTCATGAAGATCATTTCGCTTGCACCTGAAGTGCTGTAAGTCATACGGATAACGGTAGGAAAACGCCATGCGTAAATTTAGAAAGAATGATGACGTCATCGTCACGACCGGTCGCGATAAAGGCAAGCGCGGTAACATCGTGCGCGTGCTGGACAACGACAAGGTCATTGTCGAGAACGTGGCCATGGTCAAGCGTCACACCAAGCCGAATCCGAATCGGGGCGTGTCCGGTGGAATCGTCGAAAAGGAATCCGCCATTCACGTTTCGAATATTGCCCATTTCAACCCGGTGACCAAGAAGGCCGATCGTGTCGGTTTCCGTGTCCTCGAGGATGGCAAAAAGGTGCGCTATTTCAAGTCCAACAACGAAGTCCTCGACAGCTGATAGTAGGTTTTTGAGTCATGACAAGTTTCAAACAACATTACAACGACGTGGTCGTGCCCCAGCTGCTCGAGCGTTTCGGGTACAAGAGCGCGATGGAGATTCCCAAGATCGTTAAGATCACCCTGAACATGGGGCTCGGCGAGGCCGTTGCCGACAAGAAGGTGATCGATTCCGCCAAGAAGGAAATGGCGGCCATCAGCGGGCAGCAACCCGTCACGACCTTTGCGCGCAAGTCCATCGCGGGCTTCAAGATCCGCGAGGGTTGGCCCCTGGGCTGTAAGGTCACGCTGCGCCGTGAGCGCATGTACGAGTTTCTGGAGCGTCTCGTGACGATCTCGATTCCGCGTATTCGCGACTTCCGCGGCCTCAATGGGAAGGCGTTCGACGGCCAGGGCAATTACAACATGGGCGTCCGTGAGCAGATCATCTTCCCGGAAATCGATTACGACAAGATCGATGCGCTGCGTGGTCTGAACATCACGATCACGACGACAGCGAAGACAGACGAAGAAGGCAAGGCGCTGCTCGAAGCCTTCAATTTCCCGTTCAGGAACTGAGGTAAAGAGCAATGGCTAAGAAATCCATGGTCAACCGCGATCTGAAGCGGCTTGAAACCGTCAAGAAGTACGCCGCCAAGCGCGCCGAACTGAAGGCGATCACCCGCAGCATGACTGCGACCCAGGAAGAGAAGGATGCCGCTTGGAAGGCCTTTCACGCGCTTCCGCGTGACGCCAGCCCGTGCCGCATGCGTAATCGCTGCCGCCTGAGCGGTCGTCCTCACGGTTACTACCGCAAGTTCGGTCTGGGCCGTAATAAGCTGCGCGAGTCCGCCATGATGGGTCAGGTGCCCGGACTGGTGAAGGCCAGCTGGTAAGGCCGGCTGGTACGCGCAAGATAAAGAAAAACTTTTTGAAGAGCTGACACTATGACAATGACCGATCCCATTTCCGATATGCTCACGCGTATCCGTAACGCCTATCAGGCGGATAAAGAGACCGTTTCGATGCCCGCTTCCAAGCAGAAGAGCGCTATCGCCAAGGTCTTGCAGGACGAGGGTTATATCGTCGGTTATTCGACGTCGGACGCGGACGGTAAACCCGTTCTGACGATCCAGCTCAAGTACTT
Organism: Gammaproteobacteria bacterium; assembly: GCA_016124415.1. Classification (GTDB taxonomy): domain Bacteria; phylum Pseudomonadota; class Gammaproteobacteria; order SZUA-140; family SZUA-140; genus RI-283. The sequence continues at coordinate 10,174 of WGNS01000083.1, read as the reverse complement.
CGAAGGCAAGCCTGTTATCAGCAGCCTCAAGCGCTACAGCAGTCCGGGGCTGCGCCAGTACAGGGGGAAGGACAGTCTGCCCAAGGTCATGGGCGGGCTTGGCATCGCCATCGTTTCCACCTCTAAGGGGGTGATGACCGACCGCGCCGCGCGCGCCGCCGGCCATGGTGGTGAAGTCCTTTGTTTCGTTTCTTAAAACTATAATTTGATAGCGTAGAACAGCACCATGTCTAGAGTCGCAAACAAACCGGTTGTGCTGCCCAAGGGCGTGACTGTCGCGATCAGCGATCGCAAAATGACGGTTCAGGGCTCGAAGGGTAAGCTCGAGCACACCATTCATGATTCGGTGAACGTCAAGCAGGAAGACAACGTCCTGACGTTCGAAATGGCGGAAGAATCCAAGCAGTCCCATTCGATGGCCGGCACCACCCGCGCACTTGTCAGCAACATGGTGCAGGGCGTCGACCAGGGCTTCGAGAAGCGTCTGACCCTGATCGGCGTCGGTTACCGTGCACAGGCCAAGGGCAAGGTTTTGAACCTGACTCTGGGTTATTCGCATCCGATCGACTATGCCGTGCCCGAGGGGATCGAGGTTGAGACCCCGAGTCAGACGGAGGTTGTCGTCAGGGGGACGGACAAGCAGAAGGTCGGGCAGGCTGCTGCCGACATTCGCGCTTATCGTCCGCCAGAGCCCTATAAGGGCAAGGGTGTCCGTTACTCGGACGAGGTAGTGGTCAAGAAAGAAGCCAAGAAGAAGTAGGTGGCGGCAGTGGATAAGAAACAAACCAGATTACGTCGGGCGCGCCGCGCTCGCGCTACGATTAAGCGGATTGGCGCGCATCGTTTGTGCGTCTTTCGTACGCCGCGCCACATTTATGCCCAGGTGATTGCCCCCGAGGGTAATCGTGTGATCGCCAGCGCAAGCACGCTGGATACCGACGTTCGCGCCGCGCTCGAGGGTTACACGGGTAACGTGTCCGCCGCCAGCGCGGTCGGCAAGATGATTGCCCAGAAGGCCGTCGCCGCGGGTCTGAGCGAAGTGGCTTTTGACCGCTCCGGGTTCAAATATCATGGCCGTATCAAGGCGCTGGCCGATGCCGCGCGTGAGAACGGTCTTAAATTCTAAGGGCAGGGGTAGTTATGGCCAGGATGATGAACAACGAAAGTGCTGATGATCTTCAGGAAAAACTCGTCGCCGTGCGACGTGTTGCCAAGGTCGTCAAGGGTGGTCGCCAGTTCGGTTTTTCCGCGCTGACCGTAATCGGTGACGGCAAGGGCCGCGTCGGCTTCGGCAACGCCAAGGCCCGCGAGGTGCCGGTTGCGATCCAGAAGGCGATGGCTCAGGCGCGCAGCAATATGCGTCAGATCAAGCTCAACGGCACCACGCTGCAGTATCCGATCGAGGCACGGCACGGCGCCGCTCGCGTCTTCATGCAGCCCGCATCGCAAGGTACCGGTATCATCGCCGGTGGTGCCATGCGCGCCGTTTTCGAGGTTGTTGGCGTTCGTGACGTTCTGGCGAAGTGCGTGGGTTCAACCACGAACCCGATCAACATCGTTATCGCGACGATCAAGGGCCTCGAGGCCATGAACAGCCCGGAAGACGTGGCTCGTAAGCGCGGTAAAACCGTCGAAGAAATTTTGGGGTAATTGGAAATGGCTAAGAAGAAGACGCTGAAGGTCACGCTGGTCCGTTCGCGTTACGGGCGCCTGGCCGCGCATCAGGCCTGCGTCGCCGGACTCGGTCTGCGCCGTATGCATCACACGGTCGAAGTGGAAGACACTCCGGCCGTTCGCGGGATGATCAATAAGATCTCCTACATGGTTAAATGCGAGGAGGCCTGATCATGAAATTGAATACGATTAAGCCCGCAGAGGGTTCCAAGACCTCCGCCCGCCGCGTCGGTCGCGGTATCGGAAGCGGGCTCGGCAAGACCTGCGGCCGCGGTCACAAGGGACAGCATTCCCGTTCCGGCGGTTATCACAAGGTCGGTTTCGAGGGCGGTCAGATGCCCTTGCAGCGCCGTTTGCCCAAGGTCGGTTTCAGCTCGCGCGTCGGCCGCTTCGTCGCCGAAGTGCGTTTGTCCGAGATCGAGAAGCTTGAGGGTGACAGCATCGATCTCGCGTCCCTGAAGGCCGCCAGCATCGTGCCGATTCAGACCAAGACCGCGCGCATCATCGCCTCCGGTGAGATCTCCCGCGCCGTTACGGTCAGCGGCGTGCATGCCACCAAAGGCGCTCGCGCCGCGATCGAGGCCGCCGGCGGCAAGGTAGAGGATTAAGTTGGCTGGGGCGCGGTCCATCGCCGGCGGTGGGGCCCAGATGGGCGGCCTCACCGAACTCAAACAACGCCTCCTGTTTCTGCTGGGGGCGTTGTTCGTATTTCGGCTCGGCACATTCATCCCGGTCCCGGGTATCGACCCGGGCGCGCTGGCGTCTTTGTTCGAGCAGCAGCGCGGCACCATTCTCGACATGTTCAACATGTTTTCGGGCGGTGCCTTGGGACGGTTGTCGATTTTCGCGCTCAGCGTCATGCCGTACATTTCGGCATCGATCATCATTCAGTTGCTGTCATCGGTTTATCCCCCGCTGGAGCAGTTGAAGAAGGAGGGCGAGTCGGGACGCCGTAAGCTGACCGAATACACGCGATATCTGACCGTGGCTCTGGCCGCGTTTCAGGCGCTGGGTATCGCCATTGCGCTCGAGAGCCAGCGCATCGGCACCGTTCAGGTCGTCATCGACCCGGGTTGGATCTTCCGGATCACCGCCGTCGTGTCCCTCATGACCGGAACGATGTTCCTGATGTGGCTCGGCGAACAGGTCACCGAACGCGGTATCGGCAACGGTATATCGATGATCATTTTTGCGGGTATCGTCGTCGGCTTGCCCAAAGCCATCGGCGGTACGCTGGAACTTGCCCGCACCGGCGAGTTGCACGTCCTGATCGTTCTGGCGCTGCTCGTGCTCGCGGTCGTGGTGACAGGGTTCGTGGTCTTCGTAGAACGCGCTCAGAGGCGGATTACGGTCAACTACGCGAAGCGACAGCAGGGCCGTAAGGTCTATGCCGGGCAGACCAGCCATCTGCCGTTGAAATTGAATATGGCCGGCGTGATTCCGCCGATCTTTGCGTCGTCGATCATCCTGTTTCCGTCGACGCTCGGCAGTTGGGTCGGCAACACGGAGGGAATGACCTGGATCAAGGATATCGCCAATACGTTGTCGCCTGGGCAGCCGCTGTACATCCTGGTGTTTACGGTGGCGATCATATTCTTCTGTTTCTTCTACACGGCGTTGCAGTTCAACCCGAACGAGACGGCGGAGAATCTGAAGAAATCCGGCGCCTTTGTGCCTGGCGTGCGCCCCGGTGTGCAGACGGCCAAATATATTGATTCTGTCATGACGCGGCTGACGCTCGTGGGGTCGTTGTATATCACGGCTGTGTGTCTGTTGCCGCAGTTCTTGATTGTGTATTGGAACGTTCCGTTCTATTTCGGCGGTACGTCCCTGCTGATTATCGTGGTCGTCGTCATGGACGTCATGGCTCAGATTCAGGCCCATATGATGTCGCATCAGTACGACGGCCTGTTGAAGAAGTCGAAGTTACACGGTAGATGATTGGAATGCCGCCCATGAACGGCGGGAATTATTTGGAGCATTGAGATGAAAGTCAGAGCATCGGTTAAGAAATTGTGTCGCAACTGCAAGGTCATCCGTCGCAAGGGTAGCGTTCGCGTTATCTGTAAGGATGCCCGTCATAAGCAGCGTCAGGGTTAATAAAGTCTAGAAACACAGGCCTTGCCTTAACGCCCGATTGGCGATAGAATCGCCAGTTTTTCCGGGCCGGGATCGCAGTTTGGCCGGTATTAATGCTAATTGGAGTTTGTAATGGCGCGTATCGCGGGAATTAACATCCCTGTCAACAAGCATGTGGTCATCGCCCTGACCTCGATTTACGGCATCGGGCAGACCCGTGCGAAGCAGATCTGCGAATCTTCGAAGATCGCCTCCACGACCAAGGTCAAGGATCTCAGCGAAGGGGAGTTGGAGACCCTGCGTGACGAGGTCGGAAAGTACGTCGTAGAAGGCGACCTCCGCCGTGAGGTCTCGATGAACATCAAGCGATTGATGGATCTCGGTTGCTACCGCGGTATCCGTCACCGCCGCGGCCTGCCGTTGCGCGGGCAGCGCACCAAGACGAACGCCCGGACTCGGAAGGGTCCGCGCAAACCGATCCGCAAGTAATAGCGGTTCAAAGGGGAGCGTTATCTTTTCCCTTTTGAAAATCCCTAAGGTGCTGAAACGCCCGCGGTAATTCGCGGGTTAGTAATAGATAACAACATTGGATTGAAGTTCTATGGCAAAGCCTACAGCTGGCAAGACGCGCAAGCGCGTCAAGAAGAATATCGCGGATGGTGTGGCACACGTTCACGCCTCGTTCAACAATACGATCGTTACGATCAGCGATCGTCAGGGCAACACTCTGGCGTGGGCTTCCGCGGGCGGTTCCGGTTTTCGCGGCTCTCGCAAGAGCACGCCGTTCGCCGCTCAGGTTGCTGCCGAGAAGGCCGGTGAAAAGGTCAAAGAGTTCGGTATGAAGAACCTCGACGTCGAGGTCAACGGACCGGGTCCGGGACGCGAGTCCGCTATTCGCGCGCTGAACGCTTCAGGCTTCACCGTCAATAACATCACGGACGTGACTCCGATTCCGCATAACGGATGCCGTCCTCCCAAGAAACGTCGTGTATAAGTAGGTATCAACGTGGCTAAATACACCGGAGCAAAGTGCCGTATGTGCCGCCGTCAGGGAGAGAAGCTCTTCCTGAAAGGCGAGAAGTGTTTTTCCAGCAAGTGTGCGATCGAAAACCGCGCCTTCCCGCCGGGCCAGCATGGCAAGCGTCGTTCGCGCATCACTGATTATGCGCTGCAGTTGAGAGAGAAGCAGAAGGTGCGTTGGATCTACGGCGTTCTGGAAAGCCAGTTCCGTCGTTACTATGCCGAAGCCGACCGTCGCAAGGGTTCCACCGGTGAGAATCTGCTTCAGCTTTTGGAGTCGCGTCTTGACAACGTCGTTTATCGGATGGGTCTGGGCGCTTCCCGTAGCGAGGCACGCCAGCTGGTTCGCCACAACGGCGTTCTGGTCAACGGCAAGAAGGTCAACATCCCGAGCTACGCCGTTCGCGCAGGTGACGAGATTTCCGTGACCGAGAAGGCGAAGAAGCAGCTTCGCGTTCAGTCCGCTCTGGACTTTACTCAGCAGCAGCCCAGTAGCGACTGGCTGGACGTCGACTCCAAGGCGATGAAGGGTATCTTCAAGTCCGTTCCCGAGCGTAGCGAGCTGTCCGCCGAGATCAACGAACAGCTGATCGTCGAGCTTTACTCGAAGTAATAGCAAGCCTGTCCGGGTAACCGGGCGGGTAATTCGGGGCCCGTTTTATCGGCCCCGATGACCACGCGCAGTGAACGCCTCTTCGGGCGCTGGCTCGATGTAAGCGGAACGACCGCGGTCGGCGCCTCCTGATGCGCCACCCGACTAAAACGATTGATTGATTTATAGAGAGGATGTCGAATGAAGAGTTCTGTAGCAGAACTTCTAAGACCTAAGCTGATGGATGTTCAGATCATCGACGAGCGTCATTCCAAGATCTCGATGGGTCCTCTGGAGCGGGGATTCGGTCACACGATCGGCAACGCTCTGCGCCGTATTCTGCTGTCTTCGATTCCGGGCTGCGCCATTACGCAGGTCAGCATCGATAACGTGCTCCACGAGTACACCGCGATCGAGGGCGTCCAGGAGGACGTGATCGATATCCTGCTGAACCTCAAGGGCGTAGCCCTGCGGATGAAGGGCCGTGAGAGCGCCACCCTGACCCTCAAGAAGAAGGGCGCGGGTGCCGTTCTGGCAAGCGACATTTCGCTGATCGACGACGTCGAGATCGTTAACCCCGATCACGTCATCGCGAACATGACCGATATCGGCGAGCTCAACATGGTCCTGACCGTTACGGTCGGACGCGGCTATTCCCCGGCGGCCCTGAAGAAGGCCTCCGAGGAGGACGATCACCGCCCGATCGGCTCGCTCCTGATCGACGCCTCGTACAGCCCGGTTCGCCGTGTGAGCTATAATGTCGAGTCGGCCCGTGTCGAGCAGCGTACCAATCTGGACAAGCTGGTTATCGATCTCGAGACCAATGGTACGATCGATCCGGAAGAAGCCATTCGCACCGCCGCCACGATTCTTCGTGACCAGCTCGCGAGTTTCATCAATCTTGAGAGCTCAGAGGTTGAGACGACGGAGGAGAGTGAAGAGCAGTTCGATCCGATCCTGCTGCGTCCGGTTGACGATCTCGAACTCACGGTGCGTTCGGCCAACTGTCTGAAGGCCGAAAACATTTTCTTCATCGGCGACCTGATTCAACGCACGGAAGTCGAGTTGCTCAAGACGCCCAATCTGGGACGCAAGTCTTTGACCGAAATCAAGGACGTGCTGGCCAACCGCGGCCTGTCCCTGGGATTGCGTCTTGAGAATTGGCCGCCGGCGAGCTTGGCAGCCATGATCGAGGGTGGCCGTGGCGAGTCCGTCGAGGACACTGCGTCCGCGACCTCCGATTGATTAACGAGTAAACATTCTTTCTTTTAGGAAATAGATCATGCGTCATCATAAGAGTGGCAGAAAGCTGGGTAGAACCAGCGCGCATCGTAAAGCGATGTACCGTAACATGGCCGCATCGCTCGTTGAGCACGAGACGATCCGGACCACCGTGCCCAAGGCCAAAGAGCTGCGTCGCGTTATCGAGCCGTTGATTACCCTGGCCAAGAGCGACGACGTCTCCAAGCGCCGTCTGGCTTTCGCGCGCGTCCGTGACAAGGCCGCCGTCAGCAAGCTGTTCAACGAACTGGGTCCTCACTATAAGGATCGTCCGGGCGGCTATCTGCGCATTCTGAAGTGCGGCCCGCGTCCCGGGGATAAGGCGCCAATGGCCTACGTCATGCTCGTGGACCGTCCGGTTCAGGGTGAAGTCGTCGATTCCTGATCCGCGAGGATGGATCGAGTAACGAATGAAGGAGACCGGGCTTGCCCGGTCTCTTTTTGTCTGTCAGGGGATGACTAAACCTGTCCTGTTAATCGTGATGACCGACTTCGGTCTGGAGGGGCCTTATCTGGGCCAGGTTCGGGCCGTGCTTGAACGAGGGGCGCCCGGCGTTCCGGTCATCGACCTGTTTTCCGACCTCCCCAGTTGTAACCCCCATGCTTCCTCGGTCCTTGTGGCGCGCTATTCCGAGGCCATAGCGCCACCGGCGGTATTTCTCTGTGTCGTGGATCCGGGCGTGGGCGGCGTGCGCCGCGCTTTGCTTGTGAAAAGTCGTGGATGCTGGTTCGTGGGACCGGACAACGGTCTTTTGGACCGTGTCGCCGCCGCCGATCCCAGTCCGGAATTTTGGGAGATCACGCTACGACCCGCCGGTATGTCGGCAAGTTTCCACGGTCGCGATCTATTCGCTCCCGTCGCTGCGCACATGGCAGCGGGCGGCGCACCGGAGGCTGTCGCGCGACCCCTCAACGATGTTAGAGTGAGCGATGACCCCGATCTTTGTGAGGTCGTCTACATCGATCATTTCGGCAACGCGATGACCGGAATCCGGAGTGTCGATATCGATCCGGATGCACGGCTTGTCGCAGTCGGGCGGATTCGTACTGAACTGGGCTACGGCAGGACCTTTTGCGAGGTTCCGCCAGGGGCGCTTTTTTGGTACGGAAACGCCAATGGCCTAGTCGAGATTGCATGTAACGGGGCGCGAGCCGCCGATAAGCTCGGACTCGCGGTAGGGGACCGCGTCGGGTGGTTGGACAAGGGCGTTTGAGCCAGGATTATACGTTGCATGCCGGTGTCAAGAAGGACACCGGGACAATGATAAATAGAGCGCCGCTAAGGGGCCTGTCAGGTAAAGGAGACTGCATTGGGGAACGTACTAAGCCAGCTTTCCCGTAGATATTTTTCCGATCCGGAAGGGGTCTTTCTCGCGCTGGCGCTCGTTGCCGGTTTCAGCATCGTCATCTTCATGGGGCACGTGTTGGCGCCGATGTTGGCGAGTCTCGTCATCGCCTATCTGCTCGAAGGGCTGATCGGAAAGCTCGAAGGCCTAGGATTGTCGCGATTGACCTCCGTGCTGATCGTATTCGTTCCTTTTCTCGGTTTCCTGGCCTTTCTGATGCTTGGGCTGCTGCCGCTGTTGCTGGTTCAGGTTAAAGACCTGCTCAAGGCTTTGCCGGCCATGCTTGGCCGAGGACAGGACCTTTTGCTGAGCCTGCCCGATCACTATCCCAATTTCGTCTCCGCCGAACAGATCGACGCGATGATGACGTCGTTAAAGTCGGTTATCGGTAAATTAGGACAGGACGTCGTGACTATTTCGCTTGCCTCGATCTCCACCGTATTCGCGATCCTTGTCTATACGGTCCTGCTTCCCGTACTGGTCTTCTTTTTCCTCAAGGATAAAGAGCGCATGCTGAGCTGGGGGCTTTCGTATCTGCCCCGCGAGCGCAAACTCATGGCGCGGATCTGGACCGAAATGGATAGCCAGATCGGCAACTACGTACGCGGCAAGTTCATCGAGATCATGATTGCCGGTGTCGTCACCTATATCATGTTCGCCCTGATGGGGCTCGAATACGCCATGTTGCTCGGCGCCCTGGTCGGACTGTCGGTCATCGTGCCCTATGTCGGGGCCGTGGCAGTAAGTTTCCCCGTCGTCTTGGTTGCTTACTCGCAATGGGGCTTGAGCCCGGACTTTGCCTATGTGGTTTCCGGGTTCGCGATCACTCAGGCCCTCGACGGCTATTTGCTGGTGCCCTGGTTGTTCTCGGAAGCCGTCAATCTTCATCCCGTCGCGATTATTCTTGCCATCCTGGTCTTTGGCGGACTTTGGGGGTTTTGGGGCGTCTTCTTCGCGATTCCGCTCGCTACGCTCGTCATGGCTATCGTTCATTGTTGGCCGAGGACAACGGATACACCCACCGACACAGCGTAGGCATCTGTCGTCGGGGGGAGGGACCCCGTTTTCCCAAAATTGGCACGGTCCGTGCTTTATTCTGCCTGGAACAAAAAATACGGGTGGGAATATGACCAGTAGCGCTCAACTGAATATCGGAAGCATGGGGGCCACCGGCGGCGCGACGCGCACGCGCACGGATTTATCTGCGGGATCAGACGCCGCACGGGTGGGTGGACGGCAGGACGAGGGGGGACAGTCATTCGATGCGGCCATGCAGAAAGCCGCCCAGCGCCCCCAACCCAAGTCTACAGGCCATGAAACGAAGCAATCCGCCTCAAGGGACGATGTTGCCGGTCGCGGCGAGGAATTGCCGGATGATCCGGTTGCCGCGAAGGGCGAGGACGGCGCTCCGGCTGATAGCGAGGGTAAGGGTAAGGAGCCGTCCGGGACTTCAAACCAGCAGGCCAAACAGGATGAGGCCGGTGCCGAAACGAATGGCGCGCCGGTAACGGCGCCTCAGGCCGAAGTCGTTCCCGTGACTACGGCGAGCCTCGGTGCCGGCGCAACGGCGCCGGCAACCGACGCAACCGCTTCGGGTGTTTTGTCCGACGCGGACGAAATTTCCGGTGCGACGTTTCCCACGTCTCAGTCTCAGACGGCGGCCGCCGCCGGTCTGACGGCGCAGAAGGGGTATACGGGCACGGGCGCCTCCGTTGCCGATCCGAATACCGGGGCGACAAGCCAGGGTTCCGTTTCCGGTAAGGAGGGCGGCGAAAACGGCGTGCATAGTCTCATGTCGTTGCTGCGCGTAAACGGTGGCAGCGAGGCCGCGACGGACAATCAAACAAAGATATCCTTCAGTCAGATGCTGAGCGGTAGCGAACAGGCGATCGCCGCCGGGGCGCGCGGCGAAAGCGGCAATGCCGCAGCGGCATTGTCTTCGGTATCGAATGCGCTCAACGCCCTCGCGGCGGCTCCGGGGCAGGCGGGTTCGTTGACTCAGCCCCCGGCGAGCGGTCCCACTGCCTCAACGCCCTTGGTGGCAACGCCGTTTGGTCAGCCGCAATGGGGTAACGACGTGGGACAGCAGGTGCAGTGGATGGTTTCTCAGAACATCCAGCGGGCCGATCTGAAACTCAATCCCGCCCATCTCGGACCGATCGAGGTGCGTATCGTGATGCAT
>WGNS01000055.1 GCA_016124415.1 Gammaproteobacteria bacterium | reverse complement strand
TCGATCGCCGCTGTTGTGGCTAAAATGCCGCCAATCTAGGCGCGAGAAGCGTGATTTGGTTATTCCAAATGAGCGCCGAGCAACGACGAGTGGCGACATTTTAGCCACAACCCGAAGGGCTGGGACCATTTTTCCGTCCAGCCGCGTTATCGGTCGTTTATGTAGACTCACTACACCGCTCTCCCTCTGCCTTGCTGGACGAAAAAATGACTCCAGCAGCGGCGATTGAATTAGCGTTAACAGGCCCTAGGTCGTGCGCCGGGTCGCGGGACGTTTACCCCAGAGTGAACCGGCGCGCGGAGCGTCTGACTCGGGCTTGACCTTGGGGTTGAACTCCAAAACGACCACAGAGTGGGGTTTGAGCGGGTAGGTTGAACCCTTGACGGGGCGCTGCTTTTCGGGCGGCACCACCTCGCGCGGCGGTTTCAACGCCGTGTCGACGGCAAGCTGCCACGCGCCGGTATCGGTTTCGGGCAGTTCCATGTGCAGCCGTTTGCCGGACATGTTCAGCATGATGTGGAGCGCGAAGTGATCGCCGGCGATCGTTCCTAGCGTAAAGGCCAGACTCTGCGCGTTGAAGTTTTCCCAGTTCGGCTGGTTCAGGTGCTCCCCGTGCCAGCTGATATCCGGAACCCGGTGCCCCTTGCGCGTACTGCCGTTGATGAAACGCCGCCGTCTCAGGCAGGGTTGACGTTTGCGCAGCGCGATCATGGCCTGGACGAAACGCAGCATATGGGCGTTTTTCTCGACCAGCGACCAATCGAACCAGCTGAGTTCGTTATCCTGGCAGTACGTATTGTTGTTGCCCTTCTGGCTGCGCAATACCTCATCGCCCGACAGCAGCATGGGCACGCCCTGGCTCAGCAACAGGATGGCGATGTAGTTCTTGGCCTGCTGAACGCGCAGGGCCTCGATGGCCGGATTCTTGGTATTGCCTTCCTCGCCGCAGTTCGCGCTCAGGTTGTTGTTGCAGCCGTCGTGGTTTTCCTCGCCGTTGGCTAAGTTCTGCTTGTGCTCGTAGCTCAACAGGTCGATCAGCGTGAAGCCGTCGTGGCAGGTCACGAAGTTGATCGTATTGATGGGCAGGCGGTGCTGGGAGCGGTAGAAGTCGCTGCTGCCGCAGATGCGGGTCGCGAGTTCGCCGATCAAGCCCTTTTCGCCGCCAATGTAACGGCGCACCACGTCGCGATAGCGTCCGTTCCACTCCGACCAGCGGTAGCCCGGAAAGCTGCCGACCTGGTAAAGCCCCGCGGCGTCCCAGGCCTCGGCGATGAGCTTGGCGTCCGACAGCCGTTCGGAAAGCTCGATGCCCCAGAGCACCGGCGCGTCGTGCATCGGATGCCCGCTTTCGCCTCGGGCCAGGGCGCTGGCCAGGTCGAAACGGAAGCCGTCGACGTGCATTTTCTGCACCCAGTATTCGAGGCACTCGATAATGAAGTTGGCGACGATCGGGTGGTTCGCGTTCAGCGTGTTGCCGCAGCCCGTGTAGTCGTGGAAGATCCGCTTGTCCACCGGCGCCAGATGGTAAAAGACGTTGCGTCCTATACCTTTGAAGTTGATGAACGGGCCGCCCTCCCCACCCTCGGAGGTGTGGTTGAACACCACGTCCAGAATGACGCCGATGCCGGCCTTGTGCAGCGCCTTGACCAGATCGCGAAACTCACGGACGTGGGTGCCGTCCTCGGGCGAGACGCAATACCCGGGATGCGGGCTGTAAAAACTGTGCGTGCTGTAACCCCAGTAGTTCTTGAGCCCCAACCGCGCCGTCTTCTCCGGCACGTCCTGCTCGTCGAACGCCATGACCGGCAGAAGCTCGACATGGGAGATGCCGAGTTTCTGCAAATAGGGGATCTTTTCGATGAGGCCCGCGAAGGTACCGGGGTTTTTGACCCCGGACTTGGGATGTTTCGTAAAGCCCCCGACGTGCATCTCGTAGATGATCATCTGTTCCGAGGGCGTGATGACGGGCTGGTCGTCTTCCCAGTTGTAGCTGTCGTCGGCCACGACGAGACCGCGCATGGCGGCGGCGCCGTTGTCACCGGAGTGACAGGCCTTGGCGCGGTTCCAAAGACGGTCGCTTATGGCTCGCGCCCAGGGGTCCAGAAGGTGCTTGTCACGGTCGAAGCTGAGGCCGGAGTATTCGGTGTCGTTGGGGCCGTCCATGCGCCAGTTGTACCAGACGCCGGGCATCAGGCCCTCGACGTAGACGTGCCAGACGAAGAAGGTGCGATTGACCTCGGTGTCGAGCTGGATGATCTGGAAGGGCTCGACGCTGTCGGCGCGCTCGAACAGTAGGAGTTCGACCGCCTCGGCGTGACGGCTGAAGATCGCGAAATTGACACCGCCCTTGACCGGGTTCGCGCCCAGCGGGTTGCGACGCCCGTGGGAGACCGCATAGGGATGCGGATGCTTCGGGGAGGGTCTCGTTGTCTTTGTCGTCATCCCGTTATCGCGTCTTTATCAAGGGGGGCAGGTAAAAGGCCAAGGCATCCGGGCCGGGAAATCGCGCATAGATGGAGCTGGCGACAGGAGTCGAACCCGCGACCGGCTGATTACAAATCAGCTGCTCTACCAACTGAGCTACGCCAGCTTATCCGCTCTCTACACGAATCGGTCGATGGTCCAAAAGGCCTCGTCGATCCGGCCCATATTGTGACATCGACCGCGGAGTATACCAAAGGCGTCGTTCAACGTTAAAGTCCGGGCCCCTTAAGGACGATCTTCAACCCATGGTCGGGATATTTAGCCGGTGGCGGCCCCTCGACCGCGAGTTTTCGGGCCTGTCCCTTTGGTAACGGAAGCGAATATGCAATCCGAGCGTAGAAATTCAGAGCGGCTATCTTTTCACATGAACGAGTGCAGGGGCATGTTTATCCTTGCGACGGCCGACGATGAATTCGAAATCGAGGATATCAACGATATCTCCCTAACGGGCATCGGGTTCGATTTGCCGGTCTACATGGATCCGGATACCGAGGTGTCGGTGACCTACGAGGAGGACCAGGTCTCGGTGACCATCAACGGCCGGGTCATCTGGTGCGAGGATCATCCCGAGATCCACGGCAGTTTCCGGCTCGGCGTCCAGTTCGACTACGCCGATCTGGACGAAAGCAGCCAGTTGCTGCTCGCCGTCGAGCGTTATACCGGGGTGCTCAGCGACGACGTGGATTATGGCTGACAAAGGGCACGGCACGCCGTGCCCCTACGAAAATTGGGGAAGCCAACGCGTTTCCCGCGCCGTTGGCACCACCGGGCATCGCACGCCGAGACCGATGTCGCCCATCCCCACCGGTAGGGGCACGGCGTGCCGTGCCCGGGTGGCGAGACGTGCTCAACCGCCAATATACGAGGTTATGAGCTATAACGATAAAGCTGTACAATCGGCACAACCTATCAGCTGAGAATCTATCTTGAACGAGCTAGTGAGTTGGGGGCTGTTTCTCCTCGTCAATGGCCTTGCCATCAAATCCAGCTATTCCGCCGCCGCTTTCCTGAATCGTAGCGATCGTTCGTTCGCGCTTTCCGCGCTCACGACCGGCGTGATCTATCTGGCCACGATAACCGCCACGCTGATCGTGCTGGGCACGATCTTTCACGCTATGGATCGAACCACGGTGGCTGCCGTCAGCGCCGCGATTTCGGTGATCATGATCGTGGTATTCCGGCGCAAGCGCAGGCCGTTCTATTCGGAAATCGCGCATGCCTGGACCGTGCTGCGCCGGGAAAGCGATCTTTTCCTGTATGTGCTTTTCGCAATCTTCGTCCTGCAGGCGATCGTGTTGATCGTCAAGGTGGTCCTGCTGCCGCCTCATATCTGGGACGTGTTCTATTACCATCTGACGCCGGCCGTCGAGTGGTTCCAGCGCGGCCAGATCCCGCTCACGTTGGACGTGCCCGCCGAAAACATGAACCGCGTGCCGTTGGGCGGCGCGGTCCTGAGCTACTGGTTTTTCATCTTCTTCGGCGATGATTTTCTCGTCAATCTGCCGCAGACCCTGTGGGCCTTTCTGCTCGTGCCCGTCGTCTATTTGTTCGGCAGACTGGGCGGCGTCGGCCGGGCCTGGGCCATCAAATTCGCGATTCTGGCGTTTTTCATCCCGTTCGTGCTCATGCAGGCCATCACCTGCAAGGACCACCTGGCGCTCACGGCCAGTTTCCTGGCGGGATTGATCATGCTCTGCCTGTATCTGCGCAGCCAGGATTCCCGAATGCTCGTTTCGGCGGGCATCGCTTTCGGTCTCATGCTCGGCTACAAAAAGGCCGCGCCCGCCTTCCTGGCCGTGGCGCTCGTGCTGTTTTTGATCGTGCTCTGGATCAACCGTAAGCGCGTCTTCGCGCACGGGCGTCGGTTGCAAGGGCTGGCCGTCGCGGCGGTCATCGGCTTGGTATCCACCTTTCTGACTTCCGGCTTTTGGTATTACAGAGGGCTCTTAAGCGGCCATGCGGGGGGCGCCATCCTGCCGCCGCAGCAGGGCGTGGCGAGCGACGCCGCGTCGGCCGCCGCGGCCGCCGGTGCGCATGCCCAAGGCCGCTTCAGCCTGGATGCGCTTGTATACAACGTGAAGGCGTTCTTCGGCCGCGCGCTCGATATCCATGGCGCCTATACCGCCGACCTGATCGGCGTCTCCGGCTTCGGGCCGCAGTTCACCGCCTTCGGTTTGATCGCGCTGCTGGCCGCCGTGATCCTGCTCTTCCGCCGCCGCGAATATCGTCGGCCTGAGCTTTTGATGGTCCTGACCGCGCTGGCGCTGTTCGTCGCCTTCCTCTTTGCCAACTACAACGCCAACGCCAACAGCTACCGCATCCTCGTCTTCCTGCCCGTCCTCATGATCGGCTACGCCGGCATCCTGTTGTGGCGCCTGCGTTTCCTCCAGGATCGCCTGGCGGGCGCCGTGGTCAACGTCGCCATGCTGGTCTGCGTGGTTTGGAGCATGGTCGCGGTGCTGCCGCCGCCGCAAACCAATCCCATGCAGTTCAAGGCCTATCTGACCGCGCCCAAGAGCTATCAGTCCAGCGGCACCTATACGGCCTGGTTCAGCATGCTGCGGCCGGATTTCTATCGGGTGCTTGCCGCCATGCCGGTGGAAGAGCCGGTCGGCATCGTCTCGCCGCCGCTCTTCAACAAGCTGTTCCGCAAGGGGCAATACGAAACCTGGAGCTACCCTTATTACGACCGCAACTGGCGGCGTCATCTCGTTTACTTCAAGGATCGCGACGTGCTGGATTGCAACCCGGCCAATCTGATGTGCAAGCCGACGCCCGCGCTCAAGGACAAACTCGCGGCTAAGGGCATTCACCTTGTCAGCACTTGCCCGACCAACCGCTGCGTCGAACTCGCGGACCCCGATTTTTATGAACTCGCCCCCGGGTTCTACTACTTCCGTGGGGTGCAGCAATGATCAAGCGGATAGCCAAACCGGTCCTGTTGCTCCTGATCCCCGGCCTGCTCGGCCTCTACGTCACGCTGAACTATGGCAAGCTGCTCAGCGCGGGGCATGAGATGAAACTGATTCAGGAAGGCGAACCCTCCGCCGTTTGGGCGCTCGGTCTCGACGGCATGGCCTTGATCAGCCGTGCCCTGCCGCCGACCGGGGTATTCGACAGCACCGCCCACCATCAGATCAACGTGGAGGCCATACCGGAACGGATCTACGAGCGTATTCAGGCCCATACCGACCACGTGACCCAGGTATACAACCTCGAAGCGCAAACCAGCCGTCTCGTCGATTCCGGAAAATTCCTCGCCACCCAGATCGCCGACCGGCGCGTCTATCTCGTGCGCGAGGGCGACACCGAAAGCACCGCCTCGATCTTTTGGGATGAGCGCA
Organism: Gammaproteobacteria bacterium; assembly: GCA_016124415.1. Lineage (GTDB taxonomy): Bacteria > Pseudomonadota > Gammaproteobacteria > SZUA-140 > SZUA-140 > RI-283. The sequence continues at coordinate 17,348 of WGNS01000055.1, read as the reverse complement.
GGAGGGCCCGCGACGTCATCGAGTGCCTCGATCCGGCCATCTGTTCCACGATCCGGTTCGATCTTTCCGGTGGCTGGGGACAGCCGATGGGGCCTTATCTGAAGTCGGACATCTCGCCCGCCCGGCAGGGCATGCCCAGAGGCCGGTGGATGGGCGGGCCGGTCACGCAGTTCAAGATCCTGTCCGCACGACCCCAGGAGCTCATGCTCGACGTCATGATCCTAAGGCTCACTTCCGATCAGGACTTCCGGATCAAAGGTGACGTCGACGGCCAGAAACTGGTCTTCCAGCGCGCCGCGACGGAGTTCGGCAACCAGTCGCTGTATCCCACGCAATATCGCGTGCGTGTCCGTTTGGCGGCCGGCGCCAATCCGTTCGAGATCGTGTCGTCCAAATGGCGCGCGAACGATAGCAACCCGAAGGTCGGACTGGCGGGCTACGTGGTCAAGATGAAGGTTTTCCGTGGGGAGTGACAAGCCGGCAGCGATGAAGGCGCCGACGATCGTCATCGAAGCGGGGCGTAGCGAACGTCACTACTGGAAGGACATCTGGCGCTACCGGGAGCTGTTCTATTTCCTCGCCTGGCGCGACATCCTGGTCCGTTACAAACAGACCGTCATCGGCATCGCCTGGGCCCTGATCCGTCCCCTCCTGACCATGATCGTCTTCACGGTCATCTTCAGCAAAATCGCCAAGCTCCCGGCCGACGCAGGCGCGCCTTATCCCATCATGGTCTTCGCGGCCATGCTGCCCTGGCAGTTCTTCGCCACGGCCTTCGCCGAATCCGGCAACAGCCTGATCAGCAACGCCTCCATGATCTCCAAGGTCTATTTCCCGAGGCTGGTCGTGCCCACCAGCGCCGTCATCGTGAGCTTCGTCGATTTCCTGATCTCGTTCTCGATCCTGGTGCTGCTGATGATCGGCTACCAATTCATGCCCGATGCGCGCATCCTGCTGCTGCCGGTGTTCATGGCCATCGCCTTCGCCGCCTCGCTCGGCGCGGGCCTGTTGATCGCCTCGCTCAACGTGCGTTACCGCGACTTCCGGTACATCATCCCGTTCGTGGTGCAGATGGGGTTGTATATCTCCCCGGTCGGCTTCAGCAGCAGCATCGTCCCCGAACAATGGCGGCTGCTTTACTCGCTGAACCCCATGGTCGGCGTGATCGACGGTTTCCGCTGGGCCATCATCGGCGGCGACTATCAGATCTACTGGCCGGGTTTCGCGCTTTCATTGCTGGTGGTGGCGGCGTTGCTCGCGGGCGGGGTCTATTACTTCCGTAAGACCGAGAAGACGTTTGCGGATGTAATTTAAAGACAGGGACAAGTATCAAGTACCAAGTGACAAGTTTGTTTTTGCTACTTGCTACTTGATACTTTCTACTTGTAACTTGCTACTGGGGTACTTACTACTTGTAACTGAATTAAAACGAATATGCGGCTGACTCGGGAACAAATTCAGAAAATCCTCGCTGTGACTTACCGGTACTTGGATGACCGGGGAGAGGTGTTTCTATTTGGGTCTCGCCTGGATGATCAAGCCAGGGGCGGGGATGTCGATCTCCTCATCGAATCGGATCGGCACCTGTCTCTTCTGGAACGAGGACGAATCAAGCTCGATCTTGAGGCCGATCTGGGATTGCCTGTCGATATCGTCGTTTATGAGCGAGGTCACAGTGCCACGCCTTTTCAGGTTCTTGCCCGGGCCAACGCCGAAAGACTGGTGAGACCGGAATGAAAGAAGACGTGTTGAATAGGGTGTTGAAGCGTGACACTTGAAACCGAATCCAACCACAAAGAATCAGAGCTGATCAGGCTCTGCCTCGAGCATTATCCACGGCTAGAGGCGATCTATCTGTTCGGGTCGTGGGCGACGGAAGAGGAGCGGGTCAAGAGCGATATCGATATTGCCCTGCTTTTCCCCGTACATGAGGCCAAGGCCGTGGGCGGCCTCTATACAACGGCATTGCATCGAGCGCTTGAGCGATTGTTCGTCAGGGATGTCGATTTGATCAATTTGCGTCTCGTGCCCACGGTCCTTCAAAAGGAGGTGATCGGCGCGGATCGGAGAATCTACTGCGCCGATGGAATGGCCGCGGACGAGTTTGAAATGCTGACGATTTCCTACTACCAAAAGCTGAACGAGGAACGTGCGGACATATTGCAGTCCTTCTACGAGACCAAGCGGGCCGTTCGGATATGAACGATGTGATGATCAATAAAATTCAGAGCATTCAGCGCTGTATCAAGCGCGCCAAAGAAGAATACCGATTGGCGGGCAGCGATTTCCGTGTTGATTATAGCCGGCAGGATGCAGCGATATTGAATATCACCCGCGCCTGTGAACAAGCGATCGATCTCGCCAATCTCGTCATCAAGGAACGGAAACTCGGTATACCCAACGAAAGCCGGGAGTCCTTTTCCCGCCTGGAAAAGGCGGCGCTAATATCTCAAGACCTGTGCGAAAGATTGCAGCGCATGGTAGGTTTTCGCAACATCGTTATCCATGAATATCAACAAGTGGACATGGGCATCGTACAAACCATCATCGAATCCGGCTTGGATGATTTGTTAACGTTTACCGAGGTGATGATTGAGCGATTGCACGTGGCAAGGGATAAGTCGAAAAAATGATTGTTGAAACAGCTCTTATAACCTGAAGCTATCCTGGCCATGCCTGCCATCAAGATTGAAAACCTATCCAAACGTTACATCATCGGTCACCAGAAGCGGGAAAGATACACTGCGCTTCGCGACGTCATGATGCACAAACTGCGCGGCGTCGGTCAGCGTTTGATGCATCCGCTTTCGCCAAACCGGGAAGAGGTCGACGTCGAGGAGTTCTGGGCGCTTCAGGCTATCAATCTCGAGATACAGCAGGGCGACCGCGTCGGCATCATCGGGCGCAACGGCGCGGGCAAGTCTACGCTTTTAAAGGTGCTGAGCCGGATTATCGAACCCACCAAAGGCCGCATCACCATAAACGGCCGCATCGCCAGCCTGCTCGAAGTCGGCACGGGTTTCCATCCGGAGCTTTCGGGCCGGGAGAACATTTTTCTGAACGGCGCAATTCTTGGAATGAGCCGCTCCGAAATAAAACGTAAATTTGATGAAATCGTCGACTTTTCAGGAACGGAAAAATTTCTGGATACGCCGGTAAAGCGATATTCATCCGGTATGTACGTCCGACTTGCTTTTGCAGTGGCAGCGCATTTGGAACCTGAAATTTTGATTGTTGACGAGGTTCTGGCTGTCGGAGATGCCGAGTTTCAAAAAAAGTGCATAGGCAAGATGGAGGATGTCGGTAGATCTGGCCGGACAGTGCTTTTTGTCAGTCACAACATGGCTGCGGTGCAATCGTTGTGCACCAGCGCTGTTATTCTAAAGGGCGGCAGACTTATTTACAGCGGTTCAGTGAAAGATGCCGTGACAAAATACGTCTCTGAAGTGGGATCGGAAATTACTGCATCAATTTCTGAGAGAAGGGATCGAAAGGGCAGCCAGCAATTTAGGATTAAGAGCATACGATTTATTGATGATGAAACGAATGCCCCTCTTTCAGTCTTAGTGTCCGGTATGGCGGTGCGAATCGAATTGGATTATGAAGCCAAGGATATAGGCGCTCCGATTAACGCGGATGTGTCTCTCGGGTTTTATACCGAAGCCGGCGCGTTGATGTTCGCCTGTCGTAGCTCGGTAATAGGTGTCAGTCTAAAAGCAAGGCCTGGAACTGGTACATGGTATTTGCGTATCAAAAAGTGGCCTCTAAATCGTGGCGTTTATCGCTACACAGTCTATTCTGAGGGTAATGGGCAAGTAGCAGATTGGGTGACAGACGTCGGGACAATCTCTGTTGAAACGGGAGATTACTATGGCACTGGTAAAGTGCCCGCCGCGATGGCGCAAGGTGTATTTATCAATTATGAATGGGCTATGAAAGCGGTTCCGGAGTAATTCTAACGAATGATTAATTTCCCGAAGTATAGTCAAAGGAAAATTCGCGAAGAGGTTGATAATCTCTCAAAAGCGTTTCCAGTCAGTGAGTCTCATCTAAACGAATGGGCAGTTAATTATGGAACAGGGCATATTCCCCATTACGCTTCATTGATAGAAAACATACGTCAATTAGTCGAGCTGAATGGCTTCACACATGTTGTAGAGGTTGGAAGTGCGCCGGGACATATAACCGTCATTCTCAAGAATACAGGGCTAGAGGTTGAAGCGGTTGATATCTACCCTGAGCGATCTGCCGCCCTGTTTGAAGGATACGGCATTCCATTTCATAAAGTAGATATTGAACAGCAGAGCCTTCCATTTGGGGATAATGAAGTTGAGCTGGTTGTTTTTTCGGAGGTTATTGAACATCTTAGAATAAACCCTATGCATGCGATTCGTGAAATATATCGTGTTCTAAAACCTAGTGGGATTTGCCTTCTAAGTACACCTCAAATTACGCCCTTGATGCGTTGGCGCTTTCTTTTTGGAGTCGACTATCAGGATGACGTTGTTGCTGAATATGAAAAAGTAGAAAGGCTTGGACACATGGGCCACATTCGGCTGTATTCGGAAACAGAGATGCGGCATATCTCGGAACATGTGGGGTTTGTAGTCGAGCGCATTAACACTGGAGGTAAGCCAGCTGGAGCAAAGGGGGATATGGCGGCAACCATACTTCGCGCGTTTTTTTCAGAGAAAATGAACGCGCAAATATATGCTTGGTTACGAAAGCCGGCAATTTCGAGGCGCTAGATCTTTTATGTTTTTTGTTGTTACTACTGGGCGCTCTGGTTCTACGACTATCGCCCGAACTTTGGGGCAGATCGACGGTTGTCACTCGGTTCACGAGCCGGAGCCAGCACTTATTTTAGAGTCAACACAGCAACATTGCGGCGATGTTGCTGCAGGGACGATTCATGCGATGCTAAGGGAAACAAGATTTCCAACAGTGAATGGTAAAGTATACTGTGAGTCGAACCAGACTTTATCTCTTATAATTCCGGATTTGGTTTCGGTATTTCCAGAGGCTCGCTTTATCTGGTTGATTCGTAATGGCTTAGATGTTGTTGCGTCAACCTATCAGAAGCAGTGGTATACCGGCCATTCCGAAAATCACAGTCGCTACGAAGATTGTTCAGCAATCGAAAAGGCTTGGATCGATGGGCGTGTTCGTGCTGATCGTATAGGAGAAATGAGCGAGAGCGAGTGGGAGGAATTGAATCGGTTTGAGAAATGTTGCTGGTATTGGGGCTACGTAAACCGTGTCATCGAGAAGGACCTAAGGCGTTGTGCGCCGGATAGATTTTATACCTTGCGCCTTGAGGATATGCCTCAAGAGTTGCCAAAGCTAGTCAAATGGATGGGATTCGAATCGAGTCAACTGCCGATGATGCGTAGAGACAACATCGCAAAGCGCGTTCCTTTCCATTGGATCGAATGGTCTACCGAACAACACGCTGCGTTTGCTCGTCAGTGTGGGGATGTCATGGACAAGCATTATCCTTCATGGCGTACTTTTACCGGAAAAGAGGCGCAACTATATGTTGCGCCCGCGATAGCTGGATTGGCTCAAAAAGTAGATGAGTTACAGAAAAGCTTGAGCCAAAAACAGTCGGAGTTGAATTCGATTAAAAATAATAAGTTGTGGAGATTCGTGCGCTTTTTCTTTAAGTCTGCTGTTTCAAATGACAAAGGAAAGTTGTGACAAAACTGTCGATTATTACAGTTTGCTATAACGCGGCAGCACATATCGAAACCGTTTTTCATTCGATTGGAACTCAGGGTTTCGTAGATGTTGAACATATCGTTATCGATGGTGCGTCGTCCGACGGGACGCTGGATATTATTGATCGCTACCGAGATAGTATTGCCTATTTTGTAAGTGAGCCCGATGATGGGGTTTACAATGCCATGAATAAGGGGATAAAGGCCGCCACGGGTGACGTTTTGTTTTTTCTTAATGCCGACGACCGCTTATGTGATCGACGTGTGCTCAGTGATGTAGTGGATATTTTTGATTGTTATCCAGGGCTCGAATTGGTATACGGAGATGTGTTGAGAGAGGTGCCGTCTGGATTAAGACGTTGGACGCAACCAGAACTGCCTACACGTCGGGAGCTGGCTGCTACAACAATCTGCCATCAAGGTATGTTTGTTCGGCGCGATTTGTTTGAACGCCATGGGGGGTTTGACGAGTCGTTTAGTATCGTCTCTGATTACGAGTGGTTGTTACGGGTAATGAAGGTAGGAGTATGTTCAACATATCTGAGGCGCGACATAGCTATTATTGGCACCAGAGGGTTAAGTCATACCCTTTCTTATAAGAAGGAAAGGCGACGTGCTATGAGCAGATATTTCAATGTACTGGAAATTTTCTTCTGGAGAACCTTGTCAAGGGAGATAATGCCGCATATCTTAAACTTTCCAGGTAACGCATTACGGTTTTTGATTTCCCCTACTGATCGGCAAGCGTATTTCACAAAAATTCGCAAAAAGAGATCATAAGGAAGATGAAGATATCGATCTTTGTGACATCTTATAACCAATGTGATTATCTACGTGAAGCCATTGATAGTGTACTAACTCAGACACTTATGCCCAGCCAGATTATCGTTGTCGACGATGCATCGTCTGATGATTCCCAAGATCTGATCGCCGACTATAACCGCCATTATCCAGAGTTGTTTAGCCCCATATATCATCGCAGTAATATGGGTGTCGCACAGGCTAGGATCGATGCGTTGAAGGCGGTCACCGGTGACTATGTCACGTATGTCGATGGCGATGACTGGTTGCTTCCCGAAAAGCTAGAGCGTGAGGCGGCAGCGTTGCAGGAACACCCCGAGGCACGAATTGCATTTTCCAATAACGAGTATTGGACGGAAGATGGAAGGAGTATGATCTATCGTTGGATCAACGGTGAGATCGTGCCCCAGGGCGATGTTTTTTGCGCGACCTTTGCTCGGGAGTTTCCGCGGCGAAGCTTATTTCGTATGGAATTAGTACATTATGACTCTTGGAGGAAAATAGGTTTTCATGATCCATCATTAGGTCTGTATGAAGATTTTGATATGCGTATACGTTTGACTCAAAAACTAAAAGTAGTATTTGTGGATCAGGTGCTTTCCCGTATTAGAACCCATAAAAAGGGATTGTCTAGTAGAGGGCTTGAGAAGCATATAACTGCATTGGATCACGTATTCAAAAAGAATTTTCACCTGCTTGAGCCTCTTTCGAAGAGCGCCCGACGCCAAGCGATTTCGGGTTTAGCGTACTGGATCGCCTCCATTGCGACGCGTGCATCTCGAAATGCGTTATGTTCGGGGCGCCTGCCTATGGCCATTCAAATGGCGGCTACCGCTTACCATTATCGAGCGCTCGCAAGAGGATGATAGATCTGGATCAAACTGATCATGGGGTGAAGCCGGTATTCTTAATCTCGTTGCCGAGATCTGGGTCGACCTTATTACAAAAAATGCTCGCGGTTAGTCCGGAGGTCTGTACCGTTGCCGAGCCATGGATTTGTTTGCCTATGGCGACAATGCTGGAACCCTCGGTCATCGCATCGGAATACTGGCAGGCAACGTGTCATCTAGCGTTGAATGATTTTGTGGGTCGACTGCCTGGTGGCCGCGGAGAATATCTTAGCCACGTGGCAGGATTCGTGAAAGATTTGTACGCTCGTATTGAAGGCGGCTCCGGGGCAAAGGTATTCATCGACAAAACGCCGCGCTACTACTTGATCGTGCCTTTTTTGGCCGAGGCGTTCCCCGATGCACGTTTCATATTTTTGTTTCGCAATCCTCTCGAAGTGTTGTCCTCCATTCTCAAGACGTGGCATCACGACCGAATGACGCCGCGCTTGCGGGGTAGCTATGTCGACATCATGCGCGGCCCTCGGCTCATGGCGGAGGGTGCGAAATTGCTGGGCGATCGCGCATTGTGTTTGGATTATCGGGAACTGGTCTCGGTGCCGGAAGATGTGATGCGGCGTAGTTGTGACTATATGGGCATAACCTTTTCGGAGGTCATGCTGACCGGATACCGGAGCGTGCAGTTCGAGGGGATTATGGGCGATCCTACCGGCGTTCAGTCCTATGGCGGCGTGAGCACCGAATCGCTGGCCAAATGGAAGCGAGGGCTTTCCAATGCCTACCGCAAATGGTTTGCGCGGCGCTATGTCCGGTTCTTGGGCGACGAGACGCTTGCGGGGTTCGGGTTGACGGAGCGAGGACTCCTGGAGGAGATCGATGCCATTCCGACCACCTGGGGTGGAGCGGTTTCGGATGCGGTCGGCTATGGCTTGTTTACGATAGAACGTTGGTTGAATCATCATACTACCGGCATGCCGAAGGGGCGGCGCTCCAGAGAGCGTCCCTATCTACCGTACGGATAGGTTGACGCGATGTTCAGTTCCCTCATTGCTCGTGCCCGCAGGCTTCGTCTCGCCGGTACGAATTTAACGCTGTGTTTGCCGCGGCATGCTTATTACCGAGTACACGGTAAGTGGATATTCGCGCACCAAAATACGTGTATTCGGGGATTGGCGAATATCGATGTTCGAGGCCGCCTATGGCTGGGCACGTTGTTTATCGGGTTTCTGAATAACCACGATCATACCTACCTGAATATCCGAGGCCATTTGCGGATAAAGGGAAACGTCAATTTGGGCAAAGGATGCCGACTGGACATCGGTCCCAACGCGGTTTGCGAGTTCGGTAGTTGCTATGTAAGCGGCATGACGCGGTTCATTATTCAGCATGGCTTGATCGTTGGAGGAGGCTGCGCGATCGCCTGGGATGTGGAATTCCTCGACTCCGATTTTCACAGCCTCGAGTATGAAGGAAAGCGAACGATAGATGACCCGCGTATCTTGATCGGAGAGCGGGTCTGGATCGGCAGCGGAGTCAAGGTACTGAAAGGGACGCGTATTGCTTAGGGATCGGTGGTGGCTGCCAACAGTGTGGTTAACGGGGTTTTCGAGGAAGAGAACGTTTTGCTTGCCGGCAACCCGGCGCGGGTGGTTCGGCGCAATGTGCGATGGGGACGCCCGGACGAAAGGGAATAACCTGAATCCGCATTTATGATTGCTATGCCGACCGATGCCCCCAAGATCAGCATTATTACGGTGACCTATAATGCGGTCACTCATTTGCCGCCGACGATTGATAGTGTCGTTTCGCAGCATAATAGGGATTTCGAGTATATCGTTGTAGACGGTGGTTCAAATGACGGCACGGTCGATATCGTTCAACGCAACGCGCCTCCGATCGTCAAATGGATCAGCGAGTCCGACCGGGGTATATACGACGCCATGAATAAGGGCGTAGGCCTCGCGAGCGGCGAATGGATCTTGTTCATGAACGCCGGGGATCAGTTTTACAATGCCGATGCCTTGTCGCAGTTGATGGCTCACATCGAATCGGCGGATATTGTCTACGGCGATTGGCTGCTCGACTATGGGGGATATCAGGCCTACCAGAGGGCCAAGCCGATCGGGAATATTTGGAAAGGGATCGTGTGCAGCCATCAGTCTATGCTGGTCAGGCGTTCGTTGTTGCGGGAACACCCTTTCGTGGAGAACGAACCGATTTGCGCAGACTATGAGTTCATGTGTTGGGCCAGGAAAAGAGGCGTTCGCGCGGTATGCGTGAATACACCAATCACGATAATGGACGCCTATGGCGCCTCGCGGCAGTCAATGATAAAGACATTGATTGAAACGCATGCGATCAGTCGTCGCTATTTTCCCGGTCTGAATACTGATCTATTTTATTTCTACCGCTTGATGCGCGTGGTATTCAGGACCGGACTGAGAGCGGTTCTCCCGGACAGCGCAGTCCGTTTTTTGCGCTCGATCGGAAAAAAAACAGTCACCTAACTCCAAAGCACTCTCGTTTGTTCATGTCGGGAAAAGCCCTTAAGAAAATTAGCTGTATTATTACTAGCTATAATAACTTACCGTTTTTACACGATGCGATTGAAAGCGTTCTGAGGCAAACGGTTCCGGTTGCGGAAATCATAGTCGCCGACGATTGTTCGACCGATGCAAGCAGGCAGGTCATTCGTGATTATGCCGAGCGATACGACAACATCATTCCGATTTATCAGGATGTGAATATCGGCGTTTCGGCTAACAGGCAGGCTGCGTTCGAGAGAGCTTCTGGTGTGTATGTTACCTGGCTGGATGGGGATGATACTTTTTCGCCGGATAAAATTGAACGGGAGCTCCGTTTGATAGAAGAGGAAAATACGGATGTTGTGATTTCAGAAGTGATGATGACTCGAAATAGTGGAAAAAAGGAGTTTATAAACTTCAATGGATTTCCTGGCTTCGACGGAAAAAAGAGATTTATTTGGCTGCTTTTTCATAAGGGTCGTATCCCGACACATATGTTGGTGAGGAGAGACGCATTTATACGATCCGGAGGATTCGACAAGGAGATTCCAATCTATGAAGACTGGGATCTGAAACTTCGTCTGTCAGCGTGTACGCGAACCTGGAGCTACAATAAAAATGTCGGATACATCTATAGGAAAACCGGTGTAGGTCTTTCGTCTGCGTCTATAGTGAGTCGGATCTTCTCGGAAATTCGAGTGATCAAAAAGAACGGGCAAATGATCGTTGGCGTGCTGGACAGTAAATCTTATTACATGGCGATTATCGCTGTTCCCATTCGTTACTTCCGGAGGGCGATTCTTGAAATGAGCAGAAAGCTGTTTGGGAGTCGGTGAGCAGTTTAGAGAGCGGATCAGGGGCGGTTATTCCCATGGAGACTTTCGAGCCATCAGTTGACGCAGGGCGGGATTATCTTTCGCTGGCGCATCGAGCGCTTGTTCGAAGGCGTCGAAGCTTGCCTGGTCGAGTAGAAAAAGCTTTTGGTCGAGCAATACGTTTTCGGCCTCGCGGCAGGCCGTCTCCAGCATAAAGTCGGAACGGCTCTTGCCCAGCAATGCAGCGGCACGGTCGATCAGGCTGCGCTGAGTATCGAGTGCGCGCAGGTTAATATGTGCCGTGCGGGTGGCTGAACGGGTCATAGGGCGTCCCTCCAAATCGGATATGGGATAACAGTCTGTTGTATAACCAGTAGCTACACAATCATTTTAGGTGAAGTTGTCAGCCGAGTGATCGTTATGAACCAAGCGGTCGAGACCGCTAAAGCGTTGCATGGCTTGAGCCGATAGGCACTAGACTGCTTGCTTCAGAAATATATCATGGTTAATATTTCTGAAGACGTAAAACGGGGGTTGGCTATGACTGAACACCTAACGGCCGGATCGGGCCTTTCTCAGCAGCGGCAACGCGTATTGACCTCCGCCGTGCTCAAGGCGGCGGACATCATGGGCTTACGGCAAGCTATGTTGGCGCAGACGATCGGCGTCAGCGAAGCCACGATATCGCGCATGAAGCGAGGTCGTTATTGGATCAGGGAGGCCAGCAAGGAGTGGGAGCTGGCCGCGCTGCTGGTGCGCCTATTCCGTAGTCTCGACGCTATCGTCGGGGGAGACGAGCAGTCCTTGCGCTCATGGCTCAAGGGCTATAACACCGCGTTGAAAGGGGTCCCTGTGGACCTGATCACCAGCGTTTCGGGGCTTGCCAAAACGGTCGATTATGTCGATGCCTACCGGGCTCGAGTCTGAATTCTCCAAAAGGTCCGGGACAGCATGGCGAGCGGTCGAATTTCAGCATGCCACGTCTACCCGCAAACTGGTTGCGACCAAGGACGAGCAGGAAGTTCTGGAAGAGATCCTGGAGGCGACCAAGCCCCCCGTGCCCCAAGGGGCCGAAAAACTCTACTATTTGTTGATGACACCGTTTAGATACGATGCCCCTTATCCGGTCGGCTCGCGTTTTCGGCGCGCCGGGGCGACCGAAGGCGTTTTTTACGCCTCGGAACATGTTCGTACGGCCCTGGCGGAACTTTGCTACTATCGCTTTCGGTTTTTCAGAGAGTCGCCCGAAGCCGAGTTGCCGGGGCAACACGAGTGTTTGACGGTATTTTCGGTCAGCTACGCATCGCGCAAGGTGCTTGATCTGATGCGACCGCCCTTTGTGAAGGATCGGGCGCTCTGGGTCCATCCGAGCGACTATGGCGCTACCCAGGATCTTTCGGATAGGGCTAGGGCGGCGGGCGCGGAGATCATCCGCTATGAGTCCGTGCGGGACGCCGAACACGGCGTCAATCTGACGTTGCTGTCATATTCCGCCTTTGGCGCCAAAAAGCCGATGGAGCGGCAAACCTGGTTTCTCTATCTATCCGAGGCCGAAGCGAACTGTACGCGCGCGAACGCCGATAGTCACGATGAGCAATGGACCTTCAAACGGGACCAATTCGAGATATAGCCTTAATGACCTTGGATCGCGAGTGAACCATTCCATACACAATCGCTTCTTCTTCATCGGCCCCGATAAATCCGGTTCCACCTGGATTCACAAGGTGCTGACCTGGCATCCCCAGGTCTATGTCGCCCCGAGCAAGGAACTGGAGTTCTTCAATCGCTATTACGATCGCGGGATCGGTTGGTACGAGCGCTATTTCAAGGATGTGTCCCCCGCGCACCGGGCCGTGGGCGAGGTCGAGCACGATTACCTGTTCTCGGTCGATGCGGCGGAACGCATCCATGCACATTATCCCGACGCAAAACTGCTCGTCTGCATGCGCGAACCGGCGGAGCGGGCCTTTTCGGCTTACCTCTATATGATCCGCCAGGGCCGCGTGTCCGGAACCTTCGAGGAGGCGCTTGATAAGATGCCGGAACTCGTGGACCACGGCCGCTACGAGAAACATCTGTTGCCGTTCATCGAGCGTTTCGGGGACGAGCGCATATTTCCCGGCGTGTTCGACGATTTGAAGAACGATCCCGATGACTTCGCGCGGCGAATGTTTGAGTTTCTCGGCGTCGACGAGCTGCCTTTGCCCGAAACGATGCAGGAGAAGGCGCTTGCCGCAGCCAAGCCGCGTTCCGTTCGGATGGCCTCGCTGGCCAAGCGCGGGGCCTTGCTGAGCCGGGCATTCGGTTTGCCGCGTTTGGTCACATGGGTCAAGAATCGGGCTTGGGTCAACAACGCGCTCTATCGCGAGTATGCCGACGACCGCCCGGTGGCTGACCCGGATACTTTATGGCGCATTCGGGCTGAGTTGCGATCCGAGATTGCCGCCATCGACCATCGCTTCGGCCTCGACCTCACGGCGCGTTGGCGCTATGAGGAGGGCGTGTGACGCGGCGTGCGCGGCTGCTGTCGCCCTTCTTCTATCCGGAACGGATTTCCACGGGACGATACAACCATCACCTTGCCCTTGCGCTGGTGGAGCGGGGATACGAGGTGGAAGCGGTTTGCTCGTACCCCCTCTATCCCGATTGGCGACCGCATCCCTCAAACGAAACCTTGCCGGGCATGACCATCCGCAGGGGTGGCGCCTGGATGCGCTACCCGCGTTCCCCGATCCTAAGGCGGCTTTTGCTGGAGGGTTGGTTTGCGGCGCATGTATGCGCGAGCAGCCTGTCCGGAGGGTCGCGCAGCGACCTGGTGGTCGCAATTTTCCCCCCTAACCTGGGGTCCTTGCTCGGGTTTTGGCTTACGGATCGGAACGCCGTGAAGGTCGGCGTCGTGCATGATCTTCAAGGGATCATGGCGCGCAGTGTCGACAGCCGTCTGCGGCGCTGGATCGCGAATGCCGTACGCCGCCTGGAACGGCGAGCGCTGGCGGCCTGCGACCGGCTGATCTGCCTTTCCGAATCGATGCGCAAGGCGCTGATCGAGGACTACGGTCTGGAGCCAACGCGTTGCGTCGTCGCCTATCCCTTTGTGACGCTTAGCGATAGCCCCGTCGCCGAGGACCGGCTGGCGCCCCTGTTCCCCGAGGGGCTGGCGCACGTGGTCTATGCCGGCGCGTTGGGGGAGAAGCAGATGCCGGGGCGGCTTGAGGCCTTTTTCAGGTCCGTGTGCGCCGCGAACCCCGGTATCAGTTGCCATATCTTTTCGGACGGACCCGCCATGACGCGGATACGCGAATCCCTGGAACGCGCGCCGGAGGCGCGGTTCCACTGTCATGGCTTGGTTCCGGACGACCAGCTTGTCCATCTGTATCGCTATTCGACCGTCCAGGTGATTCCGCAGGCGAGGGGAACGGGCGCGGGCGCGTTTCCGTCGAAACTGCCCAACCTGTTCGCCGCAGGCGTGCCGGTGTTCGCGATCTGCGACTCGCACAGCGAGTTGGCTCATGTCCTTACGGAGACCGGCGGCGGAGCGGTCACGGGCGAGACGCGGGAAGAGGAATGGCCCGATCTGCTCGGGGGCCTGCTGGCCTCGCTCGACCTCGAGGACCGGGAGACCCGGCGGGCGCGGCTCGCCCCGTTCGTCGAGCGCCGTTTTTCGGTAAACGGCGTCGTGGATTCGATCATCGCGCCGATCTGCCGATAATCCGTGAGATATCGGAACACGGGTTCGCTAAGCGCGGAATCAGACGCTTGGACTATAATCAGCCGTTTGGCCCGGTCGGGCCGAAGGACCATACGAATAGAGCCAGTATAAAGTGAAGACCCAGACCCGAGGCCTGATGCGGCGGCAAAACCCGCTGCTGTATTTCAGCGTACGCATCGTCGATATTTTCGCCATCCTGACGGGCGGTCTGTTCGCCTACGTCTTGCGTTTTCCCGACTGGGAGCTCGTGTCGAAGTATATGACCGTGGCCGTCATCGCGGCGTTCCTCGGCAGTCTCTTCTTCCCCAAGGTCGGCGCTTACCGCAATTGGCGCGGCGACAAGGTCCTGATCAATTTCCAACGCCTCATGGCCGGATGGGGCGCGGTGGCGGTGACGCTGCTGATGATCGCCTTTTTTACCAAGACGACCGAGCTGATCTCCCGTCAGTGGTTCGTCCTCTGGTTCATCGTTACGATTCCCCTGTTCGCGATCTATCGCGCCATTCTGACGATGCTGCTGCGCCACTTCGTTTCGCAGCAGTGGCGGAAGACGCGCATCGCGATCGTGGGCGGCGGCGATCTCGCGCGTGAAGTGGCGCAGCGGATCGAATCGGCGCATTGGTCGGGTTTCCAGATCGAGGGCTTTTTCTCCGATCGTTACGAGGGGTCGATCGAGGACCATCCGGTGCTCGGCAAACTGAAGGACGTGGCCGAGGTCGCGGCGTCGAACTTGGGGCAAATGCGCGTCGACGAAATCTGGATCGCCTTGCCGCTCGAGGACTACGACCGCGTGCGCGAGGTAGTGCACAGTCTGCGCCACGTCCCCGTGGCAATCCGCTTCATCCCGGATATCTTCGAGTTCCGGCTCATCAACCACGATATCTCCCAGATTGAAGGCATCCCCGTCATCGATCTGAACGTGACTCCGATGGTCGGCATGAACCTGTGGCTCAAGGAGGTCGAGGACAAGGTGATCGGCGCCTTGATCCTACTCCTGATCTCGCCCGTGATGATCGCGCTGGCGATCGGCGTGAAGCTGAGCTCTCCCGGCCCGATCTTTTATCGCCAGGAGCGTGTGAGCTGGGGCGGCAAGCCGTTCCATATGCTCAAGTTCCGTTCGATGCCGGTGGATGCCGAAAAGGAATCCGGTCCTGTCTGGGCGAGAGAGCACGAGCAACGGGCGACGCCGTTCGGCGCCTTCCTGCGGCGCACGAGCCTGGACGAGCTGCCGCAGTTCCTCAACGTATTGAAGGGCGATATGTCCATCGTAGGCCCACGCCCCGAGCGGCCCGTCTTCGTCGATCGCTTTAAGGGTGAAATCCCCGACTACATGCAGAAACACCTGGTGAAGGGCGGCATCACGGGCTGGGCTCAGGTCAACGGCTGGCGCGGCGATACCGACCTCGAAAAACGCATCGAGTACGATCTTTTCTACATCGAGAACTGGTCGTTGTACCTGGACCTCAAGATCATCTTTCTGACGATCTTCAAGGTCTTCCGCGACCGCAACGCTTACTAGTCGCGGGTTAACAACATCGTGTCGCTGGCATTCTGGATGAGCGCCCTGTAGCGTCATGTCGTTTCTTGAGCCGGCTTTCCTTCTATTCCTGGTAATTTTTGTTCCTCTCTATTTGGGCATCAGCTCGATTAGTGAAGGAAAGGCCAATATATTCGTTGCGATCACTTCGCTCCTGTTTTTGGCATGGTACTTCCCGCCGTTCTCGCTCATCATCGTCATGCAAATGGCGGCGATTCATGCGCTATTTAAAGAAAAGATCAGTCTCTCCTGGGCTATTGCGTTCGTGTTGGCGCCGCTGTTCATCTTTAAATATTCGGCGTTTCTTTTGTCCATGGTTGGGGTAACGATTACACCGCTTTCTCTTCCGCTAGGCATCTCGTTTTATACGTTTACCGCAATCGCGGTCCTCGTGGAAGTCCATCGAGATCCCACTGTGAAGGCTAAATATAGCGCCACCAATAGCCTGAAGATACTGACGTTTTGGCCGCATCTGGCCTCCGGACCGGTTCTCAGGCCCACAAATATGTGGCGCGCCTATATTCGGTTTAGAGAGCGAGACTTTGTCTTGGCCTTCATCCTGATCGCTTTTGGCGTGTTCAAAAAGGTGGTCATTGCGGATGGAGCGGGCGCCATCGTGTCTCGTGCGATGGAGCTGGGCATTTCCAACCTATCTTTTACCGACACGCTGTACGCAATGTTATCCATGTCGGTAGAGATTTACGGGGATTTCTCGGGTTACAGCGATATGGCATTGGGATTCGCTTTGTTGATCGGCATTCGGTTGCCGGCCAATTTCAACTATCCGTATTTGGCCGACTCTTTATCCGATTTTTGGCGACGATGGCATATTAGTCTGACATCGTGGTTCAAGACCTATCTGTACATTCCGATGGGTGGAGGTCGAGTAGCGCCACTTAGGTCCTATTTCAATGTGTTGATCGTCTTTCTGGTAAGCGGACTGTGGCACGGGGCGGCTTTCAATTTCATCATTTGGGGCGCGCTTCACGGGGTTCTTCTGGCTGTGGAGCGAATGACCGGGTTTTGTGCCCTGCCAAGCGCCGTTAGGCGCCTTATCGTAATCCCGGTGATTCTGATTTCATGGCTGGTGTTCTTCTTGGACACTCAGCAGTTATCCGCATTGCTCAGCTTGGATATATTCAGCCGCCAAAATAATCCCAATGCACTCGGCGCGGGCGCCTGGCTTTTTGTCCTCTTTTTGATTTTGGACCACTTGCTTCAGCTGTACAAAGTCGATTCGGAAGGATTTCCGGAAAAGACAAGGTTCGGAATCGTGGCCGCTCCGGTAGTTATTGCAGCGACGACCATTCTTTGGTCGGAGCCCTTGCCGTTTATATATTTTGACTTTTGATTGATGACGACATGCGCTCACTGAAGCTCGTTTCTTATATCG
>WGNS01000079.1 GCA_016124415.1 Gammaproteobacteria bacterium | reverse complement strand
CGCATCCGGCGACGGTCGAAAATGCGCGCCTGCTACGTGAGCGGGGCGTCGCCTTTCAAGGCCCCGATTCGGGCGGGCAGGCCTGCGGCGAGGTCGGCGAAGGGCGTATGAGTGAACCTTCGGCGATCCTGGAGACGATCCGGAGCCGTTTCGAGCATTCCGGCGCGCTTGCCGGCAAGCGCGTCATGGTCACTGCCGGTCCTACGTACGAGGCGATCGATCCGGTGCGTTTCATCGGTAACCGGAGTTCGGGCAAGATGGGTTACGCGATCGCCGAGGCCGCGTGCGCGGCCGGTGCCGAGGTCACGCTGGTCAGCGGGCCGGTGGCGCTCGAGGTGCCCGCGGGCGTGACTACGGTTAGGGTGGCGACCGCTGCCGAGATGCGCGCCGCCGTGTTTGAGTGGGTCGCACAATGCGATATCTTTATTGCCGCGGCCGCCGTCGCGGATTACCGCCCGGCGAGCGCCGAGACGCAAAAGATCAAAAAGGACGCCCGGGCGCTGGTGCTGCAGTTGGAACGCACGGAAGACATCCTGGCTGAGGTCGCAAGGCTTGCCCGGAAACCCTTTACGGTGGGTTTCGCTGCCGAGACGGCGGACCTCGAAGCGTATGCGCGCAAGAAGTTGAACGACAAGGGGCTCGATATGATCGCCGGCAATCTGGTCGGCGACGGACGGGGCTTCGACACGGACGACAATGCGCTCGAGCTTTTTTGGCGGGACGGCGGCGTCTCGTTGCCGCGGGCGGCCAAGACGGCGCTGGCCCGTGAACTGATTCAGACCATAACGAAGAGATATCATGAGAGAGATTCAGCTTAAGGTGCTTGACTCGCGCCTCGGGTCGGAATGGCCCATTCCCAGTCACGCGACCCCGGGATCGGCCGGCATCGACCTGCGCGCCTGTTTGGAGGACACCCTGACGCTCGCGCCCGGCGAGACGGCGTTGATCCCGACCGGCATGGCGATCCACATCGGCGACACCGGACTCGCAGCCGTGATCCTGCCGCGCTCGGGGCTCGGGCACAAGCACGGCATCGTGCTCGGCAACCTCGTCGGGTTAATCGATTCCGATTATCAGGGGCAGTTGTTCGTGTCCTGCTGGAACCGTTCGAACAATGCCTTCGAGATCACCGTCGGCGAACGTATCGCGCAGCTCGTCTTCGTGCCGGTCGTCCAGGCGGCCTTCGAGATCGTGGACGAATTCACCGCCTCCGACCGTGGCGCCGGCGGTTTCGGCCATACGGGCAGACAATAAGCCGTTCATCGGGGCGGCGCTCAAAACATAAAACGATAACGACGGGATCTCAGCATGCAGTGGAGCGAACAAACCCTTCCGGCCTCCATTTTCAAGGCCTATGACATTCGCGGTATCGTCGGCAAGACCCTGACCGAAGACGTCGTATACGCGATCGGACGTGCCATCGCGAGCGAGGCAATCGGTCGCGGATGCAGGAAGTTCGTCGTCGCCCGCGACGGTCGCTTGTCGGGCCCCGGGTTCGTCAAGGCGCTCGGCCAAGGGATGCAGGATTCCGGCTGCGACGTCATCGATCTCGGCCGCGTGCCGACACCGGTGCTCTATTTCGCGACCTATCACCTCGGTACGGGCTCCGGCGTCATGGTCACGGGCAGTCACAACCCGCCGGATTACAACGGCTTCAAGATGATGCTGGCGGGCGAGACCCTGTCCGGAGACCGCATCCAGGTACTGCGTCAACGCATACTCGATGATCGCTTGTTGGTCGGCAGCGGCGGTTACAGCACGGTCGAACTCGGCCAAGCCTATATCGATCGCATCACGAGCGATGTCCGACTGGCCCGCCCTTTGCGGGTCATCGTCGACGCCGGCAACGGTGTCGCCGGCGAACTCGCGCCTGCGCTGCTGCGCGCCCTGGGCTGCGAGGTCGAGGAACTCTTTTGCGAGATCGACGGCAGCTTCCCGAACCACCATCCCGATCCGAGTCAGACCGAAAACCTCGAGGATTTGATCCACGCCGTCAAGGAACGAAAGGCGGACCTCGGTTTGGCTTTCGACGGTGACGGCGACCGCCTCGGCGTCGTCGACGGCGAAGGTCGCATCATTTGGCCCGATCGTCAGCTCATGCTCTATGCGGCGGACGTCGCGGGCCGCAACCCCGGCGCCGAGATCATCTACGACGTCAAATGCTCACGGCACCTGGAAAAGGCCATCAGCGATGCGGGCGGTGTGCCCGTCATGTGGAAGACCGGCCATTCGCTGATCAAGGCGCGCATGCAGGAGGGCAACGTCATGTTGGCCGGCGAGATGAGCGGGCACGTGTTTTTCAAGGAGCGCTGGTACGGTTTCGACGACGCTTTGTACACGGCCGCCCGCCTGCTGGAGATCCTGTCCCGCGATCCGCGTCCCGTCGACGATATCTTCGCGGCCATTCCGGAGGACGTCAGCACGCCCGAACTGCGGGTCGATTTCGCCGAGGACGGCGCCCATTTCGCGTTCATGGAGCGCTTTCGCGAACGGGCCGATTTCCCGGGCGGCAGGGTCATTACGATCGACGGGATCCGCGTCGAGTTCGCGGACGGCTGGGGTCTGGTGCGCGGTTCGAATACCACGCCCTCTCTGATCCTGCGCTTCGAAGCGGAAAACAAGGAAAGCCTGGCGCGCATTCAGACCCTGTTTCGCGAACAAATGCTGGCGGTCGACGGCGCCCTCGACCTGCCGTTTTGAGCCATTCCCAGAGATAGCCATCTATGACGATTTCATCCAGTTCGGCGGCCAAGAAGGCCAAGACCCTTATTGAGGCGCTGCCTTATATCCAGCGTTTTTCCGGCAAGACCGTCGTGATCAAGTACGGCGGCAACGCCATGATCGACGACGAGCTCAAGCAGGGTTTCGCCCGCGACATCGTCCTCATGAAACTGATCGGCATCAACGTCGTTGTCGTCCACGGCGGCGGGCCGCAGATCGGCAAGCTGCTCGAACGTCTCGGCAAAAAGTCCGAGTTCATCGGCGGCATGCGCGTGACCGACCGCGAGACGATGGACGTCGTCGAGATGGTGCTCGGCGGACTCGTCAACAAGGAGATCGTGAACCTGATCAATCGCAACGGCGGCACGGCGGTCGGACTGACGGGCAAGGACGGCGACCTGATCGGGGCCCGCAAGCTGGTCGGGTCGAGCGGCGGCGATGACGACGAGAAGGTCGATATCGGTCAGGTCGGCGAGGTCGCCTGGGTCAACACCGACGTCGTCGATATGCTGATCAAGGGGAATTTCATCCCGGTGATCGCGCCGGTAGGGGTGGGCGAAGACGGGCTGTCCTATAACATCAACGCCGATCTCGTCGCCAGCCGTGTGGCGGAGGTCATGATGGCGGAAAAGCTGATTCTCTTGACCAATACGCCCGGGGTCATGGACAAGAACGAGCAGGTATTGACGGGGCTGGGGCCTGCGGATATCGACGAGCATATCCGTTCGGGGGCGATTTACGGCGGGATGTTACCCAAGGTGCAGTGTGCTGTGGATGCCGTGCGTGGCGGCGTGGGATCGGCGCATATCATCGACGGCCGCGTACCGCACGCTGTGCTCCTGGAGATCTTCACCGATGAGGGTGTGGGCACACTGATCCATCGCTGACGACCGACCCTGCGGGCCGTTGTCGCGTCCTCTCTCGGGGGCAGGCGGCAACGGTCCGTCGGTCGTTGAAGGTCGTTGGGAAAGCGTGGCGCTCAGTGTTCGTCGTAGACGTCGAAATCCAAGAGTTCACTGCGCAGACGCTGACGCTCGAGGAACTGTTCGATTGACTTGCGTACGTTGCGGGTAGGTTTCTGCGTCGCGCTGTCGTTGATCTTTTCGATGTCCAAAATGCCGTCGACGCCGTCCTCGTCGATGATGCGTTCGTCCTGGCCGTTGAAGACGGCGATTTCGCTTAGGTTCTTGGTCTGCATCACGGTTTCCTCACTCTGTTTGGTTTATCGGCCCTTTTCGAGAGGGTCGCGACCATCGTAGGACTCGAGTGCGGAGAAAACCGGGAGCTGGTTCACATTTTCGGAAAACTGTTTGGGCGCGCATTTTTGCCCTTTTCGTCAATGGCTTGGCATAAATCGCGGTAGCGTTCGAGGCGGCCGCCGTCGATCAGGCCTTCAGCGACGGCCTCGGCCAACGCGCAGCCCGCGTCGCCGTTGTGCCGGCAATTGCGGAAACGGCAGCGATCGAGGAAGGGCGCAAACTCGCGAAACCCTTTGGCGACCTGTTCATGGTCGGTGAGATAAGGCATGAAGGCGCGGACGCCCGGCGAGTCGATGATGCAGCCGTCGGGTTCGAGGCGGTACAAACAGGTCGTGGTCGTCGTGTGGCGGCCGTGGCGGGCATCCGAGGTCAGGTCGCCCACGCGCGCCTCCTGGTCCGGAATCAGCCGATTGATCAGCGAGGACTTGCCGACGCCCGATTCGCCGACCAGGATGCTGCTTCGGCCTTCGAGCAAGGTGTGCAGGGCATCCATGTTCCGTCCGCTGCGGGCGCTGACCAACAGGCATGGATAGCCGATGCGCCGGTAGGGTTCGAGCCGGGAATCGATGACGCCCAGAGCCGCATCGTCGACGAGATCGAGCTTGTTGATGACGATGGCAGCCTGAATTCCGATCAGTTCCGCCCCGATCAGATGGTGATCGATCAACGGCAGATGAAGGTCGCCGTCGCGTCGGCCGCCATCGTTGACGACGACGATCTGGTCGATGTTGGCGCAAAGCAGTTGCGACTTGCCGTTTTCTCCGGCACGCACGAGTTCGGTTTTGCGGGGAAGGCGCTCCGTGACGACGGCGTTGCCTTCGCTCTTGGGTTCCCAGCGCACCCGGTCGCCGCAGACGATGCGGCCCTGGCTGCGGTGCGTGTGGCACTGCCAGCGTTGTCCGCCGTCGTCCTCGATCGTAATTCGGTTGCCGTGACCGGCGATGACGAGGCCGTCAGGCATGACGCGTCCGGCGACCGGATAGACGGTACGGAGTGTTGATGGTTCGCGTAGGTGGAATCGTCATGAGGCGTTAGAATGGCGAAAAGGTCATGTGACCGCAAGCCCAGGAGAGACTGAATGACACTGCCGAATCTCGCCAGCCCCGATAATCTGATCTGGATCGATCTCGAAATGACGGGCCTCGATCCGGACAGCGACCGTATCATCGAGATCGCGACCATCGTGACCGACGTCAATCTCAACGTGCTGGCCGAGGGGCCTGTCATGGCGATTCATCAGGAAGACGACGCGCTTGCCGGCATGGACGAGTGGAACACCCGCCAGCATGGTCAATCCGGGCTCACGCAACGCGTGATCGAGAGTACCGTTTCCGAGGCGGAGGCCGAACAGGCGACGGTGGAGTTCTTGGAGCGTTACGTCGAGCAGGGCAAGTCACCCATGTGCGGCAACAGCATTTGTCAGGATCGTCGTTTCCTCTACCGCCATATGCCGAAGCTCGAGGCCTATTTCCATTATCGCAACCTGGACGTCAGTACGCTCAAGGAACTCGCCCGGCGTTGGGCGCCGCGGGTCGGGGAGGGGGTCAACAAGCAATCCAGCCATCTGGCGCTGGACGATATCCGCGATTCGATCGCCGAACTCAAGCATTACCGGGAGCATTTTCTCCGAATTTAGCGGGCCGTTGAATTAGGCAAAGGCCAGTACAAGGCAAGGCAAAAATCGGCGAAAAAGCGCAGCGTACACGTCCGTGTATGAGCGTTTTTCTATATCACCACCACTTCGTCCACCATTGCGGGCCCGAGCCCTCGTGCAGGACGTTGTGGCAGCGCTCGCAGGTGTAGAGGGAGAACGCGACCTTGTCGTGGCAGACGCCGCAGTAACGGCCATTCAGGATCCGGGTCATCGAGATCGCGTTGGCGTCTTTTTGCGGGATGAAGATCGCCGGATGACAGTTGCTGCAGGCCAGCCACTGGGTATGGGCAAGGTGCGGGAAACGCACGTACGGCATGTTGGCCGTACGCTTCATGATGATGTCCATGTCCATCTCGATGAGCCATTCGCCTTCCCAGGGCTCCCCGGTCTTGCTGACGCGCGGGTTGATAAAGCCTTGGCGCAGCGTCTGGACCCAGTTGACCTCTCCGCGACGGTCTTTCGGAAAGTCCTTCATCGACTCCTTGGGATCCTGGAGGATATTGATCGCGGCGCCGTTGGGATCATGGATGCCGTCGTCGGCCTGGCGGGTCAGGGGCGGCGGATTGATGTCGCGCACGGCGGCGATGCTCGCGAAGGCCAGGCCGATCAGGACGCACCCGATCAGGAGACTCATCAGGACGCCGGGCGGGCTCCGTCTAGGTCGGGTGGAACGGGTGTTGGATGCTGTTTCCGGCAGAGCCGGTCGTTTGATCATCATGGATGACCTCCCCCTCAATACGCTACTCATTGGCCTCGGCGGCGTTGCCTCCGGGCGCGATTATTTTTCTGGTAACCCTATCCGGGTGGATGGGATCCGTCCTCTTGTTGAGACAATGCCCACTGTACATGCTCCCGGACCATCGCGGAAGGGTGGTCCAGGCGCGCCGTCAAGGCCTGTCTGAGTGTTTCCTGGGCGTCTCCTCCGACCTCATGCCCCTCCGGGTCCCCCTCATCGGCCGCGGTATAAGGCGGCCGTCGCCGCGCCAGCGTGTTGCCCATGGCGACCGCGATGTTGCGCAGCCAGCACTCGTGACCGATGCGCCGGATAGCGGAACCTTCCGTATATTTTAGGAATTCAGACTCCGACCATGCAAATAGGATATCGAGGCTCTGCCGGTCGAGTCCGAGTCTCGGACCGAAATCGGGTTCGCTTGCGGTCTTGGCGAAACGATTCCACGGACAGATCAACTGGCAGTCGTCGCAGCCGTAAATGCGATTTCCGATCAGCGGCCTCAAGGGTTCGGGAATGGCCGTTCTGAGTTCGATGGTCAGGTAGGAGATGCAGCGTCGCGCATCCAGTTGATAAGGGGCGATGATGGCCTGTGTCGGGCAGACGTCGATGCAGCGCCGGCAGCGGCCGCAATGATCCGCGGCCGGAGGGTCGGGCGGGAGGTCGAGATCGGTGTAGATCTCGCCGAGGAAAAACCAGGATCCTGCGCCCTCGTTGATCAGATTGGTGTGTTTGCCGGTCCACCCCAGACCCGCCAGTTGTGCCAGGGGCTTTTCGAGGACGGGCGCGCTGTCGACGAAGACCCGGTAGCCGAAAGGGCCGACCGCCTCCTCGATGCGGTGGGCCAGTGTCTGTAATCGCCTCCGTAGGAGTTTGTGATAGTCGCGGCCCAGGGCGTAGCGCGACACGTAGGCAAGCCCCGGCCGGTCGAGTACCGTCCGCCAGTCGGCGGCCTCCGGCCAGTAATCCATGCGTAAGCTGATGACGCTTACCGTGCCGGGATGCAAGGCGGCGGGCGCGCCGCGCAGATCGGTGTTGCGCGCCATGTAGCCCATCTCGCCGTGATAGCCCGCACGCAGCCAATCGGCGAGCCGCGACGGTGCCGCGTCGAGGTTCGTGCGGGCGATACCGGTCTGCTGAAAACCCAATGCGCGGCCCCACGCACGGATACGATCGGCCAGGGACTCGTCGGCTTCAGGAAATTTGCTTGCGGAGCGTTTTCGTGACCCTGTCATACCGCTATCATAAGGGCAATGAGCCCCTTACCGCATACCCTCTATCGAGCCGACCAGGCAGGCATCCTAGACCGCCTCGTCATCGATTATTTCCAGGTACCGGGGATCACGCTCATGCGCCGCGCCGGCCAAGCCACGTTCACGGCGTTAAAACAGACTTGGCCGCATGCCCGAAGTATCGTCGTCTTGTGCGGGCCGGGCAACAACGGCGGCGACGGATACGTGGTCGCGCGCCTCGCCCGCGAAGCCGGGCTTGATGTCCGGGTCGTCCACCCCGTCGAGATCGAGCCGCGCGGCGATGCCGGCCAGGCCTTCACGGATATGCGCGCCGTCCAGTGTCCTATCGAGGGATACCGTCGCGATGTATTCGCCCACGCCGACGTCATCGTCGATGCGATGTTCGGCAGCGGTCTGAACCGACCCCTCGACGGCATCTGGGCCGACGTGGTCGCGGACGTCAACGCCTCGCGCATTCCGGTCATCGCGGTGGACATCCCGAGCGGCCTCCATGCCGATACCGGCCAAATCCTCGGTGCAGCGATCATGGCAGAGCTGACGGTCTGCTTTCTGGCGCTCAAGCAGGGGCTGTTGACGGCGGAAGGTCCCGCCTGCAGCGGCAAACTGAGCTTTTCCGATCTCGAGGTACCGCAGGCGGCGTATTCGTCGCTCAGAACCTCGGCGATCCGTTTCGGATACGACGACCTGGGTTTTCTGCTGCCGCCGCGTCCGCGCAACGCCCATAAGGGCATGTTCGGCCACGTGCTCGTCGTCGGCGGCGGGTCCGGCATGCTGGGCGCCGTCTATCTGGCCGCCTCCGCGGCGCTCAGGACGGGGGCGGGACTGGTCTCGGTCGCGACCCGAAAGTCGCACGCAGCCTTCCTCGACGCCATGTTGCCGGAGGCGATGTGCCATGCCGTCGAGTCCGTGGATGATTTGATGCCGTTGCTCGAACGCGCCTCAGTCGTCGCCGTCGGTCCCGGTCTCGGCAGAAACGCCTGGGCCAAGATGATGCTGTCGACGTTGCTCGTGTATCCCCACGTCAAGGTCGTCGACGCGGATGCCTTGAACCTGCTGGCGCGCAGCCCGATGCTCCGGGAGGAATGGGTACTGACGCCTCATCCGGGTGAGGCGGCGCGCCTGTTGGGCTGCTCGACCAGAGAGATTCAGGCCGATCGTTTCATGGCCGTCAGGGACATACAGCGGCGCTACGGCGGCGTCTGTCTGCTCAAGGGGCTGGGTACGCTGATTTGCGATCAGGAATACGATATCGGGCTCTGCGACGGCGGCAACCCCGGCATGGCGAGCGGCGGTATGGGCGATGTCCTGACGGGTGTGATCGCGAGTCTCGTCGCTCAGGGGCTGTCGACCGTCGATGCCGCCTCGCTGGGCGCCTGCATGCACGCCCGCGCTGCGGACCTGGCCGCCGAGGAAGGCGGTGAGCGCGGTCTCTTGGCCGGCGACCTCATGTTGCCTTTGCGGCGCCTCGCCAACCCGGAAGCGATCCGGGCCTGAGCCCGGCGGATCGAAGGCATGACGGCGCCAAAGGCGGAGCGTATCGAGGACGAGGCCGGCATGTTGGCCTTGGGCGGGCGGTTGGCCGGGACCCTCAAGCCCGGCATGGTCGTTTTTCTCGAAGGCCCGCTTGGCGCAGGCAAAACGACGCTCGTACGGGGAATCCTGCGTGCTTTGGGCCATGAGGGGCTCGTGCGCAGCCCTACCTACGCGTTGGTCGAGTCTTACGCCAACGTCCGTCCGCCGGTGCATCATTTCGACCTCTATCGGCTCGGAAACGCCGAAGAGCTGGAGGACATCGGCGCGCGAGACTATTTTTCGGGCGACGCCGTCTGCCTGATAGAATGGCCAGAGCGCGCGGCAGGTTTTCTCGCCGCGCCCCATATGACAATCGAGATTGCGTACGACCGTGGCGGGCGCATCGTCCGGGTGGTCGGGGAAACGAGAGAAGGGTGATACCCATGACGGGTAGCGATGATGACAATACGCGTGAGATCAGACGCTACGATGAAGGCGATGTCCGTATCGAGCGGATCGATACGGCCTTTCAGGGCTTTTTCCAGATCCGGCGTTACCGTTTTCGGCATACCCTGTTTGCCGGCGGCTGGAGCGATGAGATCGTGCGCGAGCTGTTCGAGCGTGGTCATGCCGCCGCCGTCATGCCTTACGATCCGTGGCGGGATACCGTCGTCATGATCGAACAGTTTCGCGTCGGCGCCCTGCACCTGCCCGAAGGACCCTGGCTCAAGGAGTTCGTGGCCGGCATGATCGAACCCGGCGAGACCAGCGAGGCCGTCGTGCTGCGTGAGGCCGAGGAGGAGGCCGGCTGCAAGATCGATCTGCTGGAGCCGATCTGCGACTATCTCGTGAGTCCCGGCGGGACCTCGGAGATGATCAGCCTGTTTTGCGGCCGGACCGACAGCAGCGCGCTCGGCGGCCTGCACGGCATCGAGGAGGAGCACGAGGACATTCGTGCTTCGGTCGTGAGGGCCGACGAGGCCTTCGCGATGATGGAGGAAGGCGCCTTCAAGGCCGCGACCCCGATCATCGCCCTGCAATGGTTGCAGCGGCACCGCGACCGCCTGCGCCGGGAGTGGCGCTGATGTCCGTCAGTCGCATGTTGCCGCGCGCGGTCGCCCGCAAGGTCGCGATGTTCCGGCGCATGCCGGACGTCTATGAGGCCAATTACGAACTGCTGCTGCGCATCGTAGTGGGGCTCGAGAACACGGAGGCCGATGTCGCCTGCCATCTGCGCGGCCATCCGGGGGTGCAGATCAAGTTGACCCGCGTCGGGCCGCATACTTCCATCATGATGCTCTCGCACGGGCTGGCCGCCGGCGGCCGCCTGATCCCGAACATCAGGCTGGAGATCCGAATTTATCATGATGCGCGCATGGCTGAGGTCATCGCCTATCAGGGCAAGGGACGTTTCCGGCCTTATTACTCGGTACCCAACCGCCATATGTACCAGCCCCATGAGAAACAGCTCGTCAATCTGTTTTTCCACGAATGGCTTTTGCACTGCCGGAGCCAGTCCGTGGTTTTCGAGCTCGACGCCTGACGCGGCGGCGGGAGAATGCGGGCAGGTGAGGGCACGGCGCGCCGTGCCCCTACGGTATCGCTGATCGATCAACGTGTTTCGTGCCGGATGGACTCACCGTGGGGACGTTCGGTGTCAGGCGAGACCTCTCTGCCATTGCCGCCGGTAGGGGCACGGCGTGCCGTGCCCTTCAGTTTGTAGGTTGGGCTGAGGAACGAAGCCCAACGTCATTCCTCTGCGACTTTTGTTGGGCTTCATTTCATTCAGCCCAACCTACGTCATCAGTCTGTCAGATCGTAGGGAAGCGCACCGCGCGTAAGCTGCGGACCTTCCTTCGAGCCCAGCCGCAGCTCGCCTTCCGCGGCGGCCGTTTGCAGGCAGACCAGCGCCGCTATGCCGCCGCCCGGTCCGGCGCAAGACGCCACGACGTGACCGGCCGCGTCAGCGGTTGCCGAGTTGAGGTCGTAGACCGGCGTGCCGGGTACGGCGGTCTCGCCGCCGGCAAAATCGAAGCGGTACATCCGGCGTTTCACGGTGCCCAGATACTGCAGGCGGGCGACGATCTCCTGGCCCGTGTAACAACCCTTTTTGAAACTGATACCGCCGACCAGATCGAGATTGACCGTCTGCGGGATGAACGTGTCGCGCGTCTCGGCCTGAACGACGGGCACGCCGGCTTCGAGATCCAGATAATCCCATGCGGCATAGCCGATCGGTGCGCCGTGCACGTCGAGATCGCCCCATATTCCCTTCATGTCTTCCGGTGCGGCGATGACCGCGCAACGCGGGCCGCCGTTGTCCGGCAACCGGATGATGCAGTAGCGGGCATCGCTATTCACGCCGTTGACCTGCCCGGGGATGGCGAGGGCCGTACTTTGCTCGAGCTGGGCGACGGTCTTCTCCCCCGAGACGCCGAGGATCGCGAAGTCGTCGCTGGCGTCGCGCAATTCCACGGCTGAGCGCAGTACGAACATGCGCAGGCGGTTAAGCGTGTCGGCGACGATCGCACGCGGTGTCAGAAGCAGGAAGTGATCCGGCATTCGCTCGATGATCCGGAAGATCGCGAGCAGGCGGCCCTTGGGGTTGCAATAGCCGGTGATCTGTGCGGCCTCCGGCGTGATCTGGCGGGCGTCGTTCGTAAATTGTCCCTGTATGAATTGACGGGCGTCTGCGCCGCGCGCCTCGATGATGCCGAAGTGCGACAGGTCGGCGAAGACGTGGCCGCTGCCGAGGATCCGGGTTTCCTGCTCCGGGTTGCCGAAGTGGCGCACGCCCTGCTCATCGAGAACGGCGCCGCAGTCGGTCAGGAAGTCTTGCCAGGTCTTGTTCATGGGGCTATCGCGTCTCCGGCGGCCGTCTATGCGGCCAAGGGTAAGGTGATGAAGGTCCCGTCGGCGAATACCAGCACGGAACCGGCGTCGTACCAGTCGGCGAGGACGATGCGTTCGGCTGCTTTTCCGTCCAGCGTGAAACGATGGTGGGCCGGGCGGTGGGTATGGCCGTGGATCAGCCTGGTGACGCCGTGTTCCCGCATGAGCGCCTCGACCGCGCCTTGGTTGACGTCCATGATCGCATAGGATTTCTGTTTGCTCTCGGCTTTGCTTTGGTTGCGATGCTCGCGTGCGACCTGAACGCGCTCTTCGATCGATAAGGCAAGGAAGTGCTTCTGGACTTCGGGGTTGCGCACGTGCGCCCGGTAGGCCAGGTAGGCTTGGTCGTCGGTACAGAGCGTGTCGCCGTGGCTCAGCAGGGTCGGCACGCCGGCCAGTTCGATCAGCGTCGGATCGGGAAGGAGCCGGCAACCGGTTCGAGCTGCGAAGCCTTCGCCGAGCAGGAAGTCGCGGTTGCCGTGCATGACGTCGACGAGGCCTCCTTTGCTCGTGAAGGCGCGAAAGCCTTCCATGATACGGGCATGTTCTGGGGCGAGCGCGTCGTCGCCGATCCAGACCTCGAACAGGTCGCCGAGTATGTAGAGATGGTCATCTTCCGCGGAAAGGCCCGCCAGAAAGCCGAGAAAACAATCGATGGCCTCGGGCCGTTCCGCGGACAGGTGCAGGTCTGAGATGAACAGCGTACGCATCGGCAACTACAACCCCGGCTTACCGCTCACTGGGGCAGAATGCTGACGTGTTTGATCTCGACCACGGGGTTCGGCACATCACGGCGAAACGGGCCGCCGCTGCCGGTCGGCAAGTTGTCGATGCGATCCACCACGTCCATGCCTTCGACCACCCGGCCGAAAGCCGCGTAGCCCCAGCTCACCGGGGTCGGCGCGCGGAAATCCAGATGCGGATTATCGACGGTGTTGATGAAAAACTGGGCGGTCGCCGAGTGCGGGTTAGAGGTGCGCGCCATGGAAATCGTGCCGCGCTTGTTGGACAGCGCGTTGGCGGCCTCATTCTCGATCGGAGGGCGCGTCGGGCGTTGACTGAAACGGTTGTCATATCCGCCGCCCTGGATCATGAAGTCCTTGATGACCCGATGGAAGATCGTGCCGTCGTATTGTCCGTCGCGAACGTATTGCAGGAAGTTTTCGACGGTCAGCGGCGCCTTCGAGGGCTCGAGTTCAAGCGTGATGTTGCCTTCGCTGGTCTCGATCAAGACCTTCGGGTTGCCGGGAATCGGTTTCTCGGGGCCGGTGGCGGAGGCGCTGATCGGGACCAGGATCCCAAGCAACAGGGACAGCAATGCGAATACGGACGGATGGCGTGATTTCATGTCGTAACCGTTGTGTTGAATAAGGCGGCGAGAACGACATGATAGCCCGCTTTTGCGGGGGAGGAAAAGTAGCCGCCGGATGCCGAACCGGCACCCGGCGACCTAGGTGGGAGATCAGTTGGGGTGGGAGATCAGTTGGTGAACTGGCGCGACATGGACTCAAAGTTCTTGATCATGCCGACCTGGCGCGAATTTGCACTCTCGATCGTATTCGCGTGTTCCCGATCCTGTTCGGCTTCCTTGCTGATCTCGTTGATCTGGCAGCTGATCGTGCGCGCAACATTGCTCTGTTCCTCGGAGGCGCACGAAACCTGCTCGTTCATAGTGTCGATCGTGTTGATCAGGTGGACGATCGTCTCGAGATGGTCGCCGCTGTCGGCGAGGCTCGTGACGGTCTCCTGGCTCAGGCTGGAGGCCATGTTCATATCCTCAACGGCGTTGCTTGCGCGCGACTGAAGATCGACCGTCATCCGCTCGATCTCCTCGGTCGAGGAGTGAGTCCGCTGAGCCAGGGTCCTGACCTGATCGGCAACGACCGCGAAGCCGCGTCCCGATTCACCGGCGCGAGCGGCCTCGATGGCGGCGTTCAGCGCGAGCAGATTGGTCTGGCCCGCGATGTCCTTGATGACATCGAGGAACACGCCGATTTCCTTACACTGGGTATTCAGTTCCTCTACGGAATCCGCGGTGCGCTGAATGTTGTTGGACAGCGACTGATTGGAATTGACCGCGCGGTCTATGATCGTCTTGCCGTCGTGCACGGACGTGCGCGCTTCGCGCGACGCCTGGGCGGTTTGTTCCGCCAGTCGGGCGACTTCCTCGGACGATGCGGACATTTCCTCCATGGCCGTCGCGACCTGAAGGATGGCGTCCTTGCGGTGACTGATGCTCTTCATCGATTCCGATACCGACTGAGCGGTTTCGGACGACGTGGCCGAAAGTTCCTTGGCTGAATTTTGGACGCGGCCCAGAATCGTGCGGATGCTGGCCTGCTGCATGCGAATGGCCAGCATCATACTGCCCACTTCGTCGGCGCGTCCCGTATAGACGTGTTGCATGATCGGATTGTCGACAACGGACTTCGCAAGGGCCATGCCCTCCCGTAATCCGCTGGTGCGCCACAGGACAAGACAGATGGCCAGCACGAGGTTGACGACCGTGACGCCTGCGGCCGCGACGATCGAGGCGCCGCCGAACCAGGAAAAGGCCAGACCGCTCAACGCCGCAAGTGTGCCGAACCCGGCCATGAGGCTGCTCGCGATGCCCAGCTGAGGCAGCTTGATGAACGAACGTTTATTGGCATTCACCTGCATGTAAAGTTTCTCGGCCCGGTCTTTGTCCGCCCGTTGCGGCTTTACGCGCACTGACTGATAACCCGTCATCTGGCCGCTCTCGAAGATCGGCGTGACGTAAGCGTCTACCCAATAGTGATCGCCGCTCTTGCACCGGTTTTTGACGACGCCCATCCAGGGCTTGCCCGTCTTGATGGTCTGCCAGAGGTCCGCGAACGCGACCGGGGGCATGTCCGGGTGCCGGACGACGTTGTGGTTTTTACCGACAAGTTCCTCTTCTTCGAATCCGGCAATTTCCGTAAAGGCATCATTGACGGAAGTGGTAATTCCCTTTAGATCGGTCGTCGAGACGATCTGTAGCGCGCTGTCGTAATCGTTCTCGATGCCTGTGACAGGGAGATTGATCTTCATCGTTTGTTTTCCTTTATAAATACGCTTGGGTTCTTCAGCCTTCATTACATGGCCCGACCGAGGTCTCCGGGGTTAAGGGATACCTTCAAGCCGCGCGAATTGCTTAACCACTAGCTATAGCGACCCCGCTGAAATATCTTTTAACCTTATTTTAAGGATGGTATTTACGGCGTGAGTGCGGCGACTCTCCGGTACAGGCTCCGATTCCGGGGCAGCGTCTCGGGGCGAGGCGGCTTTTGGTGCGTTGCCAATTGCGGTAGTATTCGCCCCACCAAGGCCTATTCGAGACCCGGCTCCGATGCTCAAGATCTACAACACCCTGACCCGCAGCAAACAGGCATTCACGCCCATCCAGGACGGGGTCGTGCGCATGTACGTTTGCGGCATGACCGTCTACGACTATTGCCACGTCGGTCATGCCCGGGTCCTGGTCGCGTTCGACGTCGTTCGCCGTTATCTCGCGTCGGTCGGATACAAGGTTGTGTTCGTCCGCAACATCACCGACATAGACGACAAGATCATCGTCCGCGCCGAGCAGAACGGCGAGTCGATGGCGGACCTGACCGGCCGGTTCATCGACGCCATGCACGAGGACTCCGAGGCTCTGATGGTGCTCCCTCCCGACATCGAGCCCCGGGCGACCGATTCCATGCGGCAGATCATCGATATGATCCAGGCACTGTGCGACAAGGGATACGCTTATCAAGCCGCCAACGGCGACGTCTACTATCGGGTCGAGCGTTTCGCCGAATACGGCCGTCTGTCCGGCAAGCAACTCGAGGATCTGCGCGCCGGCGCCCGTGTGGAGGTCGACGAGGCCAAGGAGGATCCGTTGGACTTCGTGCTCTGGAAGTCGGCCAAACCCGGCGAGCCGAGTTGGCCGTCGCCTTGGGGCGACGGGCGTCCGGGCTGGCATATCGAATGTTCAGCCATGTCGGTCGACAATCTCGGCCCCACCTTCGATATTCACGGCGGCGGCATGGACCTGCAGTTTCCGCATCACGAGAATGAAATCGCCCAGGCCTGCGCGGCCACCGGCGAGTCGTTCGCGAAGGTCTGGATGCACAACGGCTTCGTCCAGATCAACGAGGAGAAGATGTCCAAGTCCCTGGGCAATTTCTTCACGGTCCGCCAGGTGCTCGAACATTACGACGGCGAGGTCGTGCGCTACTTCATCCTGGCCAGCCACTACCGCAGCCCGTTGAACTACGCCGATACCCAGCTCGACAATGCCCGGGCGGCGCTCGAACGCTTCTACATCGCTCTGCGCGGCATCGAGGCGAGCGGAACCGCCTTGGATGATGCCTCGCTTGGCGAATTCAGGGCGCGTTTCAACGCGGCCATGGACGACGACTTCAACACCCCGGTCGCGCTCGAGGTCCTGTTCGACCTCGCCCGTGCGACCAATCGCGCCCGCCAGTCCGGCGACGACGAGCAGGCCCGCATACTGGCCACGGGTTTGCGCGAACTTGGCGGCATCCTGGGCATCCTGCAGCGCGACCCCGAGCAGTTTCTCCAGGGCGGTCAGCCCGGCGACGACGACGCCGAGATCGACGACCTGATCCGACAACGTGC
Organism: Gammaproteobacteria bacterium; assembly: GCA_016124415.1. Taxonomy (GTDB): domain Bacteria; phylum Pseudomonadota; class Gammaproteobacteria; order SZUA-140; family SZUA-140; genus RI-283. The sequence continues at coordinate 4,705 of WGNS01000079.1, read as the reverse complement.
CGAGGCGCGAGCCGCCAAGAACTGGGTGGAAGCGGACCGCATTCGCAAGGTCTTGGACGAGAAGGGGATACTGCTGGAAGACGGCGCCGGCGGCACGACCTGGCGGCGGGGTTAGGCGCGCGCCGCAGCGGTCCGTTCGCGACGTAGGGCACGGCACGCCGTGCCCCTACAGATTCGACGTCGGTTTTCCTTCAGTCCTCGACAACCCATTTGCGTTCCTTTCCGTAGGGGCACGGCGTGCCGTGCCCTGGCGCGACCCGACAGGCGCGCGGCGTGCTACTCCGCCCGTAGCGCCTCCACCGGATCCATCTTGGCCGCATGGCGGGCGGGCAATACCCCCGACAACAATCCGATCGACAACGCGATGACCTCCGCAAGCGCCACGTAGTACCAGGGCGTGTGCACGGGTAGGGCGGGCGCCAGCGCGTGCAGCAGGGCGGCTCCGCCGACGCCGATCACGAGGCCCGCCGCACCTCCGAGTCCGGCCAGGATGACGGACTCGGCCAGGAACAACCACAATACCTGGGCATGGGTTGCGCCCAGCGCCCGCAGCAAACCGATTTCCCCCGTACGCTCGCGGACCGTGATGGTCAGGATGGTCAGGATGCCCACCCCGCCGACCAGCAGCGATATGCCGCCCAGCGCCCCGACCGCGAACGTCAGCACGCCCAGAATCGAGCCGAGGGTGTCGAGCATCTGCTCCTGGGTCGTCAGCGTGAAATCCTCCTGGCCGTGTCGCGCCGTCATGAGCCGTTTGATGCCGGCGGCGACCGTCTCCGTTTCCATGTCCTCGCGATAGAGCACGTCGACCTCCATGAGGCCGTTGCGGTTGAAGAGCTCCTGGGCGCGTGCCGCCGGTACGTAGACGGCGTCGTCGAGGTCGAAGCCGAGCACCTGCCCCTTGCTAGCCATGGTGCCGATGACCGTGAAGCGGCTGTTGTCGATCCTAAGGTGTTGTCCGAGCGGGTTGACGCCGGGAAAGAGTTCGCGGGTAATCTTGGCGCCGAGCACGACGAAGGCCCTGGCGGTCCTGGGGTCGTCAGGGGGCAGAAAACGCCCGCTCGCGACGGGGAGCTGAAATACCCGGGGCATCTCGGGGCCGACACCATATATATTGGTTCGCCGTCGCCTGGACTCGAACTTGGTCTCGGCATTGCCCTGGACAAAGGGGACGACGGCCTCGACCCCGCGTACCGCCGCCAAGGACTCGGCGTCCTGAAGCGTCAAGGGGCGCGCCGATGCGATCGTGCCGATGGGGGTGCCCATGGTGGTTGTCTTGCCCGGGTTGATCGCGATCAAATGGGTGCCGAACTGCGTGAATTCGGTCAGGACGTAGTGGCGTACGCCTTCGCCGATCGAGGTCAGCAGGACGACCGCGGCGATGCCGATCGCGATGCCGAGCCCGGTCAGTGCGCTACGGGTCTTGTGTGCGGACAAGGCGGGCAGCGTCAGTCGGAACAGGTCGGCGAAGGTCACGGCTCAGCGCCTCTGCAGCGAGGTGATCGGATCGAGGCGGGCGGCCTTGCGCGCCGGCAGGATGCCGAACAGCAGCCCGGTCAGCACGGCGACCACGATTGCCCCGAATTCGGACCACCACGGCGCCGCCATCGTCAGTTTCGGAAACCAGTGTCCGATGGCCTGGTTGCCGGCATAGCCGATCGCGAGCCCCAAGGCGGCGCCTAGGATCGCGAGCAGGGCCGACTCCAGCAGAAAAAGCCGCAGGATCTGCGCACCCGTTGCGCCGATGGCTTTGAGCAGGCCGATCTCCGCGGTGCGTTGCGAGACTGCGACCAGCATGACGTTCATGACCAGCACTCCGGCCACGATCAGGCTGATGCCGGCGATGCCGGTTACGGCCAGCGTCAACGTGTTCAGAATGTTGTTGAAGGCGCCCACGACGGCGTCTTGGGTCATGACGGTCACGTCGAGGTCGCCCTGATGACGTTGCCGGATCGCTTCCTCGACCCTCGTGATGACCTTTGGCACCTGTTCCTGGGTCCGGACATCGACGAGGATGCGAAACAGTGACTGGGTGTTGAAGATGGACTGGGCGGCGGCCACCGGGACGATGACGAGTTCATCGGTGTCTTGTCCGAGCGAGGTCCCCTCCGAGGCCAGGATGCCGGTCACGCGAAAGCGTCTGTCGGCGATCCGGAGCCATTCGCCCAGAGCCGGTTCCGAACCGAACAGCTCGCGTTTGACCTTTTTGCCGATGACGCAGACGGCGGTCGCCTGGTCGGCCGAGGTGTCGGGCAGAAATCGGCCCTTTTCCATGTGGAACCCGCGGATGCCGAGGAAGTCCGGCGTCGAACCGAGCAGCAGGATGTCGCGACTGTGGCCCTTGCGGGATACCGGTGTCGCGCCGACGTTGATCGGCGCGATCCGGCGTACGCCGGGCAGGCGCTCGAGCGCCATGGCGTCGGCGATGGTCAGGTCCCGGCTGGTCTCGCCGAGGAACATGCTCGGGTTCGCGCCGGTGGTTTCGGAGCGTCCCGGCAGCACGATGACGAGGTGGGCGCCGAGCGCAGAGAATTCGCCGATCACGTAGCGCCGGGCGGCGTCGCCGAGCGAACTCAGGACGACGACCGAGGCCACGCCGATGGCCATCGCGAGCAGGATCAGGGCGGTGCGGAGACGGTTTCCGCTTAAGGCGCCGCCGGCAAAGGCAAGACTGTCTCCCGGTTTCATGGTGCCGGTTGCGATTGAGTGTCCGAAATGATGCGGCCGTCCTCCATGCGCAGCTGCCGGCCGGCGCGATGGCCGAGCGCAGGGTCATGGGTCACGACCAACAGAGTAAGGCCTGAGGCATGCAGTCCCTCGAGCAGCGTGACGACTTCCTCGCCGGTGTGCCGATCCAGGTTTCCGGTCGGTTCGTCGGCAAGCAGGATTGAGGGCCGCATGATCACCGCGCGCGCGATCGCGACCCGCTGGCGTTGCCCGCCGCTGAGTTCCTCGGGGCGATGCTCCGCCCGGTCGCTGAGTCCCATGTCGGCAAGCACTGCGTCGACGCGCGTCCGGCGCTCGTCGGCGGGCACACCGGCCAGCACGAGCGGCAAGGCGATATTGTCCGCCGCGGACAGCCTGGGAATCAGGTGGAAGAACTGGAACACGAAGCCCATCGTGCGCTGACGGACGCCGGCCTGCTGGTCGTCCGTCAGCGTCGTGACATCCTGTTCGTCGAGGCGATAGGCCCCCTGATCCGGCCGGTCGAGCAGACCGATGATGTTGAGCAAGGTCGACTTGCCCGATCCCGACGGCCCCATGATCGAGACGTAGTCTCCCCGTTCGATGGTGAGATCGACGTCGCTCAGGGCGTATACGTCCTGGTTGCCGACATGGTAGGCGCGCCGGATGCCCGCGAGTTCGATCATTTACCGGCCATTGCCGCCTGAACCGATGTATCGGGCGTCACGGCGGCGCCTTCTGCGATGCCCTTGCGGTCGATCGAGGTGACGATGCGTTCGCCCGCCTTGAGTCCCGATTGGACCTCGGTGTAGTGCCAATTGGAGATGCCTGGATCGAAACCGCGTCGGATCAGCAGGCCGTCCGGATCGACGACGAACACCGCGTTGCCTTCGAGTACCGCTTCGGTGGGAATGCGTAGGACGTCGCCATGTTTGGCGAGCACGATTTCGGTATCCGCGCTGTAGCCGGGGAGGATTTGGCGGACGTCGGTCGCTTTTTCGAAATCGACCTCGATCTCGACCGTGCGGGCCTGTTTTTCGAGTTCCTGGATATAAGGCGCGATCCGCCGCACGTGGCCGGGGAACACGGTGTCGCCGAAGGCATCCAGGTGCACGCGGGTTTCCATGCCGATCTTGACCCTGGGCGCGTCGACTTCGTCGATGGGGGCGGAGACGTACAGGCAGCGGGTATCGACGAGGTCGATGGCCGGAAGGGTCGCGACCCCGGTCGGCGACGGGGTCACGAATTCGCCCTCTTCGCCGTTGATTTCGGCCACGGTGCCGGCGAACGGCGCCCGTAACAGGGTGCGGTCGACGTTGGCGCTCGCCACGTTCTGTTGGGCCAGCGCGACATCGGCCCGCGCCTTGGCCGCTCGGCAGGCGGCTTGCTGGGCGTCGGCCTCGGCGCGCGCCGTTTCCGCGGCCTGGGCTGAGACCTGTTTTTCCTTGCGCAGCTGATCGGTACGGTCGGCGTCGCGGCTCGCGTTGGCGGCCAGCAGGCATGTCTGTTCGGCGGCGGAGCGGCCGGCCTTGGTTTCTTCCTTCGCCAGCGCGAGCTGGCCTACGAGATCCTCGTTCCAGAGCGAGATCAACAGTTGGTCGGCTTCGACGTGATCGCCCTTATGGACGTGCATGCGCGCGATTTGCCCGCCGATCATCGGGGAGAGTCCGGCGCGGCGGCAGGCTTTGATGGTGCCGGCCCTGGTGTTCGACACCGTGGCTTCGACGGTGCCTTTTTCGACTTGTGCGATGACCGCGGAAATCGGTTTGGGACGTGTCTCGTATCGGATCAACGCCCATACGCCCGTACCGAGTACGCTCAGGATGAGGATGCGAACCAGGATTTTTTTCATGTGGGTTATGTCCTGTCGGTTGCGCGCGTGTACTGCGAGCCATGGAGAGCGACGCGAAGGCGAGTAGACCGGGATAGGTGCAGCTGGATTTAGATGTCGGAATCCGGAGGGCGGAGCCTGACGGGTGTAGATCATCTAAATTCAGCTATATGCGCCGTAGAGTCATTG
>WGNS01000052.1 GCA_016124415.1 Gammaproteobacteria bacterium | reverse complement strand
TGTTCTGCGTACCGTAGGGAAGTAGAGCAAGGTTGTGTACGCAGGACGGTCCCGGCAAAAGGAATAGCTGCCGCGTAGGCGAAGCGTTTTTGCGACAGGATGTGCAAAAACAATACTGAGGTAGCGGCACTACTGCTGACCAAAGACATCAGCCTGGTCAATCTTTGCGCGCGCGTGGCCGCCTTCTTTCGGCGCATCGATGCCCTGCAACAGCCGCTTCTGACGGAATCCAAAATCGAGCGCGGCGGACTCGTCCTCGATATGAATCGGTACAGTGTCGCCTGGCGTGACCAACCGCTTGACGTGAGCCTGACCGAGTTCTGGATCGTCCATACGCTTGCTTTGCATCCCGGCCACGTTAAGAGCCGGGAACAGTTGATGAAGGGCGCCCACGTCGTCGTCGACGATGCGACCATAACCTCGCACATCAAACGCATTCGCAAAAAATTCACCGAGATCGATCAAGACTTCGCCGCCATCGACAGCGTCTACGGCATGGGTTACCGCTGGCAGCAAACGTGAGCGGGAGGCGGGGCTTCAGGTTTACCATACGGGCCAAACTGCTGCTGGCGTCTCTGAGCCTGTTGGTGGTGCCCTGGTTGGGTTACCGATACATCCAGGCATTGGAATCCTACCTGCGTCAGGCGCAGGAGCAAAAGCTCCTGGAACGTGTCTCTCTGATCGCATCGCTGATGCACGGTCAGCCGGAACTCTTTCGCGTTCAGCCGGGCCCTGCCACGAGCATTGATTCGCACATCTATGTGCGGCCCTTGCACTCTCCGATTCAGCTGGATGGATACGCGGACGATTGGCGCGATTACAGCGACCGGCGGCGGGCGCTCGGCAGTCCCGAATATGGAAGCGATCTGACGGCCGCCTACCGCTTCGGCGTCTTGAACGATTACCTCTATCTGATTTTCGAGATCAAGGACGATCATATCGTCTATCGTCAGCCCGACAGTTTGCATCTCGATAAAAGCGATCATCTCCGCATCGGTATTCAGGATCGAAACGGCGCGTACAGACGCTACCGGATCGCAACGATAGCGCCCGGTTGGGTCAATGCCCATCTGATGCCCGACGACGCCCGCCAAACGCTGCCGTTGCGTCCGGAGCTTCGTATCAAAGGCGACTGGGAGGAGGTGGCCGGCGGTTACAACATCGAGATCCGGATTCCCGTCGACATGATCGGCGGCCGCCTGGCATTCGCCGTCGCCGACGTCGATGACGCGATGACCCGCAACGTCGAACTGTTGGTCGGCAACGGAGATACCGAACGGATCGACGGTCTGGGCAGCGTAGTCATTCCCTCTACGCAAATGGAGATGCTGTTGCAACGGCTGGACAAGCCGTTAAGCCGCATTTGGGTGATTGATCCCGACTATCGCGTGATCGGGATGGCAGGTGATCTGACGGCGGAAGACGAGGGATCGGATACCTACGCGCCCGAGCCCGACGGTAAGGCGCACGCCGCGGGCATCGTACGCACCTTCTATCGTCTGATACTGGATCAGCCCGGTAACGGTGTCGAGGACGGATTATCTTCCGAGTCGCGCTTCGACGATCCTGCTGTGGCGGGCGCATTGGCGGGTGAGGCAAAGGTTACGTGGCGTCGTACGGGGGATAGAAAGACCAGCATCATCACGGCGGCACATCCCGTCTACGTCGACGGCAAGCTTGCCGGCGCCGTGGCGCTTGAGGAGAGCAGCAACTCGATCCTGATCTTGCAGAATCGCGCCATCGAAGCGCTGGTCAATATGAGTGTGCTGGCCTTTTCTCTGACCATCGGTGTCCTGCTGTTGTTTGCCACGCGCTTGTCGCTTCGGGTGCGTCGTTTGCGCGACGACGTGGATGCGAGTATCAGTCATGACGGCCGCATACAGGGCACGATCAGGTATACGATTGCCGAGGACGAGTTGGGCGACCTTGGACGCAGCTTTCGCGGCATGCATGAGCGCCTGGCGCAATATAATCGCTATCTCGAGACCATGGCGTCCAAGCTTGCTCATGAGCTGCGTACGCCGATCACGATCGTGCGTTCTTCTCTCGATAATCTGGAAAAAGACCGCTTCGACGTTTCCACGCGCACCTATCTCGATCGCGCGAACGACGGTATCGAACGATTGAGCGGAATCCTCGCGCGTATGAGCGAGGCGACGCATATGGAACAGACCATTCAGCAGGAAGAGCGGCGCTTCTTTAATCCGTATACGGTTGTGACGGCCTGCGTTGAGGGATATCGTCTTGCGCATCCCGAGCGCATATTTGAATTGGATGGCGGGGGCGCCATCGAAAATTCCGGAATGGATGGGTCCGCGGAGTTGCTTGCGCAACTGCTCGACAAGCTGGTCGGTAACGCGCTTGACTTCGCGAAGCCGGATACCGCCATCGCCATCGCGTTGACGGAACGAAATGGAAAACTCGTTCTCACCGTCGCCAATGAAGGTCCGGAGTTGCCGAAGGAAATGCGCGACAATCTGTTCGACTCCATGGTGTCCCTGAGGGAGGGCAAAAGCGAGCAGCCGCATCTCGGACTCGGTCTCTATATCGTGCGATTGATCGCCGATTTTCATCGCGCCGAGATCGAAGTGGATGATCTTCCCGATCGTTCCGGGGTCGTTTTTCGCGTGATATTTCCGTCGTCATAATTCATCACTATTTGATTTATATTTGCCATTCTCCTTTCGCTTTAACGCCACACTTCTTTTGTTCAATGGGTTCGTTGACAACATGAACCATTGCCCGGCTGCGGGCGATCACGAAAGGAGTAACGCATGAAAACAAGATTACGTATTCAATCCCGTAATTTATGGGTCGTCGCATTGCCGTTGTTCGTGGCAGCGGGTTGCGCGGGGAACAAACAGAGTGTCGCGCTGAATGGCGGTCTGCAAACCGACGTGATCGGTATCGACGCGGCGCAAACTGATCCCGTGGACGCAGATACGGTGAAAACGGATACCGCTCAGTTGGATACGGTACAACAGGACGATGCCGTGCAGACCGCGATTGCGACCATGGACGGTTATGTCGCCGGGCTGGAGCAGGCCGCGGAGGGACGTCAATCCGATGAGATCACTACTGCCGTTGAAGAATCCGTGGCGGCGACCGAGGCGGTGATCGCTGAGGCGGAAGCACAACCGGACGACGCGGCGCCTCCGCCGGCAGTCATTGTCGCGGCAAGTGAAGACACGCCTTCGGACACCGATACCGCAGCGAATCCGGCGGAAGACGATCCGCACGAGGGCAAGGTGGCATCCGTTCCGGAAGAGCGAGGCATTCTGTCGGTGCCTTCCCAGTTGGTGTTCTACTTCGATACCAACAGCAACATGCCTGCCGCGAGCGATAACGATATGTTGTCACAACACGCCGAATATCTGCGGCAACATCCCGATATGGTGTTGATGATCAGGGGGCATTCCGATAGCCGCGGACTCAAGGCCTACAACCAGCGCCTGAGTGAGCAGCGGGCGATCAACGTGGCCGAGATCCTGTTGGCGGACGGCGTTTCCGGTGAGCAGCTGCGTATCGACGGTATGGGTGACGACGTGCCGATGGCGGACCAGAGTCACTGGAAGCAGAACCGTCGGGTCGAATTCACCTATATGGACTCGATGGTGGCGCGAAACAACTGATCGATCCTTCTCCGGGTTTGGGTCTCGCCGCCGTGGGTAACTTCTCCCTCCCTCCGCCTACGGCGGCGGAGACCCCTTTTCGTTCAGGCGAAACCTCATTACGCCGGGAGCGGCAGCCGCATCCAGATCGGCATATGATCGCTCACGTCGTATTCCGCCTTTTTGTAGATCGCTTTCCTCTGCGTCTCGGTCAGTTCATCGAATGATTTCTCGTAAAGCGCCCTGCTTGACGGGGAAGGAATGGCTGCTGTATGGTTTGGCGGTGGCTCATTGGGCGCCCGCCTCGCGAAAGCGCAAGCACCAACTCATCAAAGCAAGCCCCACGCTTGTATATCATCTCTGGCCGATAGCGAGCAGGCCAATGTTAGGAGACGATATGCATACCCAAAAATCAGGCGATTTTTCTCGAAGCGGTCCTGCTTCGGCCGTTGTTTTCTTGTTGCGAGAGGCGAAAAAACTGCATAAGGCTGCGAGGTCCGATTCGCTTGCGCAAGCCCTTCCGGTTCTGCGTCGATTGATTTCCAGCAATACGTTTAGAGGTCTCTCGTTGCCCGATCTTCACCGCCGGAGGGCGATCGTTCAGCGCAAACATATCTTGTGCATGCTGGCCCTAGAGGCCGGCTACGATTGTTGGGCGGAATACAGGACGGCGATCTCGGGTCTCTCCACCGACGAGGTGGTCCATTTCGACATCGTGCGTAAAGACATGGGATATCCAAACCTTTGGTTCTCTTCGTCGGCGGAGGCGGATGCTTATAGCGCCGAGCATGGTGGGCGTGTCGTCAGCGTTGGTCGGCAAGCCGTGGTTATCGTTGATGCGCGGGCCAACGCCCGGTGAAACCTGATTATGGGCGCGAATCCCGAAGGGCGTGAGAGCGTGAGTTCCGGGAACGTCATCGGAAGCGTTTCGGATACCGCCTTTTGGGTTGCATTTTATCGGGCAATGGAAAGCCGAAGAACGGATGCTTTGTTTCGAGACCCTTTCGCAGCACTTTTGACCGAGGAACGTGGAGAGCGGATTTCGAATTCCATGAGGCGCTATGAGAAATACGCCTACTGGTCGGTCATCATCCGCACGCCTTTGATCGATCGTTACGTTCTTGATTATGCGAGCCGGGGGTACGGCGCCGTCATCAATATCGGGGCCGGCCTCGATACGAGGCCGTATCGCCTTCCGCTTACAAGAGACATGCACTGGATCGAGATTGACTTCCCCGGCATCGTCGATTTCAAGAACGAAAAGCTGGCGGGCAAAGCGCCGCATTGCAAGCTGGAAAGGATCGGATTGGATTTATCCGATCATGCGAAAAGGAAGAAGCTTTTCGATGAACTGAACGCGAAAGTGGGGCCGGCGATCATATTGACGGAGGGGGTTATCCCTTATCTGGACGAAACAGCGGTCGGCAGTCTGGCTCGCGATATCTACGATCAGCCGAATTTTGAATTATGGATTTCGGAATATTATTCGCCTGAAATCTATCCGCGTTTTCAAGCAAGGAAGTTCAAGGATTCTCTAGGCGACTCATCTTTTCGATTCTTTCCGTCCGACTGGTTCGCTTTTTTTGAGGATCGCGGCTGGACGCAAAAGGAAATCCGTTATCTCTACGATGAGGCGGCCGGACACGGCCGTAAATTCCCTTTGCCGCGATGGGTTTCGCTGCTGAAGTTTGTCTTCGGGGAACGAAGGATCGCAGCGCGTGTTCGGAGGCTTACCGCATACGTTGTCTTTGAGAAGACCGGCTAAGGGTGTCGTTTCACGGCACCCATGGCGGTGTTTTTGAACGTAGTCAGTGGGTCAGAAAGATGCTGATCGAGACCAATAAGGCCCCCGCCAGGATCGCCGCGATCGTCTGTTGCTGACCCCTTCGAATCTGGCGGCGGATTTCCGTCAATTCTTCCGACTGCCATTGCAGTTTCAGGTTCCCGTTCTGGGCCTGATGCAGCGTTTCGTAAATCAAGGACGGAAGCAGCGGCAGCTGACCGGCAACCTGGGGCGCGGTTTGCTTCAGCGTGCGCAGGAAGGCTCGGTAGCCGACGTGGCGGTGCATCCAGCGCTCCAGGAAGGGTTTGGCGGTTTGCCATAGGTCGAGGTCCGGATAGAGCTGACGGCCGAGGCCCTCGATGTTGAGCAAGGTCTTTTGCAGCAGCACGAGTTGAGGTTGGATCTCCATATTGAAACGGCGCGCTGTCTGGAACAGGTGCAAGAGCAGGCGGCCGAAGGAGATCTCCTTGAGCGGACGTTCGAAGATCGGCTCGCAGACGCAACGGATCGCCGATTCGAATTCGTCGACACGGGTGTTCTTGGGCACCCAGCCCGACTGGACGTGCAATTCGGCGACGCGCTGGTAGTCGCGGTTGAAGAAGGCCAGAAAGTTCTCCGCCAGATAGCGTTGGTCTTCCGGATTCAGCGTGCCCATGATGCCGAAGTCCACGGCGATGTACTGGCCCTCGGGCGAGACGAAGATATTGCCCGGGTGCATATCGGCGTGGAAGAAGTTGTGCGTGAAAACCTGCGTGAAGAAGATCTCGACACCCATTTCCGAGAGCCGTTTGAGGTCGATCCCGGCCGCTCTCAGGGCCGCGATGTCACTGATTGGAATGCCGTGGATGCGCTCCATGACCATGACCGGGCTTCGCGTTTCAGGCCAGTAGACCTCCGGGATATAGAGCATCGGCGAGTCGGTGAAATTGCGCCGAAGTTGCGAGGCGTTGGCGGCCTCGCGCATGAGGTCCAACTCGTCGAGCAACGTCTTTTCGAATTCCGCTACGACGGCGCGCGGCCGCAGGCGGCGGCCTTCATGCCAATAGCGTTCCGCGAGGTCGGCGATGATGTAGAGCAGTCCGACGTCGCGCTGGATGACCTTGCGGATCTTCGGGCGGACGATTTTGACGACGACCTTGCGGCCGTCCTTCAGCGTTGCCGTGTGGACCTGGGCGATCGACGCGGAGGCCAGCGGTGTTTCGTCGAATTCGGTGAAGATCTCGCTTAACGGACAACCGTAGGCCTGTTCGGCGATCCTGCGCGCCACCGTGCCCGGAAAGGGGGGGACGCGGTCCTGAAGCTTGGCCAGTTCGTCGGCGATATCGTCGGGCAGCAGGTCGCGGCGCGTGGACAGAATTTGGCCGAACTTGATGAAGATCGGACCCAGCTCCTCGAGTGTCTGACGCAATCTGACGGCGCGCGGCAGGCGCTCGCGGCGCCACCAGTTCCAGGGCAGCAGGTACATAAGGATCCGGAACGGGCGGAACAGATGGGTCGCAAAGACGATTTCGTCGAGGCCGTTGCGAACCAGTACCTGATTGATACGAAGCAGGCGGAGGATTTGTCCGGGGCGGATCATCATGCCTCCATCGTTTGGCCGAGACGCCGGCGCAGGCGCTCGATGCGCGCCTCGATCCGGTCGCTGTCGGCGCGCAGGCGGTCTACGTCGGAGAGGAATTCACCGAGTTCGATCGGATGCGGCGTGAGTCCCGACTCCTCGACCAGATATTCGCGCAGATCGGTTTCGAGCGTTTTTTGAGTAGCTCGGCACCAGTCGGACATGCCGCGTACCTGTCTCACGATTTCGTGCGCCAGGACGTCGCCGCAGGCGTGCGACAGTTCCTCTTCCCAATCAATGTCGAGGCGCGTGATCGTGCCCTGGATGCTTGCCGCCAGGTCGGCGTCGCCGTCGACCCGGAGCGGGGTGTCGCGCTTGTCCTTACGGGTGGCCGCGGCCACGAAATCGAGACTGCTTCCGCTCAGCGTCGTATCGATTTGATCGGGCGCGACATGGGTCAGGCTGATGCCTTTGGGACCAGGGCGAAGATAGACGGTGCGTTTGAGGTCGGTGATCTCCAGAGCGACGCTTTTGCCGCCGAGCCGCGAAAGATCAGCGAGCGCGGCGGGGTCAAGGGCGATAATTCGGTTTAGGATCGACTCAACGGCCGTCAGCAGGAATTCCAGCCACATGATCAGGCGCCTCCGGTCGCGTTTCGGTGATTCATAGCGTCACTTAGAGGTTCTAGAATTTGCAGGCCTGGTGCAGGGCTACGATACCCCCGGATAGGTTCAGGTATTCGCAACGATCGAACCCGGCATTCAGCATCATTTTCTTGAGCGTTTCCTGATCGGGGTGCATGCGGATCGATTCGGCCAGATAACGGTAGCTGTCGGCGTCGCCGGCGATCAGTTTGCCCATGGCAGGCAGCAGTTTGAAGGAATACTGATCGTAGATACTGGAAAGCAACGGCGAAACCGGCTTGGAGAATTCAAGGACATAAAGACGCGCGCCGGGTTTCAAGACGCGAGCCAGGCTCGCCAATGCGCGCTCTTTGTGCGTGACGTTGCGCAGGCCGAAGGCCATGGTGGCGCAATCGAAACTGTTGTCGGCGAAAGGTAACGCCTCGGCATCGGCCTGGATATAGTCGATATTGCCGACGAGGCCACGGTCGAGCAGGCGGTCCCGTCCCGTGGACAGCATGGCCCGATTGATGTCGCAGGCGACGACCCGACCCTTCGAACCGACCGCTTTGGCGAGCTTTGCCGCGATATCGCCCGTGCCGGCCGCGAGATCTAGGCAGGTCTGGCCGCTCCTGACATGGGTCATATGGACGGTCAGCGTCTTCCAGAGGCGGTGGATGCCCATGGACATGACGTCGTTCATGATGTCGTAGCGCCTCGCGACCGAAGTGAAGACCGCGCCGACACGCTGCCGTTTTTCAGCGACCGGGACTTCCTCGTACCCGAAGTGAGTCCGATTTTCGTCGCGCTCAGTCATGACCGGGTGTCTCCGGGCTGGTCTGGGCCTCGCGCGATGCGCCTGCGGCGTCGAGGGCCTTCAGATAACGTTGCCACATGGCTTCCTGATTCTGTCCGTAACGATAGAGCAGGTCCCAGGAATAGAGCCCGGTCTGGTGGCCGTCGTCGAAGACCAGGCGGACGGCATAATTGCCGACGGGCTCAATTTCGACGATGTTGACGTCGGCCTTGCCGGCTTGCAGTACCTCCTGGCCCGCGCCATGCCCGCGCACTTCCGCCGACGGCGAGTGAACGCGCAGGAATTCACATGTGAACTCGAACTGGGCGCCGTCGTCGAAGACGATCTCGAGACGCTTGGAGGCCTTGCGCAGACGGATGTCGGTTGGGGTGGCCATGGTTCCGCTAAGAGTTGTAGGTCAATAAAGAGCAAGTTACAAGCTGGCGTGGTCAAGTGCAAGCCGCCACACGCCTATCTCGCCGTGAATTCGAAACCCATCGCTTTCGTGCCCGGATCCAGGATGCGCACCTGGGCCAGGAGCGTGCCGTTGGCCGGGATGACGGTCACTCGATCGCCGAGGTTGCCCAGGTATTCACGCGGTTCGAAGCGGCGCCAAGCGACCCGGCGGTGTTCCAGGTCATAGAAACTCAGTTCCAGACCCGGAAGCGCCTGTGGAAACGCGGCCTCGTTGCGGATCAGGGCGCTGGCATCGAGTACGTTCTGATATTGCTCGTCAAGGTGGACATCGGGTCTACTGATGCGCAGACGATCCGGGGCGCGCCTAGGGGCCAAAGTACATTCGGCATATCGGCAAAGCTTTTCGAGCCAGGGCCGCAGGCGTTCATGGCCGGCGAGTTCGTCGCGGCGAAAATAGGCCTGTTGAAGCGCTAGCGAGGCTAAAAGCGCGATGCTCACGAGACTGCCGAAGATTCGCGCCGGCGCGCGTGAACGCTGCCGCATCTCGGGGACGTGGTCCAGGGCGGCGAGACGAACCTCTTCGGTGATCTCAATGGTCGGTTTTTCGCGTTCCGCTTCGGCCTGCGGTTGGATATCGGTCGCGTTTTCCGGTTCCGGCTCGGAGACGTCCGGTTCTTCCACGTAGATGACGTCCTCGTCATCGGGGATGGCCTGAATGTCGATCTGGATCGTGAAGCCGTGATGGCAATAGGGGCAGTCCACGGCGAATTGCCCGCTCGTGCCGGGCAGGCCGCTGATCTCGTTGATCTGCTGACAATTGGGGCAGACGAATTCCATAGCTTCGTGTTCTCGGTTTCCGAGCGGTTGATACCGGATCGGCCGCCGCTCAGACGCTTTCGGTCAGCGCGCCGGGGCGTAGATCCTTGTCGTATGAATGTCGAGCTTCAGGCCTTGTGACCCTGGATGCGCGCCCAGTCCCCCTGTATGCGGAAGCCGTCACGCTCGAAAGATGCCCGGTAGGCCTGCCAAACGGGCTCGATCTGGTCCTCCAGTATACCCGAAAGCACGAGTTTTCCACCCGGCCTGACCAAGGCTGCGAAGTGGGGCGCGAGGTCCTTGAGCGGGTTGGCCAGGATGTTGGCGATCAGGATGTCCGCCTGCATCGCCGGAAGGCCTTTCGGCAAGCAGGTCGTAATGCGATCCGAGACCCCGTTGCGCTCGGCGTTGGCCGTGGTTGCCGTCAATGCCTGCGGGTCGATATCCACGGCCCATACGTGGTGTGCGCCGAGCTTGGCGGCCGCGACGGCCAGGATGCCCGAGCCGCAGCCGTAGTCGATGACCTCGGCGTCGCCGAGGACGCCGCCGGCGCACCAAGCCTCGTCGAGCCATTCGAGGCACAGGCCCGTCGTGGGATGCGTACCGCTGCCGAACGCGAGGCCCGGGTCAAGCAGGATGTTGTTGGCGTCGGGGGCGGGCGGTGGCGTGTCGCCCGGGCAGATCCAAAGGCTTTGTCCGAAGCGCATGGGTTTGAAGTCGCGCATCCAGACCCGTTCCCAATCCTGGTCGGCCAGTGTTTCCACTCGGATCTGGAGCGGGCCCAGCGCCCGCAGGGCGGTCTGGAGGCGCATGACCAGTTCGTCGGGGTCGATGCCGTCTGCCGGGAACAGCCCGGTCACGCGTGTGTCCGGCCACAGCGGGGCTTCGCCGAGCGGCGGTTCATAGATCGGGACGTCGGCGGGATCGCTCAGCGTCACGGCCAGCGCGCCGTTTTCCTCAAGCGCCGCGTTGACCATGTCGGCATCGCCGGAGCGGGTGTCGATGTGCAGTTGCAGCCAGGTGGTTTCGTCGCTCATGAGACGATCATCGGTTTCCGGGATATTGAGGGAATGCCCGTGGCGGTCCGGTGCGCCGGACTCAGCAAGACATGTTTTTGGTGATCAGCGCGTAGGCCGAGTGGTTGTGGATCGATTCGAAGTTTTCGGATTCGAGCGTGTAACCGATGATTCGTTCGTCGCGGTTGAGGCGGGTGGCGACGTCGCGGACCATGTCCTCGACGAATTTCGGATTTTCGTAGGCCCGTTCGGTCACGAATTTCTCGTCGGCGCGTTTCAGCAGGCCGAAGATTTCGCACGAGGCCTCTTTCTCGACGATGTCGATCAGGTCCTCGACCCAGACGAAGCCTTGGGTTCGGGCTGCGACCGTGACGTGCGAGCGTTGGTTGTGCGCCCCGTATTCGGAGATTTCCTTGGAGCACGGACACAGGCTCGTCACCGGAACGACGACCTTGATCGTCAGGTCGACCTTGTCGCCGCGGACGTTGCCGATAAACGTGACATCGTAGTCGAGCATGCTCGGTACGCCCGAGACCGGCGCCGCCTTGCGGATGAAGTACGGGAAGCGCATCTCGATGTGCGCCGACTCGGCATGCAGAAGTTTTTGCATGTCGACCAGGATCTCCTTGAAGGTCGCGACCGTGATTTCCCGCTCATGAGCATTCAAAAGCTCGACGAACCGGGACATGTGGGTGCCCTTGAAGTTATGGGGCAGGTCCACGTACATGTTGAAGGTCGCGATCGTGTGCTGTTCGCCGGCGCTGCGGTCCCTCACCCGGATCGGGTGGCGGATATCCTTGATGCCGACCTTGTCGATCGCGAGTTTGCGCGTGTCGGGGGTGTTCTGGACGTCTGCGATGTCGGTATCGGTCATGTTAGGGCCTGCTAACGCTTGTTCGATCACCTCTGTTGCGGCCAAAATGCCACCAATCTAGGCGCGAGAAGCGTGGTTTGGTTATTCCAAATGAGCGCCGAGCAACGACGAGTGGCGGCATTTTGGCTGCAACCCGAAGGGCTGGCGCCGTTTTTCCGTCCAGCTGCCTTATCAGTCGTATGTGGCTCGGTCGTTTATGTAGACGCACTACACTGCTCTCCCTCTGCCTTGCCGGACGAAAAAATGACGCCAGCAGAGGCGATCTAATAAGCGTTAACAGGCCCTAATTCCTCGCTGTATCGCACGCTGGCGTTGTCGGTCTCCCAGAGCGTGACAGCCGTTATCGATCGATTGCCGTCGTTGATCCGATCCGAAAGCTGTCCGTAGAGGTAGGCGGCGATGTTCTCGGCCGTCGGATTGAGCCTGTCGAACGGCGGCATTTCGTTCAGGAAGGTGTGATCGAGTTCGTCGGTCACCTCGCGGGCGGCCTGCTTGATCTGCCGGAAATCGACGACCATGCCGCTGTCGTCGAGCCTTGGCGCGGACACCTCGACCTCAAGGCGCCAGTTATGGCCATGGAGCCGGCTGCAATCGCCCGGATAGTCGCGAAGCTGATGTGCGGCAGCAAAGCTGACGCTGACCTTGAGGCAAAAACGCGGAACCATGATGTACCTGACTAAAACGCTATGAATTTACGTCGATCACCTGTTTTTTGCAAGCACGCCCTTGCAAAAAACGTTCTATGGAGTGCCGGATGCCGGCGACATCGAGCCCGCATTCAGCCAGTAGTTCGTCCCGGCTGCCGTGGGCGATGAAGCGGTCCGGGATGCCGAGATTGAGCGTCGGCACGGTGTAGCCATGGGCATTCAGGCACTCGTTGACCGCGCTGCCGGCGCCACCCGCGATTGCATTTTCCTCGATCGTTACGATGCAGCCGTGCTCATGCGCCGCCTGAATGACGGTATCCTCGTCGAGCGGCTTGACGAAACGCATGTTGATCAGTGTGGCGTTGAGTTGCTCGGCGACGGCCTCGCAAGGCGCGACCGTGCTGCCGAAGGCCAGCAGGGCGATCTCGCGACCCCTGCGGCGGGGTTCGGCCTTGCCGATCGGCAGCGTCCGCCCGGGGTCGCGGTTTACCGCTTTGCCCGGCCCGACGCCGCGCGGATAGCGCACCGCGCTCGGACGGCCGCTGACGTGGCCGGTCGTCAGCATGGCGTAACACTCGTCCTCGTCGGCCGGAGCCATGACGATCATATTCGGAATGCAGCGCAGGTAGCTTAGATCGAAGCTGCCTGCGTGCGTGGGGCCGTCGGGCCCGACCAGCCCGCCGCGGTCGATCGCGAACAGTACCGGCAGATCCTGCAGCGCGACGTCATGGATCAGCTGATCGTAGGCGCGCTGGAGGAAGGTTGAATAGATCGCCGCGACGGGCCGGGTATCCTCGCAGGCCAAGCCGGCGGCGAGCGTGATGCAGTGCTGCTCGGCGATGCCGACGTCGAAGAAGCGCTCGGGATACTGCTCCGAAAATGCCACCATGCCGGAGCCTTCGCGCATGGCCGGCGTCAGCCCGACAAGTTTCGGGTCGGCGGCGGCGCGGTCGCAAAGCCACTGCCCGAAAACTTCGGTGTAGCTGGGGCCGCTTGATTTTGTGGTCCGCAGTTCACCGCTCTCGCAGTCGAAGGATGATACGCCGTGATATCCGCAGGGGTTGTGCTCGGCCGGGGCGTAGCCCTTGCCCTTGCGGGTCACGACGTGCAGGAACTGCGGGCCTTTAAGCGTGCGCAGGTTTCGCAGCGTCTCTACCAGAGTATGGATGTCGTGGCCGTCGATCGGGCCGATGTAGTTGAATCCGAGTTCCTCGAACAGGGTGCCGGGGCCCGGCACGACCATGCCCTTCATATGTTCCTCGGCGCGTTTGGCCAGCTCCCAAACCGGCGGTACCGTGCTCAGCACCTTCTTGCCGCCCTCGCGCATCGTCGAATAGAAACGGCCGGAGAGCAGCTTGGCCAAGTAGTTCGACAGGCCGCCGACATTCGGTGAAATCGACATCTCGTTGTCGTTCAGGATCACCAGCATGTCGCACCCGACGTGGCCGGCGTGCAGCAGTGCCTCATAGGCCATACCTGCCGTCAGCGCCCCGTCGCCGATGACGGCGACGACCCGGCGGTCCCGTTCGCCTTGCCGTTGATGGGCGATCGCCATGCCCAGCGCGGCGCTGATCGAGGTGCTCGAATGACCGACGCCGAAGACGTCGTATTCGCTCTCGTCGCGCTTCGGAAATCCGGCGATGCCGCCCTTGCGGCGCAGTCCGGCCATGGCCTCGCGGCGGCCGGTCAGGATTTTGTGCGGGTAGGTTTGATGGCCGACGTCCCAGATCAACTGATCCCTGGGGGTGTCGAAGACGTAATGCAGCGCAATCGTCAGTTCGATCGTGCCCAGGTTGGCCGACAAGTGCCCGCCGGTACGGGAAACCGACTCGACCAGAAATTCACGCAACTCCCTACCCAGTTCGCCGAGGCGTTTTTCGGGCAATTGACGGAGCTGCGCGGGGCCGTCGATGGCCTCGAGCAGAGGAAATCTTCCTTGTGTTGACATTCTGGATATATGGTCGCGATCGGATCGGGTTTGAACGAATCCGACATGATGATGGGTTTGGGTCCAGGTTGCAAGCCTGTGAGCCCCGGCGGGTTGCCTCGATAGCCCTCTTTGGCTCGGCTCGGCCATGGCTTGGCGACTCCATTCTGTGTGATAATCCCCCTCAACCCGCCTGTCAGCCGGCCGTGTGACAGGCGTATCCGATCTCAATCATCAAGCGAATTCAGAGGGTGTGGAATGGACGAGAATAAACAGAAAGCGCTAATGGCCGCGCTGGGTCAGATCGAGCGTCAATTCGGCAAAGGGTCTGTCATGCGTATGGGCGACAGCGGTGTCGTGCGCGACATTCAGGCCATCTCGACCGGCTCGCTGGGGCTCGATATCGCGCTGGGTATCGGAGGACTGCCGCGCGGCCGTATCGTCGAGATCTACGGGCCGGAGTCCTCGGGTAAGACCACGTTGGCGCTTCAGGTCGTCGCCGAGGCCCAACGCCTGGGCGGCACCGCTGCCTTCGTCGACGCCGAGCACGCCCTCGATCCGAGCTATGCCGAGAAGATCGGCGTCAATGTAGACGACCTTTTGGTCTCCCAGCCCGACACCGGCGAGCAGGCGCTCGAAATCACCGATATGCTGGTCCGTTCGGGGGCCATCGACGTCGTCATCATCGACTCCGTTGCGGCGCTGACGCCTAAGGCCGAAATCGAAGGCGACATGGGCGATTCCCATATGGGCCTGCAGGCGCGCCTGATGTCACAGGCCCTGCGCAAGCTGACGGCCAACATCAAGCGTTCCAATACGCTCGTCATCTTCATCAACCAGATCCGTATGAAGATCGGCGTCATGTTCGGCAATCCCGAGACCACGACGGGCGGTAACGCGCTGAAGTTCTACGCGTCCGTGCGTATGGATATCCGTCGTACCGGCGCCATCAAGGCGGGCGATGAGATCGTCGGCAGCGAGACCCGGGTCAAGGTTGTCAAGAATAAGGTTGCGCCGCCGTTCAAACAGGCCGAGTTCGACATCCTTTACGGCGAGGGCGTGTCGCGGGAAGGCGAGATCATTACGTTGGGCGTGAAGGAAGGCATCATCGAGAAGTCCGGCGCCTGGTACAGCTACGGCAGCGACCGCATCGGCCAGGGCAAGGACAATGTCCGCAACTTCCTTAAGGAACATCCTGAAATCTCCGCCGAGATCGAGGGCAAGATCCGCGCCGTGAGCCTGCCCAAGACGGGCGAGGCCGAGGCGGTGACGGAGGAGTTCGAGGTCTGAGGGAGGAGATCCGCGGCAAGGCGATCGCCTTGCTCGCGCGGCGCGAGCACAGCCGCGCGGAACTCATAGAAAAGTTGGATCGAAGAGGTTATGATCCGGCACTGGTTCGGACCGAGGTGGATGCCTTGGCGGCCGAACGTTTGCAAAGCGATGAGCGTTTCGCCGAGGCCTTTTTGAGGTCGCGCATGGAGCGCGGCGAGGGACCGGTCAGGATTCGTTACGAACTCGTTCGGCGTGGGGTCGAAGAGTCGATGATCGACGGGTGCATGGGGCCGGTGGCTGATGATTGGGCCGATGTCGCCGAACGGGTTTGGCGGCGGCGGTTCGACGGCCGGTGTCCCGACGACCTGAAGGAGCGGGCGCGTCAGTATCGATATTTGACGCAGCGCGGCTTCAGTCCGGAGCAGATCAAGTCGGTCTGGTCCGCGAACTGCGGCGTGGAAGCGTAGCGCGCTTCGAACGCGTGCCGGTTGTTGATGAGTATGGACGATGTGCGAGTGTCAGGGCGGATACTTGGTTGATTTTAAAGGCTATCTAATAGGATTCCGGTCGTGCGAGTCAGGCCGGACTGGAAAGTGTTGAAATGAATACAAGTAGTGCAGAGCTGCGTCGGCGTTTCCTGAATTTCTTCAACGAGCGCGGACATGAGATCGTGCCGAGTTCGCCGCTGGTGCCGGCCAACGATCCGACCCTGTTGTTTACGAACGCCGGCATGGTGCAGTTCAAGGAGACCTTTCTCGGCCTTGAATCCCGTTCCTATGTCCGGGCCGCCAGTTCCCAGCGTTGCGTTCGCGCCGGCGGCAAACACAACGACCTCGAGAACGTTGGTTATACCGCGCGCCATCACACCTTCTTTGAAATGCTGGGCAATTTCAGCTTCGGCGACTATTTCAAGCGCGAGGCCATCGAGTTCGCCTGGACCTTCCTGACCGGCGAGCTGAAACTGCCGGCCGAGAAGCTCTGGGTCACGGTCTACGCGGACGACGAGGAAGCCGCCGATATCTGGCTCAACGAGATCGGCGTCGATCCTGCGCGTTTCTCCCGCATCGGCGACAAGGCAGGCGGCCGCAAGTACGAAAGCGACAACTTCTGGTCCATGGGCGATACCGGTCCCTGCGGCCCTTGTTCCGAAATCTTCTACGATCATGGGGCGGAGATCGCTGGCGGGCCTCCCGGCACCCCCGAGGAAGACGGCGACCGTTACATCGAGATCTGGAATCTCGTCTTCATGCAGTTCAATCGCGACGCCGGCGGTGAGCTTGCGCCGTTGCCGAAACCTTCGGTCGATACCGGCATGGGCCTCGAGCGTCTCGCCGCGGTCATGCAGGGCGTTCACAATAATTACGACATCGATTTGTTCCGCAACCTCGTCAAGGCCGTGGCCGACATGGCCGGTGTCGACGACCTGACCAACACCTCGCTACGCGTGATCGCCGATCATATCCGCTCCTGCGCCTTCCTGATTGTGGACGGCGTGGTCCCGTCCAACGAGGGCCGGGGTTACGTGCTGCGCCGCATCATTCGTCGCGCCATTCGCCATGGTCACAAGCTGGGTCTGCGTGAGGCCTTTTTCTACCGTCTGGTCGCGGCGCTCGTGGATGAAATGGGTGATGCCTATCCGGAACTCGTCAAGGGCCAGGGACATGTCGAGCGCATCCTGAATCAGGAAGAGGAGCGTTTCGCCGAGACGCTCGATCACGGCATGGCGCTGCTGGAGTCGGTGTTGGCCGAACTGTCCGGCGACGTCGTTCCGGGTGAGACGGTCTTCCGGCTCTATGATACCTACGGATTCCCGGTCGATCTGACCGCCGATGTCGCCCGCGAGCGCGGCCATCAGATCGATATGGCCGGTTTCGAGGCTGCGATGGCCGGTCAGCGCGAGCGCGCCCGCGCCGCCAGCCAGTTCGGTGTGACCCACGGCGAGGGGCTCGACGTCGACGTCGAGACGGCCTTCGAAGGTTACGAACATATGGCAGCCAAGGGTAACGTCGTGGCGCTCTTCGCCGATGGGCGGACCGTGGATCGGATCGCCGCCGGTGAAGAGGGGCTCATGGTCCTCGATCGCACGCCCTGCTACGCCGAATCGGGCGGCCAGATCGGAGATCGCGGCGGTTTCCGGGCCAAGGACGCGTTGGGCGATGTGATCGACACTCAAAAGCAGGGCGGAGCCTTTTTGCATCGGATCCGCGTGACCAGCGGTCAGCTCGTTGCCGGTGCGAGCGTCGATGTCCAGGTCGACCAGGCCAAACGCCGCGCCACGGCCTGCAACCATTCCGCGACCCATTTATTGCATGCGGCTTTGCGCAAGATCCTGGGTGATCACGTGCAGCAGAAAGGCTCCTTGGTCGATCAGGATCGTCTGCGTTTCGACTTTGCCCATTTTGACGCCATGAAGCCGGAGGAACTCCGCGATGTGGAGCGTCTGGTCAACGAGCGCATCCGTGACGACCTTGAGGTCCAGACCCGCGTCATGGCTCAGAAGGAAGCCGTTGCCGCAGGTGCGATGGCCCTGTTCGGTGAGAAATACGGCGATCTCGTCCGGGTCCTGTCCATGGGCGATTTTTCGGTCGAACTCTGTGGCGGTACCCATGTGCGCCGGACCGGCGAGATCGGCCTGTTCAAGATCGTTTCGGAGTCCGGAGTGGCTGCCGGCGTGCGGCGAATCGAGGCCGTGACGGCCACAGGCGCCTTGGCCTGGATCGACGGCGGTGAACACACTTTGGCGCGGCTCGGAGCCGTTCTCCAGATCGGTCGCGACGGCATCGCCGACAAGGTCGGTCAACTCATCGAACGCAACCGCAGTTTGGACAAGGAGATCGAGCGGCTCAAAGCCAAGCTGGCCAGCAATCAAGGGGGTGATCTTGCCTCTCAGGCCCAGGAGATCGATGGCGTCAAGGTTTTGGCCGCCTGTCTCGACGGCGCGGATTCCAAGATCCTGCGCGATACCATGGACCAACTTAAGAACAAACTCGGCGCGGCAGCCATCGTGCTCGCCAGTGTCGAGGACGGCAGGGTCAGTCTCGTGGCCGGTGTGACCAAAGCCGAGACCTCCCGTCTCCGTGCGGGCGACCTGGTCAATCATGTCGCCCTTCAGGTGGGCGGCAAGGGCGGCGGCAGGCCCGACATGGCCCAGGCCGGTGGCAAGGACCCCGAGCAGCTTGATGCCGCCCTGGCATCGGTGCCTCGTTGGGTCCGCGAACAGTTGGGGGTCTGATGGCGCTCATCGTCCAGAAATACGGCGGTACCTCGGTCGGAACCGTTGACCGGATCCGTAACGTCGCCGCCAAGATTGCAAATTTCCGCGCCCAGGGACACCGGCTCGTGGTCGTGGTTTCCGCGATGAGCGGCGAAACCAACCGGCTCGTCGCCCTCGCCAAGGATATCAGTGCGATGCCGTCGGCGCGCGAACTCGATGTGCTGTTGTCGACGGGCGAGCAGGTCACGATCGCGCTGTTGTCCATGGCGCTCGAGGAGATGGGTGTCCCTGCGCAGTCGTTTACGGGTGGGCAGGTTCATATCCGCACCGACAGCGCCTTCAACAAGGCGCGCATCGTGGATATCGATCGGCAACGTGTCGACGAGGCGCTTGCCCAGAACAAGGTCGTCGTCGTCGCGGGTTTTCAGGGCGTGGACGACCACGGCAACATCACGACGCTCGGACGTGGCGGTTCGGATACCACCGCGGTGGCCATGGCGGCCGCATTGAAGGCTGACGAATGCCAGATCTATACCGACGTCGACGGTGTTTACACGACCGATCCGCGTGTGGTGCCGCAGGCGCGTCACCTGCCCAGGATCACCTACGAGGAAATGCTCGAGATGGCGAGCCTTGGGGCCAAGGTGTTGCAGATCCGTTCGGTCGAGTTCGCCAGTAAATACCAGGTACCGTTGCGTGTCCTGTCGTCTTTCGAAGACGGCCCGGGCACTTTGATTTGCAGTGAGGATGACGAAATGGAACAGGCGCTGATTTCGGGGATTGCCTTTAACCGCGATGAGGCAAAATTGACTGTCCTGGGCGTGCCCGATCAGCCCGGTGTGGCGGGCCGGATCCTGGGCCCGATCTCGGACGCCGGGATCGAGGTCGACATGATCGTCCAGAATGTCGCCGAAAACGATTGCACCGACTTTACGTTCACCGTGCACCATAACGATTACGCCAAGGCCCTGGGCATCCTGCGTCAGGTGTGCAGCGATCTCAACGCGCGCGAAGTCAAGGGTGACGACAAGATCGTCAAGGTCTCGATCGTCGGCGTCGGTATGCGTTCGCACGCCGGTATCGCGGCAACGATGTTTCGCACCTTGGCCAATGAGGGCATCAATATCCAGATGATCTCGACCTCGGAAATCAAGGTTTCGGTCGTGATCGCCAGCAAGTATCTTGAGCTTGGCGTTCGGGCCCTGCATACCGCCTTCGGGCTGGACGGCGAGAAGGAAGTCTCCGTCGGGGCCTGATCCTCGACCGGACGTCGCCATGTACGAAGGCAAGGAGCGGACCGAGATGCGCCAGGTCTTTTTCGACGCCTGGCGACGCCGCAAAGCGGGCGTTCCCATGGAGCCCTTGGCCATGGCGATCTGCAATGTCGTCGAGCAGCATCCCGAGTACCATGCCATGCTGGACGATCCCGAAGGCGCGCTCGATCGTGATTTCACCCCGGAATCGGGCCGGGAAAACCCATTTTTGCATATGAGTATGCATCTGGGCATACGCGAGCAGGTCGCCACTGCCCGACCCAGAGGTGTGGAGCAAATCTATGAAACGCTGTGTCGTCGGCACGGTGACGCTCATGTCGCGGAGCATCTCATGATGGAGTGCCTGGGCGAGGCCCTCTGGCAAGCCCAACGTTCGGGCGTGGCGCCCGATGAGTCCGCCTATTTGCTTTGCCTCAAGGGATTGAGCGAGCGCGCGCGTTCCTGACAGCCGAGCCGTTTTCCCTTGGAGATTCGCATCATCGCTGCGGTTTTCGGTTGTTCACATTTACCTATTTCTGGGTTAACTTGGTCGCTGGTAAGCGGCGAATGGGATGGCAAGCGGGAGTGGGGTGTCGTTAATGACGCGTCAAAAGGGGCTTACGATGTGGGCCGCCGTGTTCCCCGCCCGATGGCCGTTGTCCGTTCGCTGTTCAGTCTTCAGCGCGGGTGTGTCCGAAAGGAATACGCCGGCACGCTGCACTTGGGAGGTGAGAGATGATCGATCTCGTTGATCATCATCGCCGTGAGCAGTTCATCGAAGGGCAGAGAGAGATCCTGAAACGGATCGTTGACCCGAACGTAGATCGCCATACCATCCTGGAGTCCATCGTCGCGCTGGCCGAATCTCATGTCGAGGACATGACGGCCTCCATCCTGCTGCTGGATGAATCCGGCACCCGGCTTTATCACGGTGCCAGTTCAAGGCTTCCTCAGCGTTACGTAACGGCCATAAACGGCGCGCGTATCGGTCCCAAGACGGGCTCCTGCGGCACGGCGGCGTTTCTCAAGCGGCGTGTCATCGTCGAGGACATCGCCAACGATCCCCTTTGGGCCGACTATCGTGACCTGGCGCTTTCCCACGGTCTTAAGGCCTGTTGGTCGGAACCTATCCTGAATGCATCCAAGGCTGTGATCGGGACGCTCGCCTATTATTACGCGACGCCGAAGCAGCCCGGAAAATGGGAGCTGATGACGATCGTCGATATCGCGCAGCTTGCCGGTATCGCGATCGCTCATAAGGACTCCATCGACGCCATGCGGCGTTTGCAGGGGCGTTTCGAGGAGTCGCAGGAAATTGCGCGCATTGGTTCCTGGGAACTCGATTTGACCAAGAACCTCCTGTGGTGGTCAAAGGAGGTCTATCGGATCTTCGCCGTCGAATCGGAGGATATGAAACCGACGTACGAGGGGTTTCTCGAGCGGGTCCATCCCGAGGACCGCGAGATGGTCAACGAGGCCTATTCGCGGGCAGTGGACGAACGTTCGCTTTACGACGTCACGCATCGCCTACTCATGAAGGACGGTACCGTGTGTTTTGTGCGCGAACGCGGGCGGACCTATTACGATGACGAAGACCGCCCCTTACGCTCCATCGGGACGGTTCAGGACATCTCGGAACAACGTTCGGCCGAGGAACGCCTGAGCTGGATGTCGTACTACGACGATTTGACGGAATTGCCGAATCGACGCATGTTCCTCGATCGCCTACAAATGGCGATCGAACTTTCTCGGCGCACAGGGCATTCCCTGGCCGTACTGTACTTCGATCTCAACCGCTTCAAGATCATCAACGACTCGCTCGGGCACGGCGTAGGCGATCTTGTGCTGCGCGCCGTTGCGGATCGGGTCGATCAGGTATTGCGCGCCGCCGACACGGTCGCCCGCTTCGGTGGGGACGAGTTCGCGATCCTGCTCCCCGAGTCCGGTGCGAGCAATGCCCTCAGGGTGGCCGAGAAGATCGCCCGCGAGGTCGAGCGGCCGGTCAGTCTCGACGAGCAGGACCTGGTGTTATCGATCAGCGCGGGCGCCGTGATTTTCCCTGATGACGGCGACGACGCACAGACGCTTCTCAAACACGCGGATATCGCCATGTATCGCGCCAAGACCAGTGGGCAGCACTTGTGTCTATTCTCGGGAGAGATGAGCACCCGCCTAAAGGACCGCATGTTGCTTGAGCACGAATTGTCGCTGGCTCAGGACCGGGCTCAGTTTTCGTTGCACTTTCAGTGTAAATATTACCTCGAGGATCTGATCGCGGCATACGAAAGCGCGGACCACGCCTCGGGCGGCGCCGTTCGCGCGTTGCACATGGATGGGTGCGAGGCCTTGATCCGTTGGTATCATCCCGATCGTGGATGGATTTCGCCATCGATATTCATTCCGCTTGCGGAAGAGATCGGATTGATTCAACGAATCACGCAATGGGTAGTGGAGGCCGCGGCCAGGCAGGCCTTGAAATGGGAGGCCGAGGGCATCCGTCCGGAGCGGATCTCCCTGAATGTCTCGGCAATTCAGTTGATTCATCAAGGGCTTGCCGAGGATATCCTGTCCTGGGTCCGGGGCGTGGGTGCCGACCCTACGTGGTTCGAGGTCGAGATTACCGAAACGGCGGCCATGCATAATTCCGAAACCGCTACCGAGATTATGAACGAGCTGGCGGCGGCGGGGATGTCGATTGCGATCGACGACTTCGGTACGGGCTATTCGTCGCTGGCTTATCTGAAGCGGATACCCGCGACGGTGATCAAGATCGATCAGTCCTTTATCAGGGACTTGCCGGAGAGTGCCGAGGATATGGCCATCGTCCGTTCCACGATCGCGATGGCGCACGCCCTGGACAAGTGCGTGGTAGCCGAGGGGGTGGAGACGCTGGAGCAGCTCCGTTTCCTGGAAAAGGAGGGTTGCGACGTGGCGCAGGGGTACTTGTTGAATCGCCCCATGGATGAAGCCGAGTTCACCGGTCTGTTGAGGTTACTCCACAAGACCGCCGATTGATTGGCCCATACGGACCAGCGTTCCCGGGATAAGGTCCTGGGCGAGCCGCAGCCTTTCTTTCGGAAGGCATAGAATGACGGTGGAGCCCATGTGGAAGCGGCCCATTTCCTGGCCGCGCTCGAGTCGTACCGGCGGCTCCATTCGGGTAAAGTCCCAACTGGTTGCGGTGTCGCCTGAACGACCTTGGGTGACCATGCCGCTCCATACGGTTTCGATGCCGGAGACGAACATCGCTCCGACCAGGATCACGGCCATCGGGCCGCATTCGCTGTCGAAGATGGTAACGAGGCGTTCGTTGCGCGCGAAGAGCCCGTTTACGGTGCTGGTCGAATGAGGGCTGACGCTGAATAGGCGCCCCGGTACGTAGTGCATTTCGCGGAGTGTGCCGTCCAGAGGCATGTGAATACGGTGGTAGTCCCGTGGCGACAGATAGAGCGTGATGAAGTCGCCGTCACGAAATTCGCGGGCGAGCGCCTCGTGGCCGCCGAGCAGGGTTTCTAGCGAATAGTCGATGCCCTTGGCCTGGTAAAGGCGTCCTTCCCGGATGCTGCCGAGTTGACTGACGGTGCCGTCGACCGGGCAGACCGCTTCGGAGGCGCCTTTGGCAAGCGGGCGGGCGTTCGGCCGCAAGGCGCGCGTGAAGAAATCGTCGAAATGTCGATAAGCGCGCACGTCGGGGTTTTCAGCCTCGTTCAAGTCGACATGGAAGAGGCGAACGAAGATCCTGATGAAGATCGGGACCAGAAACGGAATACGGAGTCTGGTCAGCGCGCGCATGGCGCGGGTCAGCAGGTGATGAGGCAATATATATAGTATGTATGTGTTAAGGGCTTTGAGCATCGGCTCGCTTCGGTTGAGAAAAAGGTCGTGTTTCGGCCGGAGGCAATGGTGGCATATACGGAATCGCTTGAGCAAATTTCCTCCGCATTGATGCGACGCGGCTGGAGGCTCGTTACCGCGGAGTCCTGTACCGGAGGGCTGCTGTCGGGGCTCGTTACGTCGCGCCCGGGGAGTTCGAGCTGGTTCGAGTGCGGTTTTGTCACTTACAGTAACCAAGCCAAGTCGAACCTGCTTGACGTGCCTCATGAGTTGATCGAGCGCGTTGGTGCGGTCAGCGCGGAGGTTGTTGAAGCCATGGTTGTAGGGGCGTTGAAGCGCTCAGGTGGTGACGTCGCGGTCGCGATCAGCGGCATCGCAGGGCCCGAAGGCGCGGTTCCCGGAAAGCCCGTGGGTACGGTCTTCATCGCCTGGGGCGATCGTGACGCCTTGCCGTCCAGTCGGCGGTTTACGTTTTCCGGCGATCGCGACGAGGTGCGGCGCCAGGCGGTGGATCAGGCATTGATGGGATTGGCGGAGCGGTATCGATAAGAAGCGATGGTGCCCCGAAGAGGATTCGAACCTCTGACCTTCCCCTTAGGAGGGGGACGCTCTATCCAGCTGAGCTACCGGGGCGTAGCGCGCTTCCGTTGGGCGCAATCATACGGGGCGGGTATCGCCATTTCAAGCGAACGAACGATTTTTCCACCCCCGCATATTGACCTTTCACGGCCTGCTTAGGTAATATGCGCGTCTTTATAAGAAAGCTCCGTTCCCCGGTAGCTCAGTCGGTAGAGCAGGTGACTGTTAATCACTTGGTCGGTGGTTCGAGTCCGCCCCGGGGAGCCAATCACTCCGTTTTCACTTGTTTTTCCCCAAGAGGATCCGTAGCCCGCCGATGCTTTTGCGTGGCGTGGTTGCATGATGTTTTTCCGTTCATTTCCTCCATATGGGACAACCATGAAAATTTTGGTTGATCCCGCGTCTAAATGATGGTTAAATCCCCTTCTGTGACTACCCGGATTTTGTGGTTCGTGCCGCATCTGCCCGGGTTGCCTAGCAACGGCGCGGGCAATGACCTGCAGTCGGACATACAAAAATGAATCTGTTTGGTATCAAGTGAGGGGTCGAGAATGGGTACAGGAGATGTGGTTCTGCTCTACGTTCTTTGGTTTATTTTGTCCTTTGGACTGGCGATGTTTATCTTGAAGAAGGCATCCTAATCCTTGCGGATTTTCCGAAGGATGCTACTCGGACATTCTGTTTAATATTGTAATCATCTCGGAGATCGTGTTGCGCCGATATCGGCGTTGCGGGGTCTCGTTGACCTGGCTGAGAGAGCAGCATCGCGGGTCGAGGGTTACGGAAATGATAAAAAACGAGAGGGGGCTTCATATGCGACGTTTTAGTACGCTGGCATCAGTGGTGATCGGTGCGGCAGTTTGGGTGGCTGGACCTCAGGCGCAGGCCGCCGAGGGTCATGCATCCGCCAGTATCAGCAACGGTAAGGCCATTTTCACGCAGGGCAAGGGCGATGTGCCGGCCTGTAACTCCTGTCATGGCGAGGGCGGTATGGGCAACGATGCGATGGGTACGCCGCGTCTGGCCGGCCAGATTTCGCAGTTCATCGTCAAGCCGCTCGAGGATTTTGCCAACGACCGTCGTCAGGACACGACCATGTTCGTTATGAATACGAACGCAAAGGGTCTGTCTCCCCAGGATCGCCGTGATGTCGCCGCCTATGCAAGCACGCTCGGTCCTCACGGCACTTTGCCCGGCGCTTCCGATCTTTCCAATCTGGCCGACCTGAAGGCCGGTGGTACGGAGCTCGGCGTCGGATACCAGGGCAAGGCCATCGTCAATTACGGCATTCCCGAGCGTGGCGTTCCCGCCTGCCGCTCCTGCCACGACTATAACGGCCGCGGCGTTGACCCGATCTATCCTATGATCGGCGGCCAGAAGTTCGTTTACCTCATCAATCAGCTGAACCACTGGCGTGATGGCTCCCGTGCCAACGACCCGATGGCTCAGATGCAGAAAGTTGCCAAGAGCCTGACGGATTCGGAAATTCGCGATATCGCGACCTTCCTGTCCCATGCGTCGCCGCTCACGATCGGCAACTCGCGTACGCCGGAGCGTCATGGCTTCATGACCTTCGATACGGGTTCGACAACTGTCGGTGACTAATCCGCAGGACGTATAGTCCATATGTTCTGAAGGCCCGGATGTCGGGCCTTCAGAAAAACAGATGGGGAGGGGCGTACCTGAGTCGTCCTTCCCCATTTGCATTCCAGACGACGGCGGTTATGCAGGCCTCCCTTGCAGACGGTCCCGGCGTCTTAAGTCCGGTAAGTGTTTTGGACGGCATCTTTAGGTATCACCGTGGCGAAACAGTCTTTAAAACAAGGCGAAAAAGTCCTTTTCGGTATTGCCATCATCTTTGGCATCGCCGCCATCATAGGCTACAGCGTTATGGAAGGCGTCCGGCGCAACATGGATAAGCCCATGTTCGGCGTCAAAACGCATTTCGATCTGACCGAGCAAGGGCAGCGCGGTTCGGAAATCTTCCGCAAGCAGCATTGCACTTCCTGTCACCGGGCCCTCCGAAACGGTACCAATATGGGTCTGTCGTTGGACGGTGTCGGATCCAAGCGCAGCAGGGATTGGTTGTTGAGATTCCTGAGGGATCCCGAGGCGACTTACGAGGCCAAGACCGTGGATCATGGTTACGCGCCGAAGGAAGCGGCTTACGTGGCGTCGCTTCCGAGTGCGGATATCGATGCGCTTGCCACCTTCATTTCCGAGTTGAAGGCTGATCGCGGTTCTTCTTCCGCTCCGGAGCCGCCGTCCGGACGTTCCGAATTCATCGACAGCATGGTCGGCACCTTCGCGCCCAAAGAGTGGAAAGACAAATTCCATGACGTTCGCGAGGACGACCCGCAGAATCAACAGTCAAGTGGAGACAATAGTGGACAATAAGCCCTGGGAAACTGATCGGGAGTATACGCGTTATACCCTCCTGTTCATCTATGCCTGTATTGTTTACGCCATTATCGGTTTCTCGTGGGGTGCCGTCATGGGCGGCGTTGCGGAACTGCGTCACTTCGTCGATCAGCGTCTCCACGGCAATCTGATCGTTCGCGCCCATACACACGTCAATCTGCTGGGCTGGGTGGAAATGGCCATTTTCGGCGCCGTCTACTATCTGATTCCACGCTTGGTTAAGCTCCCTATATATAGTATGCGGCTGGTGAAGGTGCATTTTTGGACCCACAATATCGGCTTGGTAGGCATGGTCATCCTGTTTACGCTGTCGGGCGTCATGAGCGGAATCGCAAGTATGAACATGCCGCCCGAACAGGTCGAAAAGCTGATCCATCCGTATATGGCGTCGGTCGGCATCTTTGGTTCGCTGGTCCTGCTGGCCAATTGTATCTGGGGTTATAATATCTTCCGTACCTGTATGCTCTGGCATAAGGAGGAATGATTATGATTGCTGTCCGCCTTGTCTTTGTTTTGATCGTAACGACGATGTCTTTGGCCGCTTGTATGAGTGACGGCTCGGTGAGTGTTGGTGAGCAGTCGCCCGTCATCAAGACAAAGACCTTGGCTGACGTGGACGGGGATTTCAGCCGGATCACGACGTACCGGTACCCCGACAAGAGGATGTACCGCTACTCACTCGATGAGGCGCTGGCGATGAAGAAGCCCATCGTGCTCGAATTTGCGACCCCGGGTCACTGCACGGTGTGCGATAAGCAGTTGCAGATGATCAAGGGACTGCTTGCCAAGTATGAGGATAAGGTTTTGTTCCTGCACATGGATCAATATCAGAATCCAGAGGCGTTCATCGCCTTTGGTGTCATCGGGGATCCTTGGACTTATGTCATCGACGCGAATCGCGTCGTTGAATTCAAGCAGCCCGGTCGCATGCTGTACGGCGAGTTGGATGCGCAGTTGAAGCGCGTGACGGCACCGGAATCCGGGAATTCCTGATCATGGCGGAATCCAGAAACTTCGATTTGATCCAGGACCGTCGGGGCCTGGTCTGGGATCTGCTGCTGTATGTGCCGACGGTAATCGCGCTGGCCATGTACGGCGCCTATCTTTGGTACAGCGCCGACCATACCTGGGCCTATCTCCTCTTCTTTATGGCGTCGTTCTTTTTCATCACGGGCGCCAACCGCATTCTCGTGACCCGTTTGATGCTATTGCCGAAGGCGCCGGTCGGCCTCTCTCTAGGCAGAGACAGCGTTGCACTCAAAATGCGCAACGGCGACACCTGTTCCCTGATCAAGGACGTCCGCTTCTTTTCGGACTACGCAGGAAAGTCTTTTGGTTTAAGCGGGTTGGAGGGTGACGGCCAAAAACGCCAGTTCGTGTTCCATCGCGGTCAGTTTTCCGACGACGGGGCGTATCAGGACTTGCTGTCGCGTTTAAGGATCTACAAGTAGGCCGGAATCAGTAACGGGCTCCGCGCCTGCGCTTTGCGACGTCCCAGGCCATAAAGCCGATGACGGCCGCACCGACGGCGCATACGATGACCGTCAACAGCGTTTCCGTGGCAGGGCTGACCAGGCCGCCCACAAACATATGGACCGTGTAGCCGAGGATGAACAACGCCGAGAAGGCGACTATGCTGTAGAGGATGATTTCCTTGAGCGGCATTTAGGGATTCCTTTGGGTTGCAACCGTCGTTATTTAGCGTAGCCTATTGCGCGCCGATTGACCAAAAAAAGATGAATTGTTTCAGTGCGGAAACCGCCGGAATCCGGCGTGGAGACTGGCTCCGCGAGGTTGCCAAAAAAGTGTGCCGGGAATACGGATTTCGGCTTGACGCTATTGAGTCTCTATGTAAACATGTACAAACCCCATTATAAGCAGGGTTAGACTCGTACCGTCAGGGGATGAATGTCGGCAAGAAAGACATGAAAACTAATGTTGTCGGCTGCGGGGGAGATCATGAAAATTCAAATTGGAGGGTGCAATGAATAAGCTGACCTATTCGAAAACATTCTGGACAGCGCTGATTGCCGGCGTCACGACCGGTATGGGTAATGGCAGTGTGTTCGGTGCTGCGTTGATGTGTGCGCTGGGCAGAGGACGATTTGAGGATTGGGGCGGCTGGCATGGTCAGAACTTTGATCCGTCAACTTTTCAGGGCTTTGTCGATTGGTGTATGCTCGTCTTCGGTTTTGCGTTCATGTTCATCGTCATGATCGCCGCGCGTCGTCACGGCGAACTCGAAGCCGCTGCAGGACACTGATTCCATTTACGGCCGCGAAGTCGGTCGGGCTATAAATTTCGGGTATAGAGGGGATCTAAAAATGGCAATGTTTGCGACTTTGTGCGGTATTATCCTTGCGTTTTCGAGTATGTGGTTCGCGTGGTATCTGATGATGCCGGGCAAGCATTGACCGCTGCTGCCGGAAAGTAAGGAATCGAATTCAAAAGGTTCTAGGGGGATATTTCATGTTT
Organism: Gammaproteobacteria bacterium; assembly: GCA_016124415.1. Classification (GTDB taxonomy): domain Bacteria; phylum Pseudomonadota; class Gammaproteobacteria; order SZUA-140; family SZUA-140; genus RI-283. The sequence goes on along the minus strand of WGNS01000052.1, from coordinate 24,328 downwards.
AAGTATTTATTTGCAAAAGGGGATGACATTCCAAGAGGTACCGCTGCGGTATACTTTGGCATCTCCTCTATCATCTGGTTCGTGATCGGAACGGGTCTGGGTTCCTTTAATGCCGCCAAGCTGGCATTCCCCGACTTTGTCACGGGTTCGGAGTTCTTCTCTTTCGGTCATATGCGTCAGGTGCACGTCATGGCCGTTATTTTCGGTTGGATTTCCATGGCCTTCGCGATGGCGATGATGTACATCACGCCGGCCCTGGGTAACACCAAGCTGTGGTCCGAAAAGCTCGGTGTCTGGAACTGCTTCCTCTGGAACGTGGGCCTGTCGTTGGCGCTGTGCTTGCTGTGGGCCGGTATCAGCTCCGGCCGCGAGTACTCCGACTTTCCTTGGTTCATCGACATCTACGTGCTTGCCTTCATCGGTATTCCGCTTGGCCTGAACGTCTGGATGACCGTCATCAAGCGTCGTACCCAGGGTATCTACACGACCAACTGGTTCTTTGCTGGCGCCGTGTTCATGGTCTGGATCGTGCTGTTCGTCGGTAACCTGCCTGAGTACTTCCAGCTGACCGGTTTGACCGAAGCCTACCTGACCTGGTGGTTCGCTCATAACGTGCTGGGTCTCTGGATTACGCCGGTTGCCGCTGCTATCGCGTACTACACGGTTCCGAAGATCACCGGTAACCCGCTGTACTCGCATCGTATCGGTCACTTGCACTTCTGGTCGGTTGTCGTGTTCTACTCCACGCCGGCGGCCCATCACCTGATGTCTTCTCCGCTGCCCGAATGGCTGAAGTCCTTCGCTTCGGTGGAAGGCGTGCTGATTCTGGTGCCCGCGATCGCCTTCGTTTCGAACCTGATCCTGACGATGACCGGCAAGTGGCATTACTTCGTCGACAACGTTGAGACCAAGTTCACGATGACCGGTGTGCTTCTGGCTATCCCCCTGAACATGCAGGGCGGCTTCCAGCAGACTCGCGCCATCAACTGGTACATCCATGGCACCGGCTGGATTGTGGCTCACGCTCACCTGGCCCTGCTTGGGTTCTCTACCTTCCTTGAGGCCTCCGCCGTCTACTACGGTCTGCAGACGATTATGCGTCGCAAACTGTACTCGCTGGCTCTGGCTAACTTCCACTTCTGGTTCCTGCTGATTGGCTTCTGTACTTACTGGATCTCCATGACCATCGCCGGTCTGATCCAGGGTGCCGCCAAGATCTACGAGGTGCCTTACATCGACACCGTTATCGCCGAGCATCCGTACATGATCGCTCGTTGGGTTGGCGGTACGATGGTGTTCACCGGAAACTGCGTCTGGCTCTACAACATGTGGATGACCGCACGCGAAGGCACCTTGATTCCTGAGGGCCGTCTGCCGCACGAACTGGCATACGAGCGTTGATCTGGGGCGCTTACAACAATAATCAGTAAGGGAGGAGTCAAACGTGGCTTTTAGAGAGTATAAGATCGGAGCGCGTATGTTCGGTCTCGCATTGGGTGGGTCGATGATGATCACCCTGTACATGCCGAGCCTGGACATCGTCAAAGTGGGTTCCACCGAATACGGCGTCAGAAAGAGTCTGTCGTTCGGACGAGTGGGTGGTTTCAGTCTGGAAGATCCGTTCCTTCGCGGCTGGAGCAAGCCGAAGACCGTGCTCCTGAAGAAGGATCCGCGGACGGGGGCTGCAATGGATCCGACCTACGCTTATGTCTATGAACCCGGTGTGCGGTTTACGAGTTCCATTCCGCACCCCCGGATTCTCGGCGTCGGCGTCAAGGACCTGAGCCTTGAGAAAGGTCATATCAATGAGGCCCGCGAGGCTGAAGGTGCTGTCTTCCTGGTTCAGGAAGGCCGCTACGAGGGTAAGAAGTATCCGTACATCGAAAACGCTACGGCCACTCGTAACTGGACACCCGACGTTGTTCTGAGCTCCGTTAAGGACTCCGACATTCAGAAGATCGGCTCCGGTAAGATCATGTTCGTCCGCGAAGGCTGCTGGTGGTGTCATACCCTGCTGCCTGAGGAGACGCAGGACTGGCAGGTCTTTGGTGCGCCGCCCGCTCTGGGTGACTTCAACAGTGAGACTCCGACTGCTTTCGGTTCCGACCGTAAGGCCCCGGATCTGCTGCACATTGGTTCGCGCAACTCTTCCAGAGAGTGGATGATGATGCACTTCTTCAATCCGCGCCTGGTTCAGCCGCACTCCATCATGCCCCGCTTCGATTATCTGTGGGGTGAGAAGGATGCGTCGGGCAACCGGATCGATTACGACAAGTGGCGTGCCGATTACAACGCCTATACGGCCGGCGAGCGGGTTTATCCGCCCGATGTTCCTGTGCCCGCACAGGACAGCGATGCTCGCATGCTGATCGATTTCATCTTAAGTCTTAAATAATTAGGGAGGGGCGAAGAATGGTATGGGTATTCAATAATCCTCTGTACTCGCTCTCGGACGAGGAGCAGAACGTATCTGCTCGTGAGGTCTGGGAAGGCGAAAGCCTCGGCGGAATCATGGAGGACAACAACCGACTGCCGCAGCCTGTTGTTTGGCTGCTCGGTCTGACCATCATGACCGCATTCATGATCACCTTCCCTCTTTGGGGACAGCGTCCGAACGGGGCAATGTACGAAGAGTACGTTGCCCTGATGGACACCCCCGAGGTTCAGGCCCTGTCAGACGACAAGGCCAAGATGAAGTTTATCGTCGACAAGGTGAAGAGCCAGGGTTCTGTCTGGGCCGCCCTTCAAGAGCGTCACCCGCTCGAGATGGATGACCTGCGCATGATCAAGGGCCAGATCATTGAGTTGAAGAACGCCGGTAAGAATCTAGCCGAGTTCAGCGTCGTGGGTGACAAGATGGTTATGGCTAACTTTGAGGGCAACATGTTGCCTGACGGGTCCCGCCGTGAGCGTCTGCAGCCCTGGTGGGATAAGGGCTATACGATCGACGTTTTCTACGTCACGTATTTCTGCATTGCCGTCATGATCGCCGTGAAGCGTCTGCCGAACCATGAGTGGCAGCCGGATCACGACAAGGCTCATTGATTAATTAGGGGGAATTAAAATGATTGAAGTCGATAATCCACCGTTGATCCTGTTGTTGCCGATCATCATCGTTTTCACGGGTCCTTTCCTGTACAGCTTCTTCATCGATAAGCACGACAAGGGAAAGAAGCCGCCGATCATGTCCTGATCGGATGCTGAAAAACGATATCTGATTCGGATATCAGAAGACACGATGCCGCTCTTTGAGCGGCATCGTTGTTTCTGGGGGTGGCAAAACACTTTGTAGCGACAAGGGTGCGCGGATACGCCTTAAAACCCCGCCAATCTGTTACTATTGCAAAGTTAAGCGAAAGACTTCACGGTTCACAGGGCAATCAGTCTGGAAGTAGTGAATGGATAAACAACTCATATCGAATTTACCGGCGGGCTCCACCACGCAAAACGCAACCGAACTTGTCGCGGCAAAAGATGTCGATTATATGACAATCGAAGGAATGAAGAGCCAGGAGTACAGTGTCGGCATCTTCATATTCATGGTCTTCGGCGTCCTCGTTTTTTTAGGCATCATCGGCCAGTTCATATGGTTGGGTAAAAAGAACAAGACCATGAAGAAGGGAGAAATGATTCTCCTGATTTGGATCATTTTGGGCACGGTTGGCGCGTCTGTTTTCGGCGCCATGCAACTGCTCCAGGGACGCCTCTTTTAAGCGCCCCCTCGTCGAATCATCAACCTTTACGAGGTTTCAAAATGAAGGAATTTTTTCAGGGTTTACCCGACGGATGGACCATCTATGTTTGGATGGTGGCAGGTGGTCTGATCATTCTTGCGGCCATGATCGGTATACGGTGGGCGCACAAAAACGAGCAATTTGATGAAGATATCAAATACCTCGTTTTCGATGAAAAGGATAGAGACAAAATGGATCCCGAGGAATTTGCGAAAGCCCAGGCTGTCAACAAGCGGCAGGAAGAACGTCGTGTTGAAGTGCTAAAGGAGAAGGAGGCCCAGAGACGGGAAGCCGCAAACAAACGCAATCATGCGTAAGGGAGAAAAATTTATTCTGCTTGGAATAGCGGCCGTCGTTTTGACGCTGATGGCGAAAAATGCCGTTCACCAGGAAAACGTCAAAGAAGACGATATGGAAATCCCCTTCTATACGACGGCATCGACCCAGTTGAATCGGGACGCGATGGCGGTGTATCACAAATATCAATGCAAGTCCTGCCACTCGCTATGGACCGTAAAGGATATGCTGCGCACGGTACCGGCGCCCGCCCTTGACGGTATCGGGTCCCTGCGGTCGCGTGAATGGCTGGCGGAATACCTTGCCGCCAAGGATCCTCAAAAGATTCTTTCGTCACGCCTGAAGGCGGAGTTTAGAATGCCGTCGTACGCGGACATGCCGCCGGGTGAAAGAAACATGCTTGTCGACTATCTGGCCAGTTTACGGGTTAAGGATTGGTATCTGGACGAACTCAAGCAGAGCGAATGCAAGAAGTTGAAGGGAGAGGACTGTTGAACAGGCAGCAGAGACGTATTCTAACGGGCATCGTCGCGATTATCGCGGGCATGGCCGTCTGTTTTATCGGCGACCAATTGCTGGGCGTGTACGTCGAACTTTGGTTGGGTATCAGTACGTTCGATACGAACTGGATTCTGGCGATGTTCCTCGTTCCCTTTATTTCCGGCATCGTCGTTTCAGGCCTTTATGGGCTTGGCGGCAAGTGGCTGTGTTATCTGCCGCCCATCTTCGTGCGCGCGATCACCTATTTTTCTTTGGCGACGGGTGTAATCGAGGTGCCCGAGGGCGCGGAGCTGCTGACGTTCCCCCTCTGGGTGTTGATCGTGATACTGGCGTTCGAAGCTGCCGCATTCGGTGGTGTGGCCGGCGAGATTTTGGTCAAAAAGACCTATGGGCGCCACCCCGAACGCATCCTGTATCAAGGTGACAAGGAAGGCTCGACGGGCGGCACCGAAACAGAACAACGGAAATGACGGAAAGGTTTCGCGTCCGCCGGCCGGAGATCAGTCTCGAGGCGCGGGAAAAGAGAAAGCGGTATTTGACGGCGACTCTCGTCACGTGCGCGGCACTGGCGATGATCGGCGGCGCATTGCATGTCGTCAGGCTCGGCGCCAATCGCATGCAGGACATGCGGGACAAGGCCACATACAATCCGGACGACATGGGGAAGCATATCCGCGCGGCCGGCGAGGACCTCACTCTGCACGCCGAGAACGAGCATGGTCCGGTGACGCTCGGGTACACGGTGGGAGAGGCTGAGGCGCTTCTTACACCTGACCAGTGGCAGGAAATCAACACGATGATCGATATTCCGGCCGGTATATTCCTGATGGGTACGGATTATGGTCGCGCGGATGATTACGACCGTCCGCGACACAAGGTGGACATTGCCGCCTATCGTATCGACAAGTATCCGGTTACGAACGCGCAGTACGCCATATTCGTTGCCAAAACCGGTCATCGTCCTCCGCTGCATTGGGAAAAGGGCCGTATCCCCGAGGGGATGAAATTGCTTCCCGTGACGATGGTCTCCTGGTACGACGCCATCGCCTATGCGAAGTGGGCCGGTAAGCGTCTTCCCTCGGAAGCGGAATGGGAAAAGGCCGCCAGGGGTACGGACGGCCGTCGCTGGCCATGGGGCAATCAGATGGATACCCATCGCCTGAACACGTATTACAATATCGGCGCAGCGTCGATCGTTACGCGTTTCAAGAACGGTGCGAGTCCGTACGGCGTTATGGATCTGGCCGGCAACGTAAGCGAATGGGTAGCCGACGATTTCGAGGCTTACCCGGGGAGCGATGCCGAGGCTGAAATCTTCAAGGCCAAGGTGCCTCGCGCTGAATCCGCCGAGGACAGGGCGCTCAAGGTCGTCGATATGGTCGCAACGGAATCGCACTACAAGGTCCTGCGCGGTGGATCCTGGAAGAGCGATCCGTTTTCAACGTCGACCTACCATCGGAATTTTTCCTGGCCGTTTTTTGCTTCGGATTTCTTCGGCTTCCGATGCGCGGCGGACCCGGCGGCAACGACCGCGCGGGCGCAATAAGTAACTTTTCTGAATATAGGGAGAAGGCAAGTGGGGGACAGTTTCATCTCAACCATGCAATCACGCGCAAGGCGAACCGTCCTGCTGGTATTGTTCCTCGCCACGGCGGGATTCAGCGACAGCTGTCTTGCCATCGACAGCTACCGCTATCTGCACGTCACCATCGACACGCCCTGGTGGATCTTTTTGTTCCTGCTGCCCGCCGTATTGTCGCCGTTCATTCTCATGGCGATCCTCTACTGGCGTTTTGCAAATAAGAAACGTAGGACGGAAGAACATCATGAAGGCTGAGCGAAACGACACGCGTCGCGTATCGCGCGGCCGCTTTTTCACTCCGTTGTTGCTCGTCCTGATGTTGTCGATAACGTCGTTCGCATGGGCAGGCGAGACCGCGACGAGTACGAACAACGGCGCGCCGGTCGCGGCCGAAAAAGCCGATCGCGGTGTCATGGAAGGATTCCGGCGCGACAAGATCGTCTTGGGCGAGGCCGTCAAGATCAGCGACAAGCGCAAACACACTATCCTGTTCTTTATGGGCGTCGTGTTGTTGACGCTCATCATCGGTACCGCGATCGTCGGCGTGACGATGGTCATTTCCGGCAAACAACTGTTTGTCCCGCATATGATCATGGCAGGGCTCACCGTGACCCTCGCGATCGCGCACGCGGTCGCCTCCACGGTCTGGTTCTTCCCGTTTTGATGACGGTTCGCTGAGATCCGTCCCAGGCCGCATCCGGCCCCGGTATTCCTTTGAACACATCCGTCATTACCACAGAAGCCTCGATAGCTCGTCCCTCGGTCAACGGCCGTCTTTTGGCGCTCTACACGGGCTCCGGCCTGACCGGATTGGCTTATGAGGTCCTTTGGGTGCGTATGGTCGGCACCCAGTTCGGTATCAGCATTTTCGGGGTGGTCATCACCGTAACCGCATTCATGCTCGGATTGGGCATGGGAAGCCTGGCGGGACGCAGGGTGGCGCGTAGGGTATCAAACCCGCTGTTGATGTTTGCGCTGTTGGAAGGCGGCGTCGCGTTGTGTGCGTTCGGATTCCCGGCCCTTGCCGATTGGGGGGCAGACGCGCTGGCGCGTTGGGGCGCGGGATTACCGTTGTCCCAATGGTATTCCATACAGGCGTCAGTCTTGCTGATGATACTGGTCGTGCCCGCCATGGCGATGGGCGCGGCCTTCCCGGCCATACTCGAGAGCGCCGAGGACGGCGCCGGACGTCTGGGCGACTATTACGGCGCCAATGCCATCGGGGCGGCGATCGGCGCGTTGATGCCGCTGATATTGCTCCCCGTCTTCGGTTGGGCGCTTGCGGTCAAGATGATCGCAACCCTCGGCGTAATCATTGCGATCCTGGCCGCGCTCCACTCACGCCATCCCAGCCATCGAGGGCGCGTAGTGCTCCCGGAACGGACGGGTTTGCCGATCCCAAACACGGTGCTGATCGCATACGGCGGGATAGGATGTTCGGCGATTTTGCTAGAGGTCGCCTGGACGCGGCTTTTCGGTCTCGCCATGCTGCGCACCGAATACGTCATGGCCATCATACTCGCGGTTTACGTGGCGGGTATCGGACTGGGCGGCCTCGTTTCCCGTCGACTGCCGGTTGCGGGGAGCCTAAGGGCGTTTCCGCTGGTCGCCGCGTTTGCCATGATCCTAGGACTCTGGGCCTTGCCGCATCTTTCGGCTTGGGTGGAGCGCAGTTCGTTTTCGTCTCTGGGCGACGCACTGGTTGTCCAGGCCGTCTTACTCGCCCTGTTGACGTTGCCCGTAACGGTGGCATTCGGCGCCTGGTTGCCGATACTCACGCGCAGTCTCGGCGGCGACGGCCACAGCGGCGCGGGCTTGTATGGCGCAAACGCGTTGGGTTCCGCTTTGGGCGCGTTGCTGGGAGGGTTTCTGCTGGTGCCGATGGTCGGTACTCCGGCGACCATCATCATCGCGGCATTGTTCGTCCTGGTACTGGGACTCAGCTTGAGTATCAATTTCGCGAGCGGCTGGCGCTGGTGGACGGCCATCGTCCCCCTGTTGCTCATCGCCTGGCCGGTACGTCAGTATCCTTCCGTCGCAGAGATGCTGCCGGAGTTGAACAAGGACAGCACGGATCTCTATCGTTTTGAGGATGCGGTCTCGCTGACGCATGTCATCCGGCGCGGAGACGGGAACAGGGTGCTGCTGAGCGATCTGCAACGCATGGATGCCGCGACCGACCCCAGTTCGGTCATGGTCCAACGCAATCAGGCGCGCCTGCCCCTGCTTTTGCACCGCGACCCGCACAGCGTCTTATTCCTCGGTTTGGGTACCGCCATCACGGCATCGGGCTCATTGGCGTATCCCAACCTGGAACGCGAGGCCGTCGAGCTGTCTCAGGGCGCGATCGATGCCGCACAGGCTTGGTTCGAACCGGTCAATGGCGGCGTTGTTTCCGGGATGCGTGTCCATCACGATGATTCCCGGCGCTTCCTGCTCACGACCACAAATCGATACGATGTCATTATCGGTGATCTTTTCCATCCCGATCTCGTCGGACGGAGCGCACTGCTTTCCGTCCAGCAATTCAATCGCGCCCGGACGCATCTCAACGACGATGGCGTCTTCGTCCAGTGGCTCGCCATGAACCAGTTCAGCGTGGATACGCTGAAGGTCGTCCTGCGCACCTTCGCTCAGGTCTTTCCCCGCAATATGCTGTTCGTGGACGGTTTCCGCTTGGGTATGGCCGGATTCAAGAACGAATGGGGCGGAATCGAGCATGTCATTCGGGATACCGGCGCGGCGACCGATGGGCCGACGGGCGGCGAGGGCGGCTGGACCTGGCTCGGCCGGTACTGGGGACGGATACACGTCGGCGCCGGCCGAGTCCAGGACGAATGGCGCCCGAGCATCGAATTCAGTCTGCCCAGGGCGCGTTTTTCGGGCGATCTCGATCTGCTCAAGGTCATGTTCTGGCTCGAAGGACAACGACCCTCTCTCGCGTTTGCATCGGGCGATCTGGGCGTTTCCCCGGCGGACAAAGACGCCTTCGAACGCGCCTACGCGGCGACCGCGCTTGCGATGCGGAGTTCGGAGGAAGCGATGCAAGGACATGATGAGGCCTCAATTCGGTTAATCCGGTTCGCAAATAAAGCCAATCCGGCCGATCACGAGGTCGCCTGGGGCTTGGCCGACCAGATGTACAGTACCCTGACCGAGGCCGTGCGCCATGGCATCGCCCGAAAGACGGCGCTGGCTCAAATACTCGAGGTATTCCCGGATCACCCCGAGTCGTTACGCGACATGGCGTCTATCGCTGAAAGCGAGGGACTCAGCGAGCGGGCGGCCCGACTGCTCGCGCGCTACCGGGCAATGGACCCCCTGGGTTCAACGGCCGGGAAGCTGGGTGGCGGTGTAAATACGACCCTCTCACATGATAGGCTTACTCAATGAGCGGACAGGAAATATTGCAGTCCATCCCCGTAGTCAGCGTGCCCGCCGAGTCGGGACGCCGCATCCATCGCGCGCGGCGCGCCGTGCAGATCGGGACACTGATATTGGCCATATTGATCCCGGTCAGCGGCTTGTTCAGGATTGACCCGGTCGAGGGCGCGTTCGTCGTCATCGATCGCCAGATCTGGTTTTCCGATTTCAATCTCGTTGTGGGCCTGTGGCTGGCGATATCGTGCCTGCTGGTGATGACCTATTCCCTTGTCGGCATGGCCTTCTGCGGGTGGGTCTGCCCACAGAACAGCCTGTCCGAATGGGCGGACCGGATGACCCGTCGCTGGCTCGGTAAGCGGGTCGAGGTCAGTCTGGACGGCAGCCCGGTCCGGTTGTCCGCGGGCAAGAACAAGGCGGGACATTGGTTCGTCCTCAGCATCGCCTTTTTGGCCATGGCGATGGCCGGCGCCCTGATTCCCCTGTTGTATTTTTATCCGCCCGACGTGATTTGGTCTTTCGTTTCTTTCCGGGACGATGTGCGTCTGGCGCCTTCTCTATATTGGATCTACAGCATGTTCGTGCTGATTTTGTGGGTCAATATCGCCTTCATTCGCCACTTCTGGTGCCGTTTCATGTGCGTCTACCGGATCTGGCAGCACGCGTTCAAGACCCGTGAGACGCTACGCATTCAACATGACGCCAGTCACCCGGATGAGTGTGCCCGCTGCAATTATTGCGTCACCTCGTGTTTTATCGGCGTCGATCCGCGCAACACCGAGACCTATGATGCCTGCATCAACTGCGGCGAATGCATCACTGCCTGCAGCCAGATCCGCAAGAACCGCAAGACGGGCGGTGGACTGCTGCGCTTCGCCCTGGGCCGTGATGGCGCCTCAAAGGAAGAGCGCAAGCACATGACCAACGTTGGTTCGATCATGTCTCGTGCGCCCGGCGCCGCCGCGTTGGCCGCGATAGGATTGGGCATGTTCGTCTGGGGGCTGTGGAGCTATGAAGATTACCACTTCTCCGTCTATCGGGCCGAAACGCTACAGGGTGGGGACATCCGTGATTATCGGATCAGCATCGCCAACAAGCTTTACCACCCCAGGACCATGTCCGTCACGGTCGAGGGGCTGCCCGAGGGGCATTTCAAGCTGACTCAGGACCGCGCCTCCTTCATGAATGCAGGACGCCGGGATATCAACCTCCATATCGATGATCTCAAGAAGGGGGTCTATCCGGTCCTCGTCACCGTGCGTAGCGACGACGGCCAGAAGCAGTTTTATCGCCTACAACACCTGGCCCTGGGAGGGGAGTAAATATGGTTGAGACCGAGAAAAAGGGCGCCGAGTCCGGAGCCGATCGGGTCGGTAGCAAACCCGCCCGACAGGGTGAATGGGGGGCGGCCCCGAACGATCACTTCGGCTACGCCTCAGAGGAAGAACGTCTTGCCAAACGTGGGATGGAGGACTGGGAACTCGTCGACAAGATCCCGGAATCCCAACGCGGTGTGCCCAAGTGGTTTTTAGCTGTGGTTTTCGTTGTCGTCCTCGTGGCCGTGGGCCTGAGCTTTCCGTTCTGGGGCGACCGGCCGGGTTACGAGCGCAGCTGGGTCAACTGGGGCTTTTTGGCCGCGCTGGTCTATATCGCCGTGGCCGGGACCTTCGTCTACTTCATGGTCAACCTATACGGCTCCAAGGCCGCCGGCCGCCTGGATAGCGACAAGGAAAAGCAATCGGAAGACGAGGGCGAGAACGGGGAAGACGGCAAAACGGGAGACAGGCGCTCGGATGACTAGGCCGTTGTTCGCCCACCTGCGGTGGGCCGCGTTTGCGGTGTTTTTCGTACCCTTGCTCGGCTGTTCGGGGACCGAGAGCAGCGGTCCTGCGGCCGTTGCGGATGGACCGCTCGCTTTCCGTAAGGGCTGCGGCCGTTGTCACCTGCCGCCGAATCCTAAAGCGCATGGCGCCGACGAATGGCCCGGCGTCGTCGCGCGCATGCAGACCCACATGGCAACACAGGGCAAGGCGCCATTGACCGTTGAGCAGCGCGCAGAGATTCTCGAATATCTGACCAGTCACGCTTTGGGTGCCTCATGAGATTGCGTATCGTTTTTTGTCTGATGATTTCTCTTGTGTTGAGCGCTTGTAGTGGCGGGGGCGATGTAAAGGCCGCCTTCAAGCCTCAGGTATGGCAAGGCGTGCAGATCTCACTGGAGAGCCGTCCGGCGCCCATGCGTCCGGGCATGAACGAATTGCTGGTCATCGCGACGGGCCCGCGTGGTTTACCGGTAGCGGACATCGTGGTGTCGCTACGCATGGACGATCAGGAGCCCTGGCGGCAGGGCATACAGGATGGAGGCAGCGGGGTCTTCAGGAGGGCCGTGCAGATGAATCCCGGCGATACTCAGGTCTTCGTGCGTTTGCACCGTGGTAAGACGAATACGGTCTTGGTCTACCCCATCCCGTCCTCATCCTGATCGGGCCTTGCCCCGGTTATTTTTTCCTTAGTTGCTGTTTGGCCAGCCGCCCTTTCAGCGTAGGGCTTTCCTGCCATTGGCGTAGCACCAGGATCAGGTCTCCGCCGCGCCGGTCGCGGCAGCGCGGGCAGGTCAGGTGGCTCAGGTAGAGGTCCTTCGGCATCTTCCCTTCGTCAAACAGCGATTGCTGTATCAGGCGCAGGGAGTTGCGTAGTGTGCTGACGTTACCGTGATGCAGGTGTGCCCGAACCTGGAACGGCCGAGGCAGATAGCCCACCAGCCGGGATAGCGAACCTTCTTCCTTAATCAGACGGATGATTTCCCCTTTCCATATCCCGGTGCGGACCAGGACCAGGTTGGGCCATTCCTCGCTGAGTTCGAGTTCCTCGACCGATCTTTGCTGACGTTGCAGATAGGCTTCGATGCCGACCGGCATGTGAACCGGGGTCGGGATGCTCAGACGTAGAATGCAATGTCCGGACAGGTCGACGTCACGGCCGTGCCAGTCCTCGGGGTAGTGTTCAGGACAGCCGCAATCAAGCATTTTCCCGGCGCGCCTTCAGCAGCATGCGGGCCGTCATGAAGACGTTTGTGAAGAATATCCAGAAGCCGACGCCCATGATCGAGGAGACGATGGATATGATCGGGCCGTAATAGTGATGCACGGCGGCCATGCCGGCGCGATCGTCGGCCAACAGATAGTGCCCTTCGATGATGCCGAATATCAGCAGCGTGGAATAGAAGCCGGAAACCCCGATCGTGGTCCACCAAAAGGTATGGGTGACCAGGCGCTGGGAGTAGAGCGGACGTCCCGACAGGACGGGAAACAGATAATAGGTCACGGCCATGCACAGCAGCACCACGCCACCGACGACGTTGATATGGGCATGGGCAAGCGGATCGATCATGTGTCCCGGGCCGCCGTAAGGGCTGCCGATCGAGTCGAGCCAGTGACGGATGGGCGGCAGAACCTGAACGACGCCGTGCACGGTCCCGATAAAAAAGGCCGTGGCGGACGCGAGCGGAAACTTCAGCAGGGGATGCCAGCCTGAAGTGCTGTTCGATGACATAATGTTGCGTTCGATCGTGTAAAGAAAAAGCCCGGTCTTGAACCGGGCTTTATTCGACTGACGGTGTTAGCCCGTCTTAGTCTTTTTCGATGTTCTTGGTGCCGCTGGCGGCAATGCTGCTGGCCATGAAAACGCTCAGACCGAAGAAGATCGCGATGGGTACCAGAACTTCCGGAAAATAGGTCATGCTCCCCTCCATAATTTTTGTATTGTCACACTGACGGACCGATTCTAGACGATATTTCCATGTTGTGCAAATAGGATTTCAACAAAAATCTCCCCATAGCGCCTGCAGTGTCGAGACGGCGGCCATCCCGGCGGTTTCGGTGCGCAGGACGCGCGGCCCGAGCCTGATCGCATGGAAGCCGCACGCCAAGGCGGCGTCCACTTCGGCATCGGTCAGCCCTCCTTCGGGGCCGACGAGTAAGGTGACTTTCCGATCCTCGGGCGCGGCCAGATCCGCGAGCCGCTCACTCGCCTCGGGATGCAGTATGAACCGAATGCCGCCCGCGCCGTCGGCAAGCCACGGTGAGAGGTCGATGCAATCGTCGATTTCCGGCAGACGGTTGCGGCCGCATTGTTCACACGCGCTGGCGATAACGCCCTGCCAGTGCAGCAGGCGTTTTACCGCCTTACCGGGTTCCAGGCGCACGCCGCAACGCTCGCTCGTCAGCGGCGTGATCCGTTGTACTCCCAGCTCCACGGCTTTTTGAATGATCTGGTCCATACGCTCCCCCCGGGCGATGACCTGGGCCAGGTGGATTTCCAGTCGGCTTTCGCGATCGATATCCGTAAAAGAGATGACGTCGGCAACGGCCGCCCGGCCGCCTTCTGCAAGGCGGGCCTCATACTCTCCGCCCGCGCCGTCGAACAGTATCAACTCTGCCCCGGGACGGAGTCGCAGCACGCGCAGGATGTGGCGTCCGGCCTGCTCCTCGAGCGTAACTTGTGTTCCCGCTGTTAGCGGTTCGGAGTGATAGATGCGGGGAATCTGGCTCATATTTCGTCAGTCCTTGGTGGCGATGTCGATGCCTTCCGACGCCACGCGCGTCATCGCCCGTATCTCATCGGGCGTGATGACGTAGGGCGGCATGAAATAAACGACGTCGCCCAGGGGGCGCAGCAACATACCGTTGGCAAGTCCATGTCGATAAACGCGCTGGCCGCGGCGTTCCCGCCAGGCATAAGGCGTCCGGTCGGTCTTGTTCGCGACCATTTCCAAAGCCAGAATCATGCCGCGCTGGCGAATATCGCCTATGTGCGGATGGCCGGCGAGGTGGGCGACGGATTCCGCCATGATCCGGCTCAGTTCCCGGTTGCGGACGATGATGTCGTCCTCGGCAAAGATATCCAGCGTGGCGAGTGCGGCGCGGCATCCGAGGGGGTTGCCGGTATAGCTGTGGGAGTGCAGAAAGGCCTTGAGCGTCCCGTAATCATCGTAGAAGGCCTGATAGATTCGGTCGGTGCAAAGCGTCACGGCGAGTGGCAGATATCCGCCCGTGAGTCCCTTGGACAGACACATGAGGTCCGGGGTGATGCCGGCCTGCTCGCAGGCGAACATCGTGCCGGTACGGCCGAAGCCGACCGCGATCTCGTCGGCGATCAGATGGACGTTGTGGCGGTCGCAGGCCTCCCTAAGCCAGGTCAGGTAAGCCGGATCGTACATGCGCATGGAGCCCGCGCATTGCACGAGCGGTTCGACGATCACGGCGCATACCGTGCCCGCGTGATGTTCCAGGGCTGATTCCATTTCTTCGCAACGGCGCTTGAGATAGTCTTCCGGCGCCTCGTCCCTCGGGCGCAGATAATCGTCCGGCGCGGCGACTGTGACGGGTTCGAGCAGCAAGGGGCCATAGATCTCTTTATAAAGTGGGACGTTGCCGACCGAGAGCGCGCCCAGCGTCTCGCCGTGATAGCTGTTACTGAGGCTGATAAAACGCGTCCGCTTTTCTTCGCCCAGATTGCGCCAGTAGTGATAGCTCATCTTGAGCGCGACCTCGATGGCCGAGGAGCCGTTGTCGGTATAGAAACAGCGTGTGAGACCCTCCGGTGTCAGGGCAACGAGCTGCTCGGCGAGATCCACGGCGGGTTCATGGCTGAAGCCCGCCAGTAGGACGTGTTCCAGCGTCTCGAGCTGGCGATTGAGGGCCGCATTGATGCGCGGGTTGGCATGGCCGAACAGGTTGACCCACCAGGAGCTGATGGCGTCCAGGTAGCGGTTGCCATCGAGGTCCTCCAGCCAGACACCCTCGGCTCTTCGGATCGGGATCGGCGGATAGGCCTCGTGATCTTTCATCTGGGTGCAGGGGTGCCAGACGCAGGCGAGGTCGCGCGCTATGAATTCATCGTTCGTCGTCATCGTCAGTCTCTATCTGGGCCGGATGCCGGATCGTCATGAGCGCCTCGCCACGATAAGACGAGATCCAGCCGCGCACCGTGATTTCACGTTTCAGCCAGTGCTCGGGCCGGATGCCCCCGAAATAGGTCAGGTCCTTCAACGGGATGCGGGCCGAAAAACCACCGGTGAAGTCGAGCCAGACGGATTTGCGGCTACGGCCGACGTGCTCGACGATTCCGCGCACCCGATGATAACCGCGATTGCCGCTCGTGACCGAAGCGGCCGCGAGCGGCCGGTAGTAGGGATCGCGCCAGATGCCCAGACCACTTTTCCGCGCCTGTCGCTCGGCCACCAGATAGCAGTCAAGGCGGGCTATGTTGGGCGGGATGGCGATCGTGGTCGCAAGACCCGCCTCCAGGAGATGGATTTCGAGACTGCTGCCGTCGGCGAGAAAGATATGGGCGAGCGCGCGGTGATAGCGGTCCTCACGGTCCTCGCCGAATTGTAGGCCTATCTTGCCTGAATCCCCGAGCAGGCGGATAACCGCTTGGCGTGCTTTCCGCGCAAGCGGTTCGTCCTGGGTCGGCTCGGATGTGGGGCGGTGCTTGCTTTTGTGCGCGAGTTCGGGTGTATTGATACCGATCAGCCGAATATGGCGTCCGTCTTTGAGGCGGACCGTATCGCCGTCGTAGACGTAGGCGACCTTGGCGGTTTCATCGATGCGGGGCTGCGGGCAGGCAGCGAAGACCAGGGACTGGTGCGAGGCAACGCCCAGTGCGGCGGCAAGGAGGACCCGAACGAAATGTTTCACGAAGCCCATAATGAAACAGGCGCCGCTGGGGCGCCTGCATCTCGAATCAGAAGCGGTCTCGGGATTATCCCTTGAAGCCGTACTTCTGTCGGAACTTGTCCACACGACCGGCCGTGTCGACGAGCTTCTGCTTACCGGTGTAGAACGGATGACACTTGGAACAGACGTCCAGGTTCAAGTCGCGTCCGGCCGTCGAGCGGGTCTTGAAGGTGTTGCCGCAGCTGCAGTTCACGGTGATCTCGTTGTATGCCGGATGAATCTCGGGCTTCATCGCCATTTT
The DNA here is from genome assembly GCA_016124415.1 of Gammaproteobacteria bacterium. GTDB lineage: Bacteria > Pseudomonadota > Gammaproteobacteria > SZUA-140 > SZUA-140 > RI-283. Next base: position 7,852 of record WGNS01000052.1, on the reverse strand, counting down.
CCTCTCAATTGTTGCTGTTGGTCCTTGCGGTCCGTGCGCGCGGGCGGACAGGCCCTGCGCGAGAACGCGACATTCTATTCAATCCGATGGGGATCGGCAAGCCCTTTCGCGCGGCTTCGAGTCTTATTGCTTCCTGAAGAGCGGTTAAATCAGTCCTGTTTGGTTGCATACGCGAAGTGTATGAGGTATTATTTAATCGTCATACGGAATACACCCGTTTAAGTCCTAATAAAAACTGCCGAATTTATAGGACGCCATAAGATTTCCGTTTAGATGTTCATACTGAAATTTACTGAATAGACAATCGTGTTAATGGAGAAGTGCAACATGAAAAAAATGGTATTGCCGGTAGCCGCTACGCTTGCGATGTTCTCGGGGGGAGCCTTTGCCCACGACGGTGAGGAAGAGGGCGGTCATCTGATTACGCATCATGTAGCCGGACTCGGTATTGAGGGGGGCGTGACCTGGTTCCTGCAGGGGACCGACGGTAACGACAACGGCAACGGCGATGCCCTTGATTTGACCTATTCCTTTGATTTGAGCATCGAGGCCAGGGTCAGTAACAGCGGCAAGGTCATCGCTGCCTTCGAGGCCGGTAACGGTCACGGCGTGGATAGCCGGCTCGGTTCGCTATCGACAGCCAACTACGACGCCTTTGTGACCGATATCTTTGCAACCGATACGACCAACGGTGTGACCGATAGCAACTCGCCAAACCTCTCGCAGTTGTACTACGAAGGCGAATACATGGACGAAAAGCTCGTCGTTGACTTTGGTAAGCTCGACGTCCACAGCATGTATGATGACAACGCCTATGCCAACGATGAGACCGACCAGTTCATGTCGGCCATCTTCACGCGTTCGCCCGGCACGAGTTATGGGGAGCTGGATCGCTACTATGCCCCGGGCATAGCCGTGAACATGGCCGCTACCGATAACCTGGACCTTACCGTGATCCTGGCCAACGGCAACGGTGCCGGTTTTGATGCCTTCGGCAATCGCCCGTATGGTGTCGTACAGGCCAACGTCAAACCCGGCTTCGGCGGTCTGGAAGGCAATTACCGCTTCTATGTGATTCAGGATCAGCGCCGCTTCCACAAGATCGCAGGTGCCAGCGTGGACGCCAACGGCAATATTATCGGTACGGTTTCCTCGAATACGGCCTGGGGTATCAGCTTCGATCAGGCGCTGCCGAATGAGATGGGCGTATTCGCCCGCTATTCGAGCCAGAAGAGCGATCTAGCCGAAAACACCGTCGAGTCGGTCTGGAGTCTGGGCGCGTCGGCCAGCGGTGCCAACTGGGGTCGCGAGGACGATGCGTTCGGAATCGGCTACGGTGTGATCAAGGTCAACAAGGACCCCTTCATCAAGAGTCAGATGGGCGTGACGAATCAGGATGATGAGTCTCACACCGAACTCTACTACAAGATCGGCATTTCCGATCACTTCACGCTGACGCCGGACGTACAGGTCATCAGCAACAACGGCGGCGATGCCGATCGTGGATCCGTTACGGTCTACGGCTTGCGCGGTCAGCTCAACTTCTAAGTCGTCCCCGATAAAAGGACATACGTCAAACTAGCCATTTCCGGAGTATGAAATGAACACAGTATCCAAAATTCGCAAGTATTCCCTGATGACGACCATGGCCGCCGGTCTCGCGGTCAGCATGCAGGCCCAGGCCCACTTCGGCATGCTGATCCCTTCGGATGACATGGTCATGAATGGTGAGTCCCGTACCCTCAAGCTCGATGCCATGTTCTGGCATCCCTTTGAAGGACAGGGTATGAATCTGGTCAAGCCGGAGGCCTTCGGGGTCATGACATCGGACGGCGAGAAGCATGATCTGCTGTCGTCGCTGAAACCTGCCAAGCGCAAGGATGTGACCGGAGCCAAGAGGGATATCTTCGAGGCTAACTACAAGTTCCGCGGCCCAGGCGACCATACCTTCTATATGGTGCCCAAGCCCTATTGGGAGCCGGCCGAGGATACCTTTATCGTTCACTACACCAAGGTCGTGGTCAACGGCTTCGGCCTCGAAGAGGGCTGGGACAAGCCGGTCGGCCTCAAGACCGAAATCGTGCCGCTGACCCGTCCGTACGGCCTGTACACGAATAACGTCTTCCAGGGCCAGGTGCTCGTTAACGGCAAGCCCATGCCGGGTACCGAGGTAGAAGTGGAATACTTCGCCGACGGCAAGATGGAGGTCGATGCTTCCCCAATGGTTACTCAAGTCGTCAAGGCTGATGCCAACGGTGTCTTCACCTATGCGATGCCAAAGAGTGGATGGTGGGGTTTCGCCGCCCTCAACGAGGATGACAAGACCATTCGCCACGAGGGTAAGGACTATCCCATCGAGATTGGCGCAGTGCTCTGGGTCAAGACGCACGACATGAAGTAGTCGTCGCCTCGGAAATCGGTGGCGCGTTGCCTGATCGGGTGATCGGTCAACGCGCCTTTTCCGTCTCTGAAGCTTGTCCGAAACCTTGATTAGGATATAGTGGGGATACTTATGAACATCTCGGTGATACGATACGTGAAGACGCTGGTGTTATTGATCGTCATGCTAGGCGCTCCGGCATTGGCCATGGCCCATAAGGTCAGCATGTTTGCCTACGTCGAGGGCGATCAGGTCTTCCTTGAAGGCTATTTCGCGGATGGCAAGAAGGCGTTGAACAGTAAGGTTGAGGCGTTCGACGAGCAGGGTAAAACGCTCTGGTCGGGCACGACCAACGACAAAGGCGAAGTGACCTTCCCGGTGCCCAAGATCAAGGGCGATCTGCGCATCACCTTGACGGCCAGCATGGGCCACAAGGCCGAATATATCCTCAAGGCGGCGGAGATGGCGGGCGAGCCGGGTACGGCCGAGCCGGCCGCTAAGGCGGCAACGGCGCCCGCACCCGAAGCCGGCGCCGCCGTGTCGGGAGGCGGCATGGCCGGGGTCGATGAGGCCGCTTTGCGTCGCATTGTCCGTCGCGAGGTCGGCGAGGCCGTCATGCCGGTGGTCAGAGGGCTGTCCGAGCTCAAGGAGCGTCGGGGCGTCAGTGACATCGTCGGCGGTATCGGCATCATCGGCGGCTTCCTGGGCGTGTATTTCTTCCTTCAGGCGCGCAAGCTTCGCGAGGGCGGCAACAAAAAGACATAGTTGTCTTGGTCGTGCGAGCGACTTCAGGGCGATTTTAGGGACGGAGAGGCTGGTCACGGACGATCAATCTGCCGATAAGTTTATTTGTGTATCGTGAGGTGTTGCGATGTCGGATATGACGGAAGGATCGCAGCCGATAGATTTCGAGCGGCTTCGCAAGCAAGTGGGTAGCCGCGTCATCTATAAAAGCGTCAAATGTAAGTTGGTGGAAGTGTTGGAAGATGACGCCACCGTGGTGCTCGAGGCCTGTCACCAGTTCTCGGAGCTTCAGTCGGGGCGGGCGGGGGACTCAATGCGGCATGTGCCCAAGATCATCACGATCCCGATCTATATCGGTTCCGCCCGTCGCCTGAATCCTGCGTTCATCGACCTGGGATTGGAGCTCTGAGCGACGGAGTTGCGACGAGTGAATAAACGGTTTGTTCCGAAATGCGAAACTAGATAAGGATCAAATATGCATATTTCTGACGGTATCCTTTCCGCTCCCGTGCTGGCCACGGGTTTTGTCGGCACCGGCATCCTGGCCGCGGCCACCTTGCGCAAGATGGATATGGAAGAGGTGCCCAAGATCGCGGTCATCACTTCGGTCTTTTTCGTGGCATCGCTGATCCACGTGCCCGTCGGGCCGACCAGCGTGCACCTGATTTTGAACGGGCTTGTCGGTGTCGTGCTCGGAATGCGCGCCTTCCCGGCGATATTGCTCGGAATCGTGCTTCAGGCGATATTGTTCGGTCACGGCGGCGTCTCCGTGATCGGTATCAACACGCTGATGCTAGGTGGCGGCGGACTCGTCGCTTACGGCGTTTGGCAGCAGCGCCACCGTTTCAATATGCCAAAGAAAGAGGTCATATTCGGTGCGCTCGCGGGCGCGACCGGAACGATCAGCTCGGGTATCATCCTGGCGCTTGCGTTGGTCACGACCGGTGAGGAGTTCTTCGCGACCGCCGGTTACGCGCTGGCCATGCATATTCCGATCATGATCACCGAGGCCATTGTCGTCGGCGCTTGTGCAGGGTTCCTGAAACGCGTCAAACCCGACGTGCTGGCCGGCGAACGTCCGCAAGCCGCGGGCGAGTGACGCCTACAATGATTTCCTACCTTCAGGGGATTAAGCATGCCGCTTGATATAGACCGTTATGCCCATGTGTCGTCGCCGATCCAGCGTTGGGACCCACGTTTCAAGATCGGCGCCTTGGGCCTGCTCATCCTGGGCATCGCCCTCGTCAAGACCTTGCCGGTGTCGGTGCTTGCGCTGGCGTTGTCGATCGTTCTGGTCGTCCTGAGCGGTTTGCCCTTCGGGTTTATCGGGCACGGACTTTCCTTCGTGACGATCTTTCTGGTGCCCTTCTTCATCATCATGCCGATGACCTATCCGGGCGAGGCTGCCATGCATGTGTTGGGCCTGCCGTTCGCCTGGGAGGGTTTGCGGCTCGCGACCCTGATCTTCCTCAAGGCCATTTCGATCGTGTTGTGCAGCTTCGTCTGTTTCGGCACGAGCCGTTTCGATATCTCGATGATCGCATTGCAGCATCTCAAGTGTCCGAAGGTCATCGTGCAGATGCTGCTATTCACCTACCGCTACACGTTCGTTTTCCTCGAGGAGATGCGGCGCATGCAGACGTCGATGCGCGCGCGGGGTTTTATTCCGAGGACGGACGGCTATACGCTCAGGACCTACGGCAATTTCGTCGGCACCTTGCTCGTGCGCAGCTTCGAGCGCACCGAGCGGGTCTTCAAGGCCATGCTCTCGAAGGGCTATCAGGGCGAGTTCCATACCCTCGTGACCTTCTCGTCGGACGCGACCGATTTCATCAAGTCCTTGGCGACGCTGATTTTGATGGTCGCCCTGCTGGCGCTGGATTTTGGCGGTTATTTTCATCAGGCCGTGAAGGCCTGGTATTAATTGAAGAGGAATCATTCCGATGGCGGATAAATACATGATCGATGTGCAGGACGTCAGCTTCAGCTACCCGGACGGGCATCACGTGCTCAAAGGGCTGACCTGTCGGATCGCGCCGGGCGAAAAGGTCGCTCTGATCGGGCCCAACGGCGCCGGCAAGTCAACCTTCATGGGTCACCTGAACGGCGTCCAGATCGCAAGCAGCGGCAAGGTCTCCATCGACGGTATCGAGGTTCGGAAGGACAATCTGAACGATATCCGCCGCCGCGTCGGCATCGTGTTTCAGGACCCCGACGACCAGCTTTTTTGTCCGACCGTATTCGACGACGTCGCCTTCGGCCCGCTGAACCTGGGTTTGCCCAAGGATGAGATTGAGAGCCGTGTCGCTGAGGCGCTCCAGGTCGTCGGATTGGAAGGCTTCGAGGAACGTTCCTCTTTCCATCTGTCGTTCGGCGAGCGCAAACGTCTGGCGCTCGCGACCGTGTTGTCCTATCAGCCCGAGATCCTGGTCTTCGACGAACCGTCGACCAATATGGACCCGCTGAACCGCCGTAACCTGATTACGTGGCTTAAAGAGACGGACAAGACCATCCTCTTGTGTACGCACGATCTCGACATCGCGCTCGAGGTGTGCAGCCGTTGTTTGCTGCTCGTCGACGGCAAGATCGTGGCCGACGGCCCAACGTCCGAAATCCTCTACGACCGTCATCTGCTCGAGGAGAACAAGCTCGAAATGCCGCTCGCCCTCATGACGCATGAACTCCTGCACGGCATCCTGCACGAGCAGGAAATGGACGACGAGCATCGCCGCATCATCGGCGGGTTCCTGCACGCGCATCGTCACGCGCACGGTGCCGACGGCCATATCCATGTTCACTTGCACGCCCATGACCATGAACACGGCCACCTGCACGAAGATGTCGGCGCGGACCACTTCCACGACGACGATCACCACACGCATGGCGATCATGGCGATATCGGCGTGCCGCATAGTCACGGTCCCGATGACCACACCCATGATCATCACCACCACGATCACGGCGGTCACACCCACGATCACGATCACGATGGTCACACCCACGATCATGATCACGACCACCATCACCACGACCACGACCATAGTCACGACCACGATCATCATCACGATCACGACCACAGCCACGATCACGACCACTCGCATGATCACGATCATCATCACCATCATGACGATCACGGTCATTCGCATGAGCATGCCGAGGATCAGGCAAAGGCCGGGGGCGAAAAGTAAGGGCGGCGCAGCCGCCATCGTTCCATGAAGGGTGTCATCCTCGACGAGGAGACCTTCGATACCGGGGATCTGGACCTCACGGCGCTTGAGCGCGCCGATGTCGAATGGACGCACTATCCGCGTACCACGTCCGCACAGCGCATCGAGCGCCTGCGCGGAGCCGTGGTCGCGGTATCCAACAAGGTTCGGATCGACGAAGACTGTTTCGCCGCTTGTCCCGAACTTAGGCTCGTCTGTGTCGCCGCGACGGGGACCAATAACGTCGACCTTGAGGCCGCTGCACGCCACGGCGTGACCGTAACCAACGCGCGCGGCTATGCAACGCCGTCGGTGACTCAGCATGTATTTTCCCTGCTGTTGTCGCTGGTGACCCGCCAATCCGATTATCGCGCCGCCGTCACCGGCGGTCGGTGGCAAACCAGTCCCGATTTTTGTCTGCTCGACTTTCCGATCACGGAGCTGGCCGGCAAGGTGCTCGGTATCGTCGGCTACGGCGAACTGGGTCACGCGGTGGCCGGAGTTGCAAGGGCCTTCGGTATGGAGGTATCGATCGCCGCGCGTCCGGGAACGATACCCGGGCCGGACCGGATCGCACTGGCCGATCTGTTGCCCCGCGTCGACGTCCTGAGCCTGCATTGTCCGCTGACGGAACAGACCCGAAACCTTATCGCCGGCCCAGAGCTCGCGCTCATGAAGCCGACGGCCATCCTGATCAATACCGCCCGCGGCGGCATTGTCGAGGAAACCGCGCTCGCCAACGCCTTGCGCGCGGGAAGACTGGGTGGCGCGGGTGTCGATGTTCTGAGCGTCGAACCGCCCAGAGATGGCAATCCCTTGCTTGATACGTCCATCCCTAACCTGATCGTGACGCCTCATATCGCATGGGCGAGCCGCGAGTCGCGCCAGCGACTCGTCGAGGATGTCGCCGAGAATATCCTGGCCTGGCAACGCGGCGAGTCGAGAAACGTCGTGTCGTCATGATCGCCTGCACATGCCGAGACGAACGGCGGACCTGAAATAGCGACCTCATCCAAACCCATCGTCGGCGTTGACTCCTGACGCCTTTGTCCCAACCCCGCAGTCTGCTCGAACCGCGCTTGCGCGCTCTATGACGCGTTTCCTTAAGACCGCCTACAAAAACGGATCAAGTCGATGTGAACAAGGCATCAGTGGTCGAAGAGGCGAAGTCTATATCAAACAATTGAGTATTTTGTGGCCGTTTACAGCGTAGCGAACGCGGCTTCAGCATGTTTTTCGAGGTGCCCTTAAGTGAGCGCGCCATGTGTCCGATAACCATCAATGTCAGAATGCCCTCGCCAGGGAACGGGCGCTTGATATACACGATGCGACGACACGGAAAGCACATGGGGCGGACATGTGATTAACCGTTGAATATAGGCTTATGGGAGCCGTTATGTTGAAGCAGCATCGTATTGGCGTAATCGTCGTCGTCGCGCTGATGGTGTTTACGATTGTTGGGGGGTACTTGCTCAATCAAAACCAGAGCTATAGTCAAATCTGGTGTACAGCCGATTCCGCT
>WGNS01000004.1 GCA_016124415.1 Gammaproteobacteria bacterium | reverse complement strand
TCTTGTTCTGCGTACCGTAGGGAAGTAGAGCAAGGTTGTGTACGCAGGACGGTCCCGGCAAAAGGAATAGCTGCCGCGTAGGCGAAGCGTTTTTGCGACAGGATGTGCAAAAACAATACTGAGGTAGCGGCACTACTGCGGGACGTTGGAGAGAACTCGAGGACGAGGACGATCTGCGTTGCCTGGGGCGCCTGCTGGCACGGATTCACAATTGCGGCGCGCGCGAACCGTTTCGTCATCGGCCCGGTCTGACCGTCGAACGGTTGGGACGCGACTCGTTGCGCTACATCGTCGATCAGGATCTCCTGCCGCCGGAACTGCTTACACCATACCGCGCCGTGGTCGAACAATGTCTTGAGCGGATCGAAGCGGACTTCGCCGCGATCGGTCCGCGCTCTTTGATCCGTCTGCACGGCGATTGCCACTTGGGCAACATCCTGTGGGAGGAGCGTACGCCGTTCTTCGTCGATCTCGACGATTGCGTCACCGGACCCGCGGTCCAGGACCTCTGGATGCTGATGTCCGGCGACCGCGCGCAACGCAGCTGGCAGATCAACACGGTCCTCGAGGGCTACGAAACTTTCCGTGCCTTCGACCCGGCGGAGCTCGGCCTCATCGAGGGCCTGCGCACGCTGCGTATGATAAACTACGCGGCTTGGCTGGCGCGGCGCTGGTCCGATCCGGCCTTTCCGCTCAACTTTCCCTGGTTTAATACGCAAAAGTACTGGGAAGAGCAGATTCTGGCCTTCAAGGGCCAACTGGCGGAGATGTACGAGCCGCCCTTGCAGCGACTTCCATGATATTTACGACGAACGGCAGTGTTATTTCTGTACTGAGGTGAGCTTATGCGCGAAGGTATTCTTGAACGTCTCTCAAAACGAGTCCTGCTCTGCGACGGGGGCACAGGCACCCTGATCCAGGCCGAGGACTGGGACGTCGAGAAAGACTTCCTAGGGCTTGAGAATTGCTCCGAGATCCTGACCCGGACCCGGCCCGATTTCGTCGCCTTCATGCACCGCGCCTATTACGAGGCCGGCAGCGACTGCGTCGAGACCAACACCTTCGGCGCCAACCGCGTCGTCCTGGCCGAGTTCGATCTGTCCGACGATACTTACGTCCTGAACAAGGAGGCCGCCGAGATCGCGCGCCGCGTGGCCGACGAGTTCGAGACCCCGGAATGGCCGCGCTACGTGATCGGATCCATGGGGCCGGGCACCAAACTCGCGAGCCTCGGTCACATCGGCTACGACGAGCTCGAGGCCTCCTACACCGAGCAGGCCCTGGGGCTCATCGACGGTGGGGTGGATCTGCTGCTGCTCGAGACCCATCAGGATCTTCTGACCATGAAGGCCGGTATCAACGGCTGCAAGAACGCCCGCCGCGAACGCGGCTGCGAGGACCTGCCGATCTTTGCCCAGGTCACGATCGAAACCACCGGCACCATGCTCGTGGGTTCCGATATCGGCTGCGCCGTGACGAGCCTTGCCGCCCTCGGCGTCGACGGCATCGGCCTGAATTGCGCCACGGGTCCCGCCGAGATGGCGGAGCATGTGCTCTATCTGAGCGAGAACTGGCCCGGAATGATCTCGGTCATGCCCAACGCGGGTCTTCCGATGTTGGTCGACGGCAAGACCGAATATCCGTTGAGCCCGAACGAATTGGCCGACTGGCAGCGCCGTTTCGTCGAGGAGGACGGCGTCAATCTGATCGGCGGTTGCTGCGGCACGACGCCCAAGCACATGGCGGCGCTTCGCGCGATGCTCGACGGCCGCGCCGACAAGGCGTCGGTCCGTCGGGAAGTCGTGTTGACGCCCGCGGTCAGCTCACTCTACAGCAGCGTGCCGCTGCGTCAGGAGAACGCCGTTTTCGCGATCGGCGAGCGCGCCAACGCCAACGGTTCCAAGCGCTTCCGCGAGCTTTTGGCGGCCGAGGACTGGGACGCCCTGGTCGGCATCGGCCGCGAGCAGGTGCGCGAAGGATCACACGCCCTTGACGTCTGCGTGGCCTACGTCGGTCGGCCCGAGGCGAGCGATATGGGCGAGGTCATCACGCGTTACCGCGGCCAGATCACCGTGCCGCTCGTCATCGACTCGACCGAGGTCGAGGTCATCGAGTCGGCGTTGAAGTTCCTGGGCGGCAAGTCCATCATCAATTCCATCAACTTCGAGGACGGTGAGGAGAAGGCGGCGACCATCCTCGGTTACGCACGCAAGTACGGCGCCGCGGTCGTGGCCCTGACCATCGACGAGGAGGGCATGGCCAAGGGCGTCGACGACAAACTCCGGATCGCCCACCGGCTTTACGATTTCGCGGTCAACCAGCACGGGCTGCCCGCGTCGGACCTCATGTTCGATCCGCTGACCTTCACGATCTGTACGGGCGTCGAAGAGGATCGCAACCACGGCATCAACACCCTGGACGCCATCGAGCGCATCGCGAAAGAGCTGCCCGAATGCCAGATCGTCTTGGGACTTTCGAACATCTCGTTCGGTCTCTCGGCGGCGGCGCGCCATGTCCTGAACTCGGTCTTTCTGCACCACGCCCAGGCCCGCGGCATGACGGCCGCCATCATCCACGTCTCCAAGATCATGCCGCTGCACAAGATCGACCCCGTGCACCGCGAGGCGGCCGAGGATCTGGTCTTCAACCGCCGCGTCGAGGGACGCGATCCGCTGCTGTATTTCGTCGACCTGTTCAAGGGTGTCGAGGTCACCGAGACGCGTCGCGAGCGACCGACCGCGATCGAAGAAATCCTGAAGCTGCGCATCATCGACGGCGACAAGCAGGGGTTGGACGAGGACCTCAAGCGGGCCATGGAGACCTACAAGCCGCTAGAGATCATCAACACCTTCCTGCTCGACGGCATGAAGGTCGTCGGCGAACTCTTCGGCTCGGGCGAGATGCAACTGCCTTTCGTGCTGCAATCGGCCGAAACCATGAAGGCCGCCGTGGCCTATCTCGAACCTTATATGGACAAGATCGACGGCGGTCAGGCCAAGGGCACGCTCGTCCTCGCGACGGTCAAGGGCGACGTGCACGACATCGGCAAGAACCTCGTCGACATCATCCTGACCAACAACGGCTACAAGGTCGTCAACCTCGGCATCAAGCAGCCGATCGGACAGATCATCGAAGCGGCGAAGGAACACAACGCCGACGCGGTCGGTATGTCCGGGCTGCTCGTGAAGTCGACCGTCATCATGAAGGACAATCTCGAAGAGATGCGGCGCAACGACATGGACGTGCCCGTGCTGCTCGGCGGCGCGGCGCTGACGCGGCGCTTCGTCGAGCAGGATTGCCGGGCCGCTTACACTGTGCCCGACAATGTCCATTACGCGCGGGACGCCTTCAGCGGACTCAAGCTCATGGATGAGATCATCGCCGCGGGGCGCAAGACCGGCGCCTAGGTCGGCCTGGCTCCGCGGATGATCGCACTCCTGCAACGCGTACGCGAGGCGTCGATACGGGTGGATGGTGCCTTGGTGGCATCCATCGGGCCGGGCCTGCTGGTATTCGTCGGCGTCGAAAAGGACGACACGGCGCGTGAGGCGCGACGCCTTGCCGAACGGGTCCTGTCCTACCGCGTCTTTGCCGACGACCGGGACCGCATGAATTTGAGCCTGCAGGATATCGGCGGAGAGCTGCTGCTCGTACCCCAGTTCACGCTGGCGGCCGACACCAACAGCGGCAACCGGCCGAGCTTTTCGACGGCGGCCGAACCGGCGCGCGCCACGGCCCTGTTCGAGACGCTGACCGCGGTCTGCCGCGAGCGTCCGCTACGTATCGGGACCGGCGTTTTTGGTGCGGACATGCAGGTGGGCTTGATTAACGACGGTCCGGTCACTTTTTCACTGCGGGTTCCGCCGTGTCGACCTGGGCCATAGGCGACGTCCAGGGCGCCTTGCCCGAACTCCAGGCGCTTCTCGGCCAAATCGGCTTTTCCGATGACGACCGCCTGTGGTTCGTCGGCGATCTCGTCAACCGGGGGCCGCAATCCGCGGAGGTGCTTCGGTTCGTCCGCGGCCTCGGCGACCGCGCCGTGGTCGTGCTCGGCAATCACGATCTACACCTGCTGGCGATCGCTTCCGGCGCCCGGAAAGCCAAGCAATCCGACAACTGTGCCGATGTACTCCGTGAGGAGGACGGTCCCGAACTGATCGATTGGCTCAGGAACCTCCCGCTGCTGCATCATGACGAGGCCCTGGGGTGCACGCTCGTGCATGCGGGGATGTCGCCGTTTTGGGATCTCAAGACGGCCGTCGCCTGCGCGCGCGAGGTCGAGCAAGTCCTTCGGTCGGACGATTATGCCCGCCTGCTGACGGACATGTACGGTGACGGGCCGGACCTTTGGGCGGCGGATCTCGCCGGGGAGGAGCGTCTGCGCTATATCATCAACGCCTTTACGCGAATGCGCATGTGCGATGCCGAAGGACGCCTTCGCCTGACCGAGAAAGGGGCGCCGTTCGGACGCGAGGACGGGCTTGTGCCCTGGTTCTCGGTGCCGGGACGGGTGGCAGTCGATTCGCGCATCGTATTCGGGCACTGGTCCACGTTGGGGCGCTACTCGGGCACGGGTATCGAGGCGATCGATACGGGCTGCATCTGGGGCGGAAGTCTCACGGCGCTGGAGCTGGACGAAGAGGGCCGTTGTGTTCAACAGCCTTGCGCGGGGTATTGCCGGGTAGGTAGCCAATCATTAACGATCACTTAAGCCATGAACTTGTATTACGAGACCCTGTCGAATTTTCAAAATAAGCACAAGCGTTCAAGGACCGGTGCATTCGGAGCCCCGTTCGCGCAAAAACGGGCGGAAAGAACGCGTGTCGACGGATCCCGTCGCATTCATCGGCGATTAAGCTGGATGGGGTATGATTTGTCGGCTTCGGCGGCCATGGGTCGTTGGGAACACCCGTGCCTCTGATCCATCTATCTGTGAAGGCGTTTCTTTGAGCGATACAGGACCTATCAAACCCCGTGGGACGTTTGCCCCGTTGACCGGCCGGCGGTCCACTTCCGTATTCGTATTGCTCGCGACCTTCGGCTGTGCGGCGCACGCGGCCGATGCAGTCAAGACGTCGGGTGATGCCGCCGCGCCGGTTACAACTCAGCGCGCCGGATCCGTCTTTGATAGAGTCAGTCACTTCTTCGGCACCGGCAACTATCAGGGCGCTTGGGATCTGATCTCCGACGATAAGTGGTCTAACGACGCGGTCGCGGTCTATTGGCGGGGACGGATCCACCAGGTCAGGCAGGAATTCGATCAGGCCAAGTCCGACTATCAGCGCTCGATCGCGTTGAACCCGAACTATCTCGATCCGCATCTGGCACTGGGCAACCTCGCGGCTGATCAGGGTAGCCTGGACGCAGCCATCCCGGAACTCGAGGAGGCCGGCAGGCTGGCCGGGAGTTCGCTGATCTCGGCCGAAATCACTTCCCGCCTGCGCGACGTCTATCATCAGAAATCCACGGCCTTGTACGACGGTCTGCCGAAGGACCCGAAGCTTGTCGACCCGGCCGTCGTGCTCGGCCAGAAGTTGGTCCGCGCCAATATGCTCGATGAGGCGCAGCGCCTCTTCGAACGTGTGCTCGAGCAGACGCAGGACAATCCTCAACCTTACTATTGGTTGGGCCGCATCTACCTCTCCAAGAAGCAGGAAGGCAAGGGTATCAGCGCCATCGAGCGAAGCGTTTCGCTGGCGCCGGAGAATCCGATCCTGCGCCTCGAACTCGCCAAGGCCTATGAAGCTTTGGGACGTTTCGAGAATGCGGAAGTCGAGTACCGCAAAGTCCTGGAAACGAGAGGCACGCCGGCCGTGACGATCGTCGAGACGGAGCGCCGCCTGCAACTGATCGTCGCCCGCAAGGAGGTCTTGAAGGGCGACGTCGCGTCCGCGCTTCAGCGATATCAGGATCTTTTGAAGAAGACCCCCGACGATCCGGGACTGCTCGAACTCTATGCGCGCGCCCTGGAACGGTTGAATCACGCCGCCGAGGCGGATCAGGTATACGCCCGTCTGCGCAAACTCCTGCCCGAAGATGCCGGATTGAGACTGCGCCTCGCAGAGGTCTACCGCATCCGGGGCGATGAGGCACAGATGCGGGAGGCCTTCGTCGAGGCATACAAGCTCACGGATGACCCGCAGCTTCGGCAGCTCGCGCTCGACGGATTGGGATTGCGCGCCGGTGACGAACTGATCCTGAAGGGCGACTACAAGGCGGCCAACAAGATCTTCTTCGAGATCGACAAGGCGCTGCCGCACAACCCCGACATCATGATGCGCAGGGCGAAGATCTACAGCAAGCTGGGATTGGACGATCGCGCGATCAAGGTTTACGACGAGATCCTGAAGCTGGCGCCCGGGCGCACGGATGCCCTCCTCAGAAGGGCGGAAGCCCAACTGGTCGTGGGCAAGGACGACAAGGCCGTGCCGGAGCTGGAAAATCTGGCCCGCCTGGGCAAGGACGTGCCGGAGGCCAGGGCCGCGGCGGACCTGCTCAAGACGTACTATCAGAAGCGCGCCGAGACGATCGCGGAAGCCATTTCGAAGGAGAACGGATTCAGTGCCGAGGACGTGGACGGCGCGGTCGATCTCGCCCAAAAACTCATCGCAGTCGGCATGGTCGCCTCGGCGCAACAGATCCTGAAGCCCTTGTCTCAAAAATTCCCCGACCCGCGTGCCTTCTACTGGCTCGGTCAGACGGAGATCAATTCCGGCGACCGCGCCAAGGGCCTGGCCAATCTGGAGAAGAGCGTAGCGCTTGCCCCGGACAACGGCCGCCTGTTCCTGTCCATCGGTAAGCTGCACGAGGACGCCGGTCAATGGGCCGACGCTGAGGACGCCTACAAAAAGGCGCTGGACACCGTGACCGACAAGATCGCCAGGGAAGAGGCGGACAAACGTCTGCATCTGGTTCAGGCGCAAAGATTTTTGATCGCATCCAAGCCCGAAGAGGCGTTGAAGGCGCTCGAAGACCTGGGCAAACGCTATCCGAATGAGGAGCGCGTGTTGACGCTTCAAAGCGAGGCATTGCTGTCTTCCGGGCACAAGGATGAGGCGACCGCATTGCTCGAGAAAGTCATCGCCTTGTCGCCGCAGAACGTCATCCTGCGCCTGAAACTGGCCTCGATCTATTACAACGACAAGCAATACGACAAGGCGGAACCGCTCTATAAACAGTTGTTGAGGCTTCAGCCGCAGAACCTGTCGGTCCATCTTGCGCTGGCCGACCTGTTTAAGAAGGAAGGCCGGTTTGTCGACGCCGCGGAGCAGGTCAAGGAAATCCTCAAGACCGGGACGCTGGGCGATAACGACCGGAAGAACGGCGAGAAATTTCTGAACGATATCAAGAAGGAAATGGTCACCCAGGGAAGAAAGCATCTCGACAACGGCGAGTTGGACGAGGCGCAGACCATGTTCGAAGGTTTGCTGAGAATCGACCCGGACCAGGCCCCGGGGCACTATTGGCTGGCTCAGGTCTACAAGGCGAGAAAGTCTTTCGACAACGAGGTCGCGGCGCTCGAAAAGAGCCTGGCCTTGGCGCCGGAAAATCTCCTGCTCGTGCCGGCCTTGGCCAACGCGTACGTCGAAGCGGGCAAGCTCGACAAGGCATCGGAAATCCTGAACAAGCTGCTGGACAAACAGCCTTTCGACTTCGACTCACGCAGCCTACTCGTGACGGTTTACGAAAAACTCGGACAGCGAGACAAGGCGGACGACGAGGCAAGGATACTGCTAGAGCAGGGCGCGCCCGATGAGATTCGTACGAAAGCCCTGGACCGCATGGGCATGGAGGCGGGGCGTAATTACTTCAAGGAGAAAAAATATCAGGAAGCCCTGATCGAATACGGCAAGGTGCTCAAGATCGTGCCCAGCGAGCCGGTCGCGAACGAGGAGATCGCACGCGTCTATATGGCGCTCGAAAACTACGATGCGGCCATCGCCGCGTATCGGACCGCAATCCACGAGGCGCCGGACAAGGCCGATTATCATATTCAGCTTGCGCGTGCCTATCAAAAGGCGGAGAACGACGAGGCGGCGATCAACGAGGCGCGCCTCGTCACCAGCATGATGGTCGCCAAGAAGTGGAAGGACCAGGCCAAGACCATCCTCGCCGAGATTCAGGAGCGCGAGGCGAACAAGATCCTTGAAGACCAAGGCATCGATAAGCTTGGGGACGAGGGACAGGGACAACTGTTCCCGCTTTTGCAGCGGATGCTGGACGACGAGCTGTATCAATCGGTCCGGACTGTCGCGGAACGGATCATCGCCGGACGCCCCGACCTGATTACGCCGTATCGGATGATGGGGCGCGCCCTGATCGGACTCAAGCGGCCTACCGATGCCGTCGTACTGCTCAAGCAGGCGCTCGTGGAGCATCCCGGCAATACCGATATCCAACTCGTGCTCGCGGATGCCTATCGCGAGGCCAAGAGCGAAACGCTCGCCGCTACGGTCTATGAGGACATCCTGCGCGAGGATTCCTCTTCGGCGGCCGTGGCCCTCGCGTTGGCGGAGCTCTATCACGACCAGGGCGACGAGGAACATGCCCGGGAAAACTACGCCCGGGTCCTGAACGCGGCCAAGATCCCGAGCCTGAGAAAACAGGCGCTGGCCGGACTCGGAGTCTACGACGTCGACCGGCTGATCCAGCAGTCGCAATGGCAGGAAGCCGGCGATCAGGTGACGGCATTGGTTCGGCTGGTGCCGAATGCGCCGGAGGTCCTGCTGCGTCAGGCCCGGATTTTCGTCGGAACAAAGCGGATCGACCTCGCCAAGAAGGAGTACAGCCGCGTCGTCGAGATGGACGGCAATCTTTCCGAGGCGCGGTTTGCCCTGGGCACGCTCCTGGCCGACGAAGGGCGCGTGGATGCCGCCATCAAGGAGCTGGAGATCGTGGCCAGGAAAGGCCCCACCGATCCGTATTCGAAGCGGGCGATCGATAGTTTGGGCAAGATATTCGGCGCCCAGAGTGCGGCCATGGTGTCCAATTTGACGTCGACCGCGTCGTTGACGCCTCAGTTGGAGGCGTCCGCATTGGACCTCATCAAGGACTTGTACCTGCGTCTTTACTACGGGCACGTCAAGGAGATTTCCGAGGCCTTGCTGAAGCACGGCCGCAATGCCCAGGCCTTTTACTGGTTGGGACAGGCGGAACTCAAGATGGGCGATCGTGCAAAGGGTATCGAGGCGATCGAACAGAGCGCCGAACTGTCGGCCGGAAACGGCATGCTGCTCATGAACCTTGCGGAGGTCTACGAGTCCTCCGGCGATATGAAGAAGGCGGAGGCGGCCTACCACCGAGTCACGACGTTGCTTCCCTCCGGTCCGACCCACGACAAGGCCCGGGAGCGCATGTTGGTGACCCGTGCCCGGGTCCTGGACAGCGAAGGCCACATCGCCGAGGCGCTCAAAATCTACGACGGCCTGTTGAAACGGATGCCCAAGGACGTCCAGCTGCTGGGGCTCGAAGGCAAGGCCCTCCTGGCGCTGGGACGGTCCGCGGAAGCCGATCGGGTATTCGAGCGATTGGTGGCCCTGGAGCCCAATAACGTTCGCATCCGTCTGCGCATGGCGCAGCTCTATCACGAAAAGGGCAAGGATGAGCAGACGCTTACTCACGTCAAGGCCATTCTGGCCATCCAACCTTCCGGACCAGAGGCACTGGCCGCCTTGACGCTGATCGGATTCGACAAGGCCGTGGAGTTGCAGACCAAACAGGATTGGCCCAAGGCCTTGGATGCTTACGACCAGCTTTTGAAAATCGTTCCGGACAATCCGATGATCCTGGAGCGCATCGCCGAGATCTACCAGAAAACCAACGACCTGGCCAACCTCGAGAAGACGCTGCATTCGATCCTCGCGGTCGAACCCGCGAACGGCGAGGCTTTGTGGCGCCTGTCCCGCCTTTACCTGCAGACCAAACGTAACGATCAGGCGATTTCGACGCTGGAGGATTATCTCAACACCAACCGGAAGGGCAAGTACACCAAACAGGTCGTCAAGGAACTCGCGGATCTCTATCGCGCCCGCGTCGGCGCCCTGGCGCAGGCCAAAAAGTATGACGAAGCCGCCATGGTGTTGAAGAAGTTCGCGCGCGAGAATCCGGACAACGGCCGCGCGTTCCTTCAGTTGGGCTTGTTCTACGCGTTTAGCGGTGAATACGAGCAGGCCATCACGTCGCTGCAGGAGGCGGCCCGTCTGATGCCGGACGACCCTTCGGTCTATCATCAACTTGCAGTGACCTACGCCCAGGACAGCAAGGCCATGGACGCGGTCACCGCTTATTCGCGGGAGATATCGCTCCAGGAGGATCCCGACAAGGCGATGGCGGTCGTCAAGGACCTGCTGTTCACGATGGCGAGAAAATTCTATGAGGAAGACCAGCCCATTCTCGCGATCCGTTATCTCGAACGCTTGCGCAGCCTCGGTTTCAAGGACGGCCGCATCCAGAGTATGTTGGGCTTCCTCGAGAGTCAGCAGGGCGATTACGATCAGGCCATCGAGGTCTACCGCGAAGGTATCGGCATCAGCCCCGACGACCTCAGCATGCATTTCAGTCTGGCCGGGCTCTATGAACAGACCAACGCCACCGCGGCCGCGATCGCGCAATTGAGGGAGATCCTCAAGCGAGGCAAGGCGGGTGACCGCTACGTGGAGGCGGCCCGGCAACGGAAACGCTATCTCGAGGACAAGGAGCGACGCTTCACGTCGAACCTCGGCTATACGCTGATCTCGGGAAAGTCCGTCATCCAGGAGCAGGACGTCAACAACACCGGCGCGGTTAATACCTCGTTCAGCTCCTCGTTCAACTATCGTTTGACGACGACGTTCCATCCGTCGGAGAAAACGAATATCGCGATCGTGACGGGTTTGACGCACTCGTCCAACCACAGCACCCAGAACGACAGTATCGCGCCGAACATCAGCATCAACGCGAACGTGAACAATCCCAAGAGCTTCTGGGGACTGAGCGCCGGCTATACGGAAAGCTACGGTTTGCTGCTGGATCAGTTCGGCGGCGCTTCGGCCAATGCGACCGTTTCCAACGGATTGCGATTCAACCACCCGTTCTCGGAGTTCCTGAGCCTGTTCGATTTCTCCGAAGATCCGCTGCCGGATTATTTCCTCAGCGAGGACAGGGTCGCACCGGAGAATATTTCTCTCGAGACCAGGGAAGAAGACAGGCTCAAGGACTACCTGACCAACGTGCCGATGACCGACCTGCCCGCAGGCAGCTCAGTCCGGGATGTCAGGACTTTCCTGCTGCATGTGCTGGCCGATCTTACGCACGGCCATCCGGACACCGCGCTTCGGCGCCTGAAGGAAGATCCTCACGGCGTCGGCGGGTACCATTTGTCCCTGCTGTTGCGCGGATGGCTGGCGGAAAAACTGGGACATCCTGCCGACGCGACCGCCATCTATTTGGGGCTGCTGGAAAGAGATTCATCGGACCTCTGGGCCAAATATTCGCTGGGCCGCCTGTATCAGGCGGAGAAGGAAACCGAAGCGGTGAATTGGCTTGACGCCGTCTATCGGGCGACGGGATCGGCGGATGCGCTTCATGAACTTGGCGGGAGGCGCCTGCGCATGGGCTACCTGGCGGACGCCACCCGGATTCAGGAGAAGGCGATGACCAAGGAGGACCTTGTCCAGTTCTACGTACTGATCGGCAAACTCTACGACTTGGAGGCCTATGCCGACACCTTGCCGCTGCTTGAGCAGAGGACGGACAAGGATAGCCGTGACTTCGACGCTCACCTGTGGGCGGGTCGCTTTGCCCTTGCATCGGGACGATACGGCGCCGCGGAGAATTATCTGGAAGGCGCCGTCGACATCGACAAGAACAATGCGCTTGCCCATCGTGCGCTGGGCGACGCCTACCTCGCTGAGGGTAAGCTTGACGATGCGGATGAGGCCTACGCCTGGGTCGTCGAGCACGGCGGCGACGAAGCGCAGCGTATATACGCGATCGAGCAGCTCCCGTTCGCCGTCAAACCGGACGATTTGGATAAGGAGGATCGCGAGAAGCGCAAACAGGAACTCGATTCCTATCTCCAGGCCCATCCCGACGATCCCGCGACGCTGATCCAGCTCGCGGACATGGAGATGCTGCTCGGTCAAAACGAGCAGGCGCTGGAACACTACCGCAAGGCGGGAACGCTGAGGCCTCAGGACAAATACATCTCTTGGCGCCTGATCGAGGCGAAACCCAAGGAGGCGGGCGACGAAAAGTACCGGGCATCCCTGCGGTCATTGATGTCTTTGTCGGATGATCACTGGTTCCATCTGCGTGCGCTGAGGCATCTGAAGTTCTTCACGATCCTGGAACTCCTGGCCGATGAGGACTTCGATAAGGCCAAGGATCTGCTGGAACAGGCGCATGACGTCTTGAGCGACGATCCGCTGATCAGTCTGAATCTGGCGTTGGCTTATCGTCGTTTGAACGACGGCGCCAAGGCCAAGGGCGTCCTCGAGGCCATGATGGAATCGCATCCCGAGAACCTCACGGCGTTGTGGATGCTGGGCGATCTCAATATCGCTCTGCGCAGTCTCGACAAGGGCATGACCCAGCTCGAACAGGTCGTGACGCAAGGCGGGGACAGCCGGGTGGCGCGTCTGGCCAAGGAGAAGCTGCAAAAGCTTGAGGAGGACCGGTTCGCCTTCCTGACCGGCGCCCCTGAGGAGAGCGTCGCCAGTACCAAGACCTTTTCGACGAGCCTTTCGATGGGCAAGTCGTTCCCGGTGCAGTCGTATCTGGCGCAGACAAGGGACGCGAGCCTGACGTTCTCGCTGTCGATGCCGAGCGTTACCTGGGGTACGGTCACGCTGGGTTACACCTATTCGAAGAAATTCAACGAAGAACCGTTGGGTACGGACTACGCGAGCCACTCGCAGCGCGTGAACCTGAGTTATAACCGCTCGGTCCCGGGCGTGCCCAAGCTCACCGGCGCCTTCTCGATCAGCCATCAGCAAACCGATCACGAATACAACGATACGAACGCCTTCTTCGCCCTGGGTACGGCGGCAAAGCGGCGAATTCTCAATGACGCGTTGTCTGCGAATTTGAGCTATCAGCTTGCTGACAATTTGTCGCTTTCTCTTGTCTACTCGCAAAGCAAGACCAGGGCGAATCTTCCCGTGGGTATCGTCTATTCGCCGTCCGGCACCCGCATCGCGTTCCAGAGTCTTGCCTTGGGTGCCTTCGATACGCGCTCGTTGAACATGAGCATGAACTTCCGTTTCTGATCCGACGGTCTTCGGCGAACCGGTACAAAGGGATCGGAGGTGCGGTCGCAATGACGGCAAGGTATAAAGGCGACCGGCACGTGTTTGGACGTACTCATGGGATAAGATAGGCACGATGAACTCATTGAATACGCGTGAAGCCCAAGTCCGCACCCTCCTTCAGCAAGGGGAGGGCTTCAAACAAGCGGGCAAACTCGCGGAGGCGGAGGCCGCCTTCCGTAACGCCCTGAGGCTCGCGCCCGACCACCCGGAAGCGATATTCAGGCTGGCTTCGATCGCTTCGGCCGTCGGTCGTGTCGACGATGCGCTGAAGCTGCTCGATCGCGCGACGGCGCTCGCGCCCGCGAATCCGAACTATGAGTTCGCGCGCGGCGTCGCTCTGGAGTCACGGGGGCGCTGGGAGGAGGCGATGGCGAGTTATCGCCGCGTTTCCGAGCGTTTGCCCGATGCCCCCGAGCCCTACGACAACATCGGCAACGTGCTCATGGGTTGCGGCCGTGTGGATGACGCGATCGCGTCGTACCGGAAGGCCATCGAGGCCAGGCCGGATTATGCGGACGCCTGGTCGCACCTCGGCCTGGTACTCAAGATGAAGGGCGACATGGAGGGCGCGGCCGAGGCCTATGCCCATGTCCTTAAGCTTCAGCCCGATCGCGTCGAGGTCTATCGGCTCATGACCCAGTTGCGGCGATATCGTACGCGCGAGGAGAGCGACGCCGGGATCATGGAGCGGCACCTCGGCGATCCCAAACTGTCTCCCGTCAAGGCCATGCACCTGCATTTCGCGCTCGGCAAGGTGCACGACGATCTCGGGGAATACGAGGCGGCCTTCGCGCATTTTCGCGAAGCGAACCGTTTGCGCCGCGCCGACTATCATTACGACATCAAAGACGACATCGAGACTCTGAACAAAGCCCGCGCGGTGTTCACGAAGGATTTCTTCGCGCAACGGAGCGGGTACGGCCTGTCGCGGGAACGCCCGATCTTCATCGTCGGCATGCCGCGCTCGGGTTCGACGCTCGTCGAACAAATTTTGTCGAGTCATCCCGACGTGATCGCCGCGGGCGAAGTCCCGGATCTCTGGCGCACGATCTGCTCCGTAGGCCGTTTTCCCGAACTTGCGGAGCGGATCGATGCGGGTGCCGCGGTCGGTCTGGCCACGGAGTACGTCGATCGGATGAAGATCTATAACCGGGATGGATTACCGCGTACGACCGACAAGGAACTGTTCAACTTCATCTACGTCGGCGTCATTCGTTTGCTGTTCCCCAACGCCAAGGTGATTTGCTGCCGGCGCGAACCGATGGACACCTGCTTCTCCATCTGGATGCAGTACTTCCCCGCCATCGGCTATTTCGCCAACGATCAGTACGAGGTCGGACGTTTCTACCGCATCTTCGACGCCTATATGAAGCATTGGCACGAGGTACTGCCGGGGTTCGTCCTGGATTTCGAACATCGCGCGCTGATCGACGACCAGGAGACGCAAACGCGGCGCCTCCTGGAATTCTGCGAACTCGATTGGTCGGATGCGTGTCTGCGTTTTCACGAGAGCGGCCGCGTCGCCAAGACGGCCAGCACGACCCAGGTCAGGCAGCCGCTCAACGATAAGGGCTTCGGCCATTGGCGGCACTATGAGCACCAGCTTGGAGAGATGTGCCGGGCCCTGGACGAACCGTTGCCGTGAGCGGGACGCCGACCCGCCTCGCCGCGATCATCGCACACGTCGATCGCGGCGATTTCGCCGGCGCCCTGAACGGGTGCGCAACGGCGCTGGCCGAAAACCCGCTTGATGGAGATTTGATCTGTCTCGCCGGCATGATCAACGGCCGCTTGGGACGCTTGCCGGACGCGGAGGCTTGTTTCAGGGAGGCGCTCGCGGCGCAACCGGACCATCCTTACGCGCTCTATAACCTCGGCAAGGTCGCCGCCATCCTGAGCCGCTCCGGCGAGGCCGTGGCAGCCTATCGCCGGGCGCTCGAGATCCGGCCTGATTTCGCGGAAGCCTATACGAATCTAGGCAATCTCTATGGCCGCAGCCGGCGGTGGAAAGATGCAGCGGAATGTCTGCGGCGGGGCCTGGCTTGTCCCAGCGATCCGGACAACCGCCTGATCCACCTGGTCCCGCAGCGCGAGGACGCGGCGCTACAGATCATGAGCGCCTATCTCGCGCTGCAGAGCTATCATGTCCTCACTACGCCCGAGGAATCGCTGGCACTGCATCGGGACTGGGAGGCGCGGTACAAAACCGTTCACGGGGTCGCGCCGTATCACCATTCGCGTTCGCGAGCCTTACCTAAGCGGTTGCGCATCGGCTACGTGTCTCCGGATTTCCGGCAGCATTCCGTGGCCTATTTCATGGAGCCCATCCTGGCCGCGCACGACCGCGAGCGTGTCGAAGTCTATTGCTACGCCGAGGTGCGCGCGCCGGATGCCGTCACCGAGCGTTTACGGGGTTTGAGCGATCATTGGCGGGAGACCGTGAATCTGAGCGACGCCGAGGTTGCCCGTCGGATCCATGAAGACGGTATCGATGTGCTCGTCGATCTTGCCGGTCATACGCGCGACGGTCGCCTGGGTGTCTTCGTCCATCGTCCGGCGCCCGTTCAGGCGACCTATCTGGGCTATTTCACGACGACCGGTCTTTCCGCCATGGACTACTGGCTCTCGGATGCGGTCCTGTCTCCCGACGATACCGCCGAGCCGAGCAGCGAACGGATCTGGCGGCTGCCCGGGTGCAGTTTTTGTTACGCGCCGGCGGCGGATGCCCCCGAGGTCGCAGACAGGTCGCCGAGCGAGCCTTTCACGCTGGGTTGTTTCAACGATCTCAGCAAGGTCTCGGACGAAGCCCTGGCGTTGTGGGCGCGCGTCATGCAGGCCGTCCCTGACGCGCGTCTGGTCCTCAAGGCCAAACAGTTCGCGGACCAAGGGGTGCGCGAGGACTTCATCGCATCATTCGCAAGCTCGGGAATAACGGCAAACCGCTTGCAACTGCTGACCCGGACGCCGGACGCGCGCACGCATCTCGCCCTGTACGGCGGCGTCGACGTCGCCTTGGATACGATCCCGAGGACCGGCGGCACCACGACGGCCGAGGCGTTGTGGATGGGCGTTCCGGTGGTCACGTTGGCTGGCAAGCGCTACGTCGAGCGTTTGAGCGCTTCCATGTTGCATTGCATGGGGCTTACCGATTGTATTACGGCTGACGAGAACGCGTATGTCGACCGGGTCGCGGCCTTCGCCCGCGACCGAACGGCGCTGCGCGAACTTCGCACGGGCATGCGCGCGCGCCTGAAGGCCGCCGGTTTTTGCGACGGGCGGCGGGTTGCGCGCATGCTCGAGGCAGGGTTCAATGACATGTATCAGGCGTTTCTTCGCGGCGAGTGAGATGGCGGCGGTAGAATCCCGGAACAACGATCGGTATCGACGGGGGTAGGTTGGACAGACAGCGGAGACGATGGCGTTCCCTGGGCGCGCGTCGGGGATGGGCGGCATGAATCATCCCGCCTTGAATCAGGCCATGCAGCAGGGCATTGCGGCCCATAAGGCCGGCGATCTCAAGACCGCCGAGGCCTGCTACCGGCAGGCCCTCGCCGTGGATCCGGAGCACGCCGAGGCCAATTTCCTGCTCGGTTGCGTCGCGCACAAGACCGGGCACATTCAGCCGGCCATCCAACTCATGCAAAAGGCGGTTTCCAAAGCCCCGGAAAGCGCCCATTACCTCGGACGCCTGGCGACGGCCCTGGCCGACGCCGGACGCTTCGATGATGCCATCGCGGCTTTCGGCCGGGCCGACGCGATCACGCCGGATGACGCCTCTTTGCAGAACAACTTCGCGGCCGCGCTGCACAACGTCGGTCGAAAGGATGAAGCGGAACGGCGGTTTCGGCATGCGCTGGCGCTCGATCCCGCCCAGGCCAATACCTGGTACAACCTCGGCAATCTTTACGAATCCCAGGGGCGATATGCGGAAGCGATAGAGGTCTACGAGCGGGCCGTAGAGCTCGCGCCCCAGGTCGCCGCGATCCAAAACAATCTCGCCCGGGTCTACGAGGCCAAGGGCGATTTCGGGCACGCCATTGAGCACTACCGAAAGGCGCTGAGCCTGAACCCCAATCTCATGCAGGTCTACAGCAACATCCTGTTTCTGCAGAGCTACAATGTGTTGCTCGACCCGGAAGCCATGCTCGAGGCGCATCTCGAATGGAGCCGCCATTTCGGGTGCGCGCAACGGGATGGCGCGGCGGGTGAACATCGCGCGCCTGAGTCCGGACGGCGTTTGCGCATCGGTTACGTCTCGCCGGATCTCAGGCAGCATTCCGTCAGCTATTTCTTCGAGCCCATTCTCGCCAATCACGACCGGTCCCGTTTCGAGATCTTCTGCTACGCAGAACTGCCGCGCCCCGATGCCGTCAGCCAGCGCCTGCGCAATTTGTCCGATGCTTGGCGCATGACCGCCGGGCAGTCCGACGAGGCCGTGGCCCGGCAGATTCACGCCGACGGCATCGACGTGCTGGTCGATCTTGCCGGACATACGGCCGGTAACCGCCTCGGCATCTTCTGCTTCCGACCCGCGCCCGTGCAAATCACCTATCTCGGTTACTTCACGACCACGGGGTTGCCGACCATGGACTATTGGTTGTCGGATGGCGTACTCACCCCGTCCGATACCGTCGAACGCACCTCGGAGGCGATCTGGCGCGTGCCGGGGTGCTGTCTCGGATATACCCCGCCCGGAGACGCGCCGGACGTCGCGGATCGGTCCGGGAACAAGGGACTGGTACTCGGCAGTTTCAACGATCTCAGCAAGGTCTCGCCGGCGACGGTCGCACTTTGGGCGGCCGTCCTTCGGGCCTTGCCCGAGGCAAGCCTGTTTCTGAAGGCGCGGCAGCTTTCGGACCCGGACGTGCGTCGCGACCTTGCCCTGGCCTTCGAGCGAGAAGGGGTCGCGGCCGACCGTTTACGCTTCATGGGTCGCACGGACAGCGTACGGGACCATCTCGAACTTTATGGCGAAATCGACATCGCCCTCGATACGATCCCGCGGACGGGCGGCACGACGACGGTGGAGGCGCTCTGGATGGGCGTCCCTGTCGTGACTTTGGCCGGTGCGCGCTACATAGAACGCCTGAGCGCGACCATGTTGTCGGCCGTGGGCCTCGAAGACTGGATTTGCGCCGACCGGGCGGCCTATGTCGCCCGCGTCGAACGGGCCGCCGGGGATGCCACTGGGCGCGCCGAACTGCGGCGCACGCTCCGCGACCGGGTCCGGGATTCCGCGCTGTGTCGCGGCCGGGATCTCGCCGAGCGGCTGGAGACCGCCTATGAGGCCATGGTCGCAAAGAGGTTCGGATGAGCAGTCCGGGCCCCGGCTCGACCAATGGGGAGGTCGATCGGCTTGTCGCCGACGCCGGCCGTTTGTTGCAGTCGGGCGCGGCCGAGCGGGCGATCACGGTCTGCCGCGAGGTACTGAAGAAGGCACCAAACCAGCCGGTCGCATTGCATCTCCTGGGCGCGGCCTGCAGCCGCGCCGGCGATCTCGCCGGAGCCGTACCGCCCCTGGTCCGTCTGCTCGGCATACAGCCCGGCAATGCCGACGCGCATCTGTTGCTGGGCATGGCCTACGAGGGACAGAATCGGCTCGACGACGCCTTGAATGCGTATCGCCAGGCGCTTGCGTTACGCTCGGGCTGGCCGGAGGCCGGCAGTCGTCTGGGCGGCCTATTGCGCCGGACCAAGCGTTTCGACGAGGCCATCGCCTGCTATCGCTCGGTGTTGGCGATCCATCCCGACGACGACACGACGATCTTCAATCTCGCGATCGCGCTGCATCGGGCGTTCCGTTTCGAAGAGGCGGCGGCCTGTTATCAAACGATCCTACAACGCCATCCCAACGATGCCGAGACCTGGGTGGGGCTCGCCAACGTCATGAAGGACAGCGGCCAGGTCGCGACGGCCAGGGCATGCAATCTCAAGGCGTTGCAACTGCGGCCGGATTACCGCGAGGCCTTCAGCAATTTGTTGTTTGTCGAGGCTTACCACGTCCTGTGCCCAGCCGGGGAATTGCTCGAGCATCACCGCGCGTGGGCCCAACGCTTTGCACCCGACGAGCGCGCCGGGCGATTCGATTTTTCCGGCCGCTTGGACGGGGACCGGCGGCTCAGGATCGGCTACGTCTCACCGGACCTGCGCCGCCATCCGGTCGGCACTTTCGTCGAGGGACTGTTGCGCGCGCATGATCGGAGCCGCTTTGAGGTCTATTGCTATGACGAAAGCCGTTCCAATGATGAGGTCAACCGGCGTCTCAGGTCGTACGCCCAAGCCTGGCGGAAGACGATAGGACAGGGCGACGAGGCGGTCGCTCGGCAGATCTACGAGGACCGGATCGATATCCTCGTCGATCTCGCCGGACATACGCGCGGCAACCGCCTAGGCGTCTTCGCCTATCGTCCGGCACCGGTGCAGGTGACGTATCTCGGTTACTGTGCCACCACGGGTCTTTCCGCGATGGACTACTGGCTGGTCGACGAGGCGTTGGTCCCCGAGGACAGCGTCGAAAGCACTACCGAGGAGATTTGGCGCCTGCCGCGTTGCTGGATCACCTACGAGCCCGTCGCCGACGCGCCCGAGGTCGCCGAGAGGACCTCAGGCGGAGCGGTCACGTTCGGCTGTTTCAACGACCTCAGCAAGCTCGGCGACGAGGTCGTCGCGACCTGGGCCGAGATCCTCAACCGGGTCCCCGGTTCGCGCTTACTGCTCAAGGCCGCGCCTTTCAACCACGAGGCCGGTCGACATGCCGTCGTGCAGCGTTTCACGGCGCTGGGCGTCGATCCGGAGCGGCTGATTCTGCGGCCCCGGACGCCGGATTATTTGAAGGAATACGGCGACATGGACATCGCGCTCGACCCTTTCCCGCGCACGGGCGGCGCAACGACCGCCGACGCGCTTTGGATGGGTGTGCCCGTCGTGACGATGGCGGGGGCGCGCATGATCGAGCGCCAGGGCGTCAGCATGCTTCGCGCCATAGGCCTTGCCGACTGCATTGCGGAATCCCGGGAGGATTACGTGAATCTGGCGGTCGGACTTGCCGGGGACGACGAACGGCGGCGGGCGCTGCGGGCGGCACTTCGGGAGCGCGTCCGGAAGTCGGAACTCTGCGATGCCGCGGGCATGGCTCGAGCCATCGAGGCTGCCTACCTCGGCATGTGGAAACGCCTAGAGGGGGCTTTTTGACGCGCTGTCCTTGCCGTTCCTGGCGAACAACGTGTCGATGATCATCCTGCCGAGTTTGCCGCCCAGACTGCTGAGTGCGCGGCTGCGGGCCTGATCCTCCTGGACCGAGACGCCCTTGGTCTCGATATCAAAGGAACGGATCGTCGATCCGTCGCGGTCTTCAAGGCGGGTCTGGCCGTGGATCTGCCCGAAGTAGATCCCTCCCTTGCGAATCACCCCCAGGTCGAAATCGTAGACGATTCTGAGATCGGCCCGGTTTTCGACTACGGTCAGGCCCTGCTTGGTGAGCTCGACGGCGATAATCGTGCCCAGGGAGTCCGTGCCGCCGCCGTTCGCCGGCCGGATCTCGATGCGCACCGAGGCGATGCGGGCCAGCAGGCGGCGCTCGAGGTCGTCCAGATCGGTCATGGTCGCGACCGTCGGTGACCCGGGACGGAACAGGCGCAGGCGCTCCTGCAACGCGTCGCGCTCGCGGATCCGGATCAGTACGGCCGAGATCCGGCGCAGGTCGTCGATGCGCACGTCCTGATCGGTACCGAGGTCCTTGCCGGCGCTTTCGATCTCGTCATCGAGTTCCGAAATACGGCGGCGGATCGCCTGTGCCTCCTTGTCGACGTCGAGGTCGAGCAGCACATAGAGGCGTGCATGCGGGACGTCCTTATAGCTATCCTTGAGCGTCAAAAAGGAAAAGCGGAACTCGGGGACGCGGCTGATCACCGCCTGTTCCACGTTCTGCGAAAAACGTTGGTCGCCGTTGATGTCGAGGAGTTCCTTGTGAATGGATTCCGTCGACGATATCGATACCTGGAGCTGCTTGGCGATGTCGGCCGTGGCGGAGTCGCGCGCCAGCTTCATGGCCGCCGACTCGTCGACGCCGAGCTCGGCCGAGCCGACGCCGAAACGGTGCCCGCCGGCGCTCGGCGGGTTGGAGACCCAGTCAGGCAGCGTATCCCGAGACGATACGCGCTGTCCGCCGGCGCAACCACCGAGCAGGGCCGCGATCAGGAGCGCGGTCGCCGGGACCGTTAGAGACCTCGTGGCGAACATCATCAAAGCCCGAAGCGGCTGCGTTCCATGAGCTTCTTGATCTTCTTCTGGCCGTTCCAGACCTCGCGCGTGGTTTGCAGATTGATGAGCTTGAGATCGACTTGGTAGAAGGTCACGCGTTCGCCGTCGAGCTGGTCGACGATGGAGTTGATGCTGCCGGACAGCGCGAAGTTGGCGCCTTGCTCCTGGCCCATCTGCATACGGGTCTCGGGGCTGGCGAAGGTATCCTGCTCCTTGAGCTCCTCGCGCACGCGGGAGCGCTCCTCGCCGCTGACGATGAAGTCGGCCTTGTTGCTGCGGATGATCGCGCGCTTGAGGTCGTTGACGAAGGTGTCGACCGGGATCATCTCATGCGATTTGTTCTGGATCTGCTGGATCGTGATGGTCGGTCTGCGGTCCGGAAAGTCCTGCCGGAAACGCCCCAGCCAGGGGAAGGTCAGCATGTCTTCGATCATCGTGTTGGCGACCAGTTCGGAGTCCTTGTCGTTCCAACGGTCCGTCAGCGCGATTTCCTGGTTCGTGTCCACCCTGGACACCTTGACGCTGCTGCACGCCGTCAGCGTCAATATCGGGGCCAACAAAACCGTTAAAAACAGTATCCCGCGCGATATCTTCTTGGTCATCTCGGTATTCCTTTTGGGGTTTGTGTGTGCAACTCCGATGCGATCGAGACCGCTTACTTTCGAGGGAGTCCGGGGAGGCTGCGGACCTCCAGGACCTGGGTCTCGCCGCTCTCGATCGTGACCTGTTTCCGTGTCAGATCGTAGCTTCCGCCACCTGTCCGGTTGGTTTCGATGGTGACCTCATGCGTGCCATTAGTCAATGGGATGCGGCGGATCCGGATGTCCGAGGGCAGGGTGAGCCAGTTGCGCGTTTCGGCCGCGCTCGTCACCATGGAAACCAGACTGGCCGCCAGTCCTGCGAGCGGCGAAGCTTCCTGCTTGTTGCCCTTGAGGGCGTTCAGGGTCAGCACACTCTTGAGCGCCTCGCGGGACAAGGCCTCGTTCATGTCCGTACAGGCGGAGACGATCTGCGATTGGATCGCGAGCCGGGAGAGCGATTCGGCGTCGATCATGTCGAGCGGCGTTCCACCGTCGACCCGCACCACCGAGGACTGATAGGCCGGACGAAAGCTCGGATAGTAGGGCACCGTAACGCGGATGCCCTGCCGCAAGGCGGCAACGAGCCCGCTGTTCTGGGCCAGGTGCCATACCGGCTGCAACGGGACCTCTTTTTCGCGCGTGTTCCAGAAGACCTTGAGCAGGCCGCCTTCGGCATAGTTTTCAAGAAATTCGAGCAGCCCCTTGTCGGCGTACATCTGATAGAACCATGCCGCCTGATCGCGACGTTCCTCGATCGTTCCCATCGGAAGCAGACGCAGTACGAGTTCCCGTTTGCGTTCGTCCACCGAGCCGATCAGGTTCATCTCGCGGCGCCTCGGGACCATCCCGATGTGCTGGATGATGAGCAACTGGCCGCCGTTCGCGGTCGCCTTCAAGGCTTCGCCCTGTTCGGCGGAGAGTTTGGTCTTGACGACGTGCGCCAATTCGCCGTCGTAGCCGCCGGCCTTCTTCATCATGCGCGCGGTTTCGAACCAGGCCTCGCGGACGATGTCCCCGTTCAATCCGTATTGTTTCGCATAGCCGTCTTCGTAGAGGTGCGCGGCCTGTTCGTAAGCGATGCGGGCGTTGTCGTACTCGCCGTTGAGTTCGTAGACCAGTCCCGTGACGTAGCGGATATAGGCGTCGTCGCGAAAGACGTATTGGGCCCGTGACGGCGGCGTGCCCAGGACGACCGAGAAGATGTCCATCAGTTGGCTGAACAGGCGCCGTTTTTCGTCCTTGAGATCCTGGTAGTCACCGACCTTGTTGCGTTGGGCCGTCAGCAGGATGTCGGACTTACGGGAGGCGACCCGGGCAGCGGTCAGGGCGTCCGACCACTGCTCGGGACGGGCGGATTGCGCGAGCGCGTTCATGATCTCGTAGTAGGGGATGTATGCCCGTTCGAAGTCCGTGCCGCGATAAGGGCCGTTGCGCGGGTTTACGAGCATCGTGGCCAAGACATCCTTGAGCCGGTGGGTGTAAAGATCTTCGGCGATCTCGTCAGCCTTGGCGAGGTCTTGTGCGCTACGCTCGTAGTGGCCCGCGAGGTGGTTGATCAGGCCGAGTTCCATATGGCGCAGGAGACGGTCGTCGGAATCGTCTCCGAGGGTCTTGTCCATGGACTCGAGCGCGCTGTCGTAGTCTTTGGCCGCGAAGGCGTCGAGCCCGTCGTGGACATGCCGGCCATAGGTCGCGCAACCGCCCAGGAAGAGACTCAATAGGAAAATGCCGAACCAGTGCGCCTTCATTCCTTGAGCATGCCCTCATTCCCCGTTGATGTCGCCGCCTTTACGCCCTCAGGCAGGCCCCCGTCCTCGCGTCCATGATAACCGTGGGTCTGGGCGCATTTGAAGTGGGGCCGGTCACGATATCGTCGACGTCCCGTCCGAGCACGCAGCGAACGGCCAGGGCATCGCGCAACGGAGGCCGGTTGCGGGAATTGGCGCTTGTCGAGACCAGAGCAGTGCCCGCGAGCCGACACAACGCAGCCGCAATGGGATGGGCCGTAACCCGGACGGCAATGCTGCCGTCTTCGGCCTGCAGCCAGGGAGGGGTTGCGGCGGAGGCGTCGAAGATCCAGGTCACCGGGCCCGGCCAACGGGCGACGATGTCCGGCCACGGCTCGCCGTCACGGTGCGCGATCAGCGGCAGGATCTGATCCAGCGTCGCGGCAATCAAAATGAAGCCCTTGCCTCGATTACGGGTCTTGATGCCGCGCAGTCGGGCCACGGCATCGGCGTTGAACGGGTCGCAGCCGAGACCGTAGACGGATTCCGTCGGATAGGCGATAACGCCGCCGCGTTCAATGGCTCGGCGGGCACGGATCAATTGAATCCGCGTTGAAGCAGGGATCTCGGTCTTTTTCGACACGAATACGCCCTTGGGCGCGTGTTCAATCGTTGGCCAGGCGATCCTGAAGTTGCCGGTTTTTGGCGATCACGGACTGGCTTTCATCCGCTCGCGCCTGACGCAGGCGGGCATCCAGCGCGGCGTCCTGGAGCGCCAGTATTTGAGCGGCCAGCCAGCCCGCGTTCTTGGCGCCGGCCTTGCCGACGGCCACGGTCGCAACCGGGATGCCGTCCGGCATCTGTACGGTCGAGAGCAGGGCGTCCATACCTTGAAGGGAGCCCGCGTCGAGCGGGATGCCGATGACGGGCCGGCAGGTCTGGCTGGCCACGGCCCCGGCCAGATGGGCGGCAAGCCCGGCGGCGGCGATGAATACGGCGCAGCCGCGGGTCTCGGCGTCCTGGACGTAGGCCTTGGTTTCGGCAGGGGTGCGATGGGCGGACGTAATCTGTGCCTCGAAGGGGACCTCCAACTGGCGGAGGATGGCAAACGTGGATTCGATGACGGGCAGGTCGCTGTCGGAGCCCATGAGTACGGCGACGAACGGCTTAGTCATTGATGAAATCTCCGGTATTGACGTTGAATGGATTGCAGTTTCAAGTTTCAAGTTTCAAGTTTCAAGTTTCAAGTTTCAAGTTCCAAGTTTCAAGTGACAAAGACTAGCAACTTGCCGCTTGCCACTTGTTACGTGTTACTCGCCACTTGTCACTCGTTACTTGTTACTTCGATCAATCGCCCGATGCGCGATGTCCGATCGATAGAACATGCCGTCCCATCGAATGTCGGCGATGCGGTCGTATACGCGCTTGCGCGCCTCGATGAGGTCGTCGCCGAGGCTGCAGACGCAGAGCACACGGCCGCCGTCGGTCACCGTCCGGCCGTCGACGAGGCGCGTGCCGGCGTGAAAGACCTTGGTCGTGCCGTCGTCATTATCAAGCCCCGAAATCGGCAGTCCCTTCTCGTAATCCCCCGGATAGCCGGCCGACGCCAACACGACGCCGATCGAGGGACGCGGGTCCCATTTTGCCTCGACCTGATCCAGGCGGCCGTCGAGCGCGGCCAGACAGAGTTCGACGAGGTCGGATTGCAGACGCATCATGATGGGCTGGGTTTCGGGGTCGCCGAAACGGCAGTTGAATTCGAGGACCTTGAGGTCGCCCTTGGACGAGATCATGAGTCCGGCATAAAGAAAGCCGGTATACGGGTGGCCTTCCGCCGTCATGCCTTTGAGGACCGGCATGATGACCTCGTCCATGACTCGCGTATGGATATCCGTCGTGACGACCGGCGCCGGAGAATAGGCGCCCATGCCGCCGGTATTGGGGCCGGTGTCGCCCTCGTCGCGGGCCTTGTGGTCCTGGGAAGTCGCCATGGCAAGCGCATGCGTTCCGTCCGCCATGACGATGAAACTGGCCTCTTCGCCTTCGAGGAAATCCTCGATGATGACCCTGTGGCCGGCCTCGCCGAAGACGTTGCCCGACAGCATGTCGCGAACGGCGTTTTCGGCCGTGGCCATGTCATGGGCCACGATGACCCCTTTGCCGGCGGCCAGGCCGTCGGCCTTGACGACGATCGGAACGCCGCGATCGCGAAGGAAGGCGAGGGCCTGATCGCAATCCGTGAAGGTGGCGTGGGCTGCCGTCGGGATGTCGTGACGGTCCATGAAGGCCTTGCTGTAGGCCTTGGAGCCTTCGAGCCTGGCCGCGGCCTGACAAGGGCCGAAACACGGCAGGCCGGCTTCCTTGAAGGCGTCGACGATGCCGGCGACCAGCGGGGCCTCGGGCCCGATCACGGTCAGACCGACGCCGTTCGTTCGTGCGAACTCGAGCAGGGCCGGTATATCGGTCGCGCCGATGGCGATGTTTTCGAGACCGGGCTCGGTCGCGGTGCCGCCGTTGCCGGGGGCGACATAGACCGTTTCGACCTGCGGGGATTGCGCCAGTTTCCAGGCCAGGGCATGTTCCCGGCCGCCATTGCCAACGAGTAGGATATTCATGATTTAACTTAGGGGTATTTGCTCGAAAAAGTTCAACGGAAACGTTGGAGTATATAGAGGATGGGCGGCACGGCCAATCCGTGGCCTCGAAACGCTGTACGGACCGGCGCTCAAAGCGCCTGGAAAAGATCGGCCCGGTAATAGATCAGCAGCAAGGCGCCGAACGCGATGCGGTACCAGGCGAAGACCATGAAGGAATGCCTGGCGACGAACTGAACGAGCGCCTTGGTCGCGATGAAGGCGCTGACGAAGGCGGTAACGAAACCGATCGCGAAGATTCCGACCTGTTGCGTGTCCATGACGTCCCAATGCTTGTATAGGTCGTAGCCCGAGGCGGCAACCATAACCGGGATGGCGAGGAAGAACGAGAACTCGGTGGCGGCCTGACGCGACAGGCCGAACAGCATGCCGCCGATGATCGTGGCGCCCGAGCGCGAGGTGCCCGGGATCAGCGAGACGACCTGGGCCAGTCCGACCTTGAGCGCGTCGACCCAGGTCATGGCCTCGACTTCGTGGATGTGTGGCCGGTAGGCGCGCTTTTTCTCGACCCAGTAGATGATCAGGCCGCCGATGATGAAGGCGATCGCGACC
The DNA here is from genome assembly GCA_016124415.1 of Gammaproteobacteria bacterium. Taxonomy (GTDB): domain Bacteria; phylum Pseudomonadota; class Gammaproteobacteria; order SZUA-140; family SZUA-140; genus RI-283. The sequence continues at coordinate 41,507 of WGNS01000004.1, read as the reverse complement.
GTGAAGGGCTGGAAGAGGTGGGCCTTGATGGCCTTGTTGAACAACAACCCGACGACGGCGACAGGCAGGAAGGCGACGAAGAGATTGAAGACAAAGCGGTTGGCGGCAGCGTCTCTTCCGAGGCCTCGCGTGACACCGAGCAGGCGGACGCGGTATTCCCAACAGATCGCCAGGATGGCGCCGAGTTGGATCACGATTTCAAAGGCCTTGCCGATATCGTCATTGAACCGTAAGAGATCCCCGGCAATAATCATATGACCAGTGCTGGATACGGGCAGAAACTCGGTTAGGCCTTCGATGACGCTGATAATAAAGGCCTTGAATATGAGTAGTAGGTCCATTCGGTTCTCTGGGCTGTGAGGAAGCAGGATTATCGGGGAGCCGTCAGGTCATGTCCACACGCCTTATCGGCGGCAAACGGTGTATTGAAGACTAAGTTGCGACAAAATGTTGGATGTGCGGATTAATCGATTGGGTTTTCGCCGGGCGATGAGGGGCGTCGGTCCGTGCGGGTGATGAAGCGGGTAACGGCCGTCGGCGTACTGACGGCGGTGTATGGGCTTGCGGTCCTGATCTCAAAGGTGCTTAAGCCGTTCGGCCGTCGCGAAGGCGTGCGCGAGATCATGGTCGTCGGCACCTTCCACAATCCCAACTGGTTTCATGCGCACGTCACGCCGCTGACCCGTTCGGGCGTCGACCGGGTCTATCTGGTTTGCGACGAACCCGTGGACGAACTGGAACGTCTGGTCTATCTCTGTCCGCCCCCACTGTTGAACAAGCTGTTCTCCCGTGCGGGGGCAAAATTCATTTGGGGCCTGCTGCACAGTTTCCGGGTCCGGCCGGATCTCTACATGGGCTACCATATATTTCCCGCCGCCGTTTCCGCCTTGGTTTTGGCGCGGTTGTTCGGCCGGCTTTCGAGTTTTCAGGTGACCTCCGGTCAGCTCGAAATCGAGGGCGGCGGCTGGGGGGCGGAAAACAAATTGTTGGTCGCGCTTCAGGGGCCGTCGCGGCTGATCGAGCGTCTGGCCCATGCCGTGACGAGCGAGTTCGATTCGGTCATCGTCAGGGGCACGCAGGCGAGGGCCTACGTGGAACGGCACTCCCGACCCTGGCGGATCGAGATCATTACGGGCAGCGTGGATACTGCGAAGCTCAAGGGCGCGGACGACGGCGAGCGTTCCGTCGATATCACCTTCGTCGGACGGATGTCCGAATACAAGCGGCCGGACGGTTTTGTCGACGTGGTGGCGCGGGCGGCGGACCGGTGTCCCGATATACGGGCGCGGATGATCGGCGACGGCCCGTTGTTTAAGGAAGTGGCCGGCAATATCGCGGCTCGCGGACTGGCGGAACGCATCGATATGGTCGGCCAGGTCAAGAACGTCTATGACTATTTGCTCGATACCCGCATCTTCGCGATCACCTCGCGATGGGAGGGTCTGTCCATTGCCTTGATGGAGGCCATGTGCGCCGGCGCGGTGCCCATCGTGTTCGACGTCGGGGACCTGAAGGATATCGTGATCGACGGGGAGACCGGCTATGTCGTTCCCGACGCCGATGTTTCAGAATTTTCAGCGCGAGTGACCGAGGTGCTGAAGACGCCGGGGCTGTGCGAGCGCCTTTCGGTTGCGGCCTCGACCGTGGCCAGGGCGCGTTGTGACGTCGGTGTGATCGCCGAGCGTTGGCGGCGCCATTTTGAATGCCTGACCGACGGACGGGAAAACTGATTCCATGCGCATCGTATTGCACAGCCGCTATCCCTCCGACTTCGATCGTCCCAAGGGCGGGGTCGAGTCGGTAACCGTGAATCTCGCCCGGGCCATGGCCCGCCTGCCGGGGAACGAGGTTCATGTGGTGACCTTGGAGCGAGGGCTCAAGGAAGCGGTGGAGGAACTGGATAACGATATCCGGGTTCATCGTCTTCCCGATCCGGGTTGGCCCCAGATCGTGGATATCCTCTGCGGACCGGGACGACGGCGTCTGATCGAAAAGATCCGCGAACTGAAACCGGACATCGTCCACTCCCATGAGACCCACGGGCTGTTCCTGGACGGTATTCCGTTTCCGCACGTCTTCACCCTGCACGGTTTCGATCACGCCAATATCGTTGCCGGCGACGAACGCATGAAACACCTGCGTTCCTTCGTCTGGGGCAAGGTCGAAGCCGCCGCGCTGGTCAGGCTCAATCACATCATCTCGATCTCACCCTATGTCGAGGCCATGATCCGCAAACTGACGCACGCGATCATCCATCCGATCGACAATCCTTTGGATTTGCGGTTCTTCGAGACGCCGAGACAGGCTGCTTTGGTGCGCAGAATCCTTTGCGTCGGTTGGGTCAGCGAGCGCAAAAACACTTTGGGCAGCATTCGCGCCTTTGCCAAATTGATCGCAAGGGGACACGAGGCCGAATTGATTATTGCGGGACAGGAAAAGGAGGCCGCCTATCTGCAGCAGGTCAACGACCTGATCCGCGAACGCAAGCTCGGCGATCGGGTCCGCCTCATCGGTCATATCAACCATCAGATGCTGCTCGACGAACTCGGCAAGGCATCCATCCTGTTGCTGCCGTCGTATCAGGAGAACGCGCCCATGGTCATCGCCGAGGCCATGGCCATGCGGGTTCCGGTGGTGACCTCGAATCTCTGCGGCATGCCTTTCATGGTCGAGGAAGGGACGTCGGGATATCTCGTCGATCCGAACGACACCGGTGAGATCGCCGAGGCGCTGGTTCGAATCATCGAGTCCGACGAGCGCTACGCGTCCATGTGCGCACGCTCGCGCGAGATTGCCGAGGCGCGCTTTCATCCCGACGTGGTTGCGGCGAAACATATGGCGGTTTACGAATCGGTTATCGCCGATTTCCGACGGGAGAGCGAGGGCGCATGAAGCTTGTGTTCAACTACACGTTGTTCGCCATTTTATCGACGCTGGCGAACATCGTGTCTCAGGACGTTTCCATCAACATCTACGCGGGCGCCTACTCGGTTTATTTGTCCATGATCGTCGGGACAGCGGTGGGTTTGGTCGTGAAATACGTCCTCGACAAGAAATTCATTTTCCGCTTTCAGGTCAGGGACGTCGCCCACGATTCGCAGACCTTCGTGCTCTATACGATCATGGGTGTGGTTACGACGGTCATATTTTGGGGTTTCGAGCTGGGCTTCGATCACGTCTTCGGCTCAAAGGAAATGCGCTACGTCGGCGCGGTCCTCGGACTGGCCATCGGCTATTTCATCAAGTACCAGTTGGACAAGCGATTCGTGTTCGTCGTGCGTGAGGCTGCCTAGGTGAAATTATCCGGATGGGGTCAGTATCCGTCGGTCGACGCCGAGGTCGCGATGCCGCTCGCGGATCGCGACGTGACCGCCTTGATCAGAAGCCCCGAACTCGGACGTACGATGATTGCCCGTGGCCTGGGGAGGAGCTATGGCGACAGTTCGCTGGCCGAGTCGGTCATCGGCATGGGCGCAATGGATCACTTCGTCAGTTTCGATGAGACCACAGGGCAGCTTCGGTGCAGGGCCGGGGCCAGTCTGGATCAGATCCTGAGAGTCTTCGTTCCCAAGGGCTGGTTCCTGCCGGTTACGCCCGGCACCAAATTCGTGACGGTAGGAGGCGCGATCGCCAGCGACGTACACGGCAAGAACCACCATGTCGACGGTACCTTCACGGATCATGTCAGTCTGATCCGTATCGCGACCGTGAGCGAGGGCATCGTCGATTGTTCGCGCAGCGTTCACCCAGCACTTTTTCATGCCACCTGTGGCGGCATGGGCCTGACCGGCGTGATCCTCGAGGCGGTCGTCACGCTCAAGGCGATCAAAAGCAGCATGATCGAGGAACGTACGATCAAGGCCGCGAATATCGACGAGGCGGTCGCGATCTTCGACGACAACGGGGATGCCACCTACTCGGTCGCCTGGATCGATTGCGTTTCAACCGGCAAGGACTTGGGACGTTCGCTGATCATGCTCGGGGAGCATGCCGAGAGCGGCGGGTTGGCCGTTCATCATGAGGGGAGGGTCTCGGTGCCCGTCAACATGCCGGCTTTCCTGCTGAACCGGTATTCGGTCTGGGCCTTCAATACGCTTTATTACCATCGGGTCAGTCAGCCGCTCACGACCCGGACCGTGCACTACGATCCGTTTTTTTATCCGTTGGACGGCATCCATCAATGGAACCGCATTTACGGCAGCAAGGGATTTACCCAATATCAGTTCGTGTTGCCCAAGGACAACGGTCTCGAGGGCATGAAAGTCATTTTGGAACGGATCGCCGGCTCGGGACGCGGCTCATTCTTGTCGGTGCTCAAGGTGTTCGGAAAGGAAAACGGGAACGATCTTTCCTTTCCCATGGGCGGCTATACGCTGGCGCTCGATTTCAAGATCGACGCGGGGTTGTTCGCGTTTTTGGATGAGCTGGACGACATTCTGGCCGCTTACGGCGGGCGGATCTATCTGACCAAGGATGCGCGCATGTCCCGTGAGTGTTTCCGGCGCGGCTATCCCAGGGTTGACCGATTTATCGAAACCCGCGTCCGCTACGGCGCGGACAAGATATTCAATTCCTTGCAATCACAAAGACTGGGGTTATAGGGCAATGCGTAACGTCATGATTTTCGGGGCGACCTCCGCGATCGCGGAGGCGACGGCCAGGCGGTTTGCCGAGCGCGGAGACAATTTGTACCTGTTCGCGCGCAACCGGGAGCGGTTGGCCGTTATCGCGGACGACTTGAAGATACGAGGCGCGCATTCCACCGCCTTCGACGTGTGGGATGCGGGCGATAGGAAGGATTGTGAATCCATGGTGACACGGGCGTTCGCAGATATGGAACAGGTCGACATCGTGCTGATCGCCCATGGAACGCTGCCGGATCAAAAGGCCTGCGAGCGCGACGTTGAAACGGCGTTGCGCGAAATCAACATCAACGCCCTCAGTACGATCGAGCTGCTGACGCTGATCGCCAACAGGATGGAACGGCAAAAACAGGGCACGATCGCGGTGATCACAAGCGTGGCGGGCGATCGTGGCAGGCAGTCCAATTATGTGTACGGCGCCGCCAAAAAGATGGTGTCGACCTTCTTGCAGGGTCTCCGGAACCGGCTTTTCAAATCGGGCGTGAACGTCCTCGACATCAAGCCGGGATTCGTGGATACGCCCATGACGGCGGCATTCAAAAAAGGGCTGTTGTGGGCCAAGCCCGAACGCGTGGCGGGGGATATCGTGCGCGCGATCGAAGGCGGGAAAGCGGAGATCTATACGCCTTTCTTTTGGCGCTGGATCATGCTGATCATCAGGAATGTCCCGGAGACCGTTTTCAAGCGCCTGAGTCTGTAGGCGGCGGGCGGGAATGCCTCTGCCCGGTTGAAATTCAGGGACGGTGTTCCCGGCTGTCGGCCGGCCGTTTTTTCATGAGGGCCTTGACGATCATTGAGATGAATTCGCTGTTTGTGAACAGATAGCGTTTCCACATGCGTCCGGGTTCCTGAATGACTCGATACAACCATTCCAACCCCAGTTTCTGCCACAGGATCGGTGCCCTTTTTACCTTGCCGGCGTAGACGTCGAAGGAACCGCCCACGCCGTGGCAGATAGGCGCATCGATCAAATGCGCCCAACGTGCCATGAAGTTTTCTTTTTTCGGCGACGTGATCGCCACCAGGAGAATGTCGGCTTGAGATCGCTTGATGTCCGTGGCGATGACTTCCTCTTCGTCGGCGGAAAAATAGCCGTTATGTAAGCCGGCGACGACACAGCCCGGGTAATCCCGCGCGATATTTTCCCGGACCTTATTCAGCACCTCGTCCGTGGCACCGAGCAGATAGACGCGATAGCGCGCGCGGTCGGCCCGTTCGAGCAGGCCGAACATCAGGTCGATTCCGGTTACGCGCGAGGGTAGCGGCGTTCCGAGGATCTTGCTGGCCCAGACCACGGACATGCCGTCGGCAAAGATGATGTCCGATTCCAGGACGCTGTCCCGGAGTTCCGGATTCTTGCCCATGTTGACGATCTTGGCGGCGTTGACTACTCCGATATGGAGCTTGCGTCTGTTGATGATCGCCTGTTCCACGATGTCCACGGCGACGTCCGGAGTCACGCCGGCGATCGGGATATCGAACAACCGCACTTCATGTCTGTCGATGTTTGTCTGGATCGAATCGTTCATGGTTTCGGACGGGTTTGAGGCCATGGCATCTGGGGCGCGTTGCGGTCAAAATGCGCCGAATCGCGGGCTTCAAGAGTATTTCGGCCGGCTCGGCGTGTGACGCAACTTCCGGTTCGATATATAACATAGGTTATCGATATTCTCGCCATTATCTTGAATATAAGATCCTGCATTCGACTGGATGGCGTTAGAGCTTCAGGGCGGAATGCCGCTATGCTTTTGGCGTCCCGTCGCCGGCCCTGATATCGTGGTGCCGATGTTTTTAGAAACCGATTTTTATACCTAGAGTATTCGCATGAGTCTACAAGAGACCTGTGTCCTGAGTTACGGGCTGGCTGCAGCGGCGTTCGCTGCATTGGCGATCCTGCTGGGCACTGCGTGGCGAGGTCGCCTGCAAGGCGCCGTTCTGGTGCTTGCCGCCGTTTTTTCGAGTTTGTGGGGACTGGTTTCGGCGATGTTCTGCTACATGCCCGAGGCGACGGACTGGCTGCCGTCGCTGATGAACGCGGCGGAGGCGATCAGGGACCTGTTGTGGATTGCGTTCTTTGCGTTGTTGGTGTTCGGCAAGGACGAATGGCGCGAGCGCGCCTTGCGGCGACCATTGGCGCTGACCGGTGTGGTGGCATTGCTGTTCGCGGCGATCGTTTTAACCGTCGATTACGGCGATCGCGCGAGCTGGGCCGCGTCGGCACACTCGTTGGCCCTCTTCGGGGCGATGGCGTTCGCGATCGTCGGTCTCGTATTGGTGGAGCAAGTTTATCGCAAGGCGCCGGGCAGTACTCGTCGAGACATCAAGACTCTGTGTTATGGGGTCGGGGCGATCTTTGCCTACGACTTCGTGCTCTATTCCGAGGCCTTGCTATACAGCCATGTGGATCAAGGCTTTTGGGATGCCCGCGGCGTGATCAACGCAATGGTGGTTCCCTTGATCGCGGTTTCGGCGGCGAGGAACCCGAAGTGGTCCGTCGACATCCATGTCTCGCGGAGTGTCGTCTACCATTCGACGACCTTTATCGGCGCAGGAATCTATCTCATGGTCATGGCGGCGGGTGGATACTACATCCGTTACCTGGGCGGGAGTTGGGGCGGGTTCGCGCAGACCGTCTTCATCTCTGCGGCAGCGCTTTTCCTGACGATGTTGTTGTTGTCGGAACGCGCCAGGGCCAAAGCCAAGGTCTTCATCAGCAAACATTTTTACAGTTTTCGCTACGATTATCGGGGGGAATGGCTGGGTTTCACGCGCGCCTTGGACAGCCAGGATGACGCGGTCTCTCTGAGCGAGCGCGTGCTGCGCGCCCTCGCCAATACCGTGGATTGCGACGGCGGCGCGCTTTGGGTCAATGACGGTGGCGGAACCTATGTGCTGCGGCGGAGCGTAGACGTCGTATGCGACGACGCGCTCGATGACATTACCGCGAACGACCCCTTGATCGAGTTCTTCGAGCGCACGGAATGGGTGATGGACCTCAATGAGCTCGTCGATGAGCCCGAACGCTACGATGGGCTTGCGGTGCCGGAATATATGCTGATGAACCGCTGGGCATGGCTCTTGATCCCATTGTTTCATCACGGTTCGCTATTGGCCATCGTCGCGATCAAACAGCCCAAGTCGCCGCACCGGATCGACTGGGAGGATCGTGACGTCATCAAGACCGCGGGCATGCAGGCGGCCACCTACCTTGCGCAGGCCGAAGCCGCCCGAGCCTTAGTTGATGCGCGCCAGTTCGAGGCCTTCAACCAGCTTTCGGCCTTTATCATCCATGATCTCAAGAACCTGGTTTCCCAGCTTTCGATGCTCGTGCAAAATGCCAAGCGCCACGGAGACGACCCTGAATTTGTGAAGGATATGATTGCGACGGTCGATAACTCAGTGGACCAGATGAATGCGTTGTTGCACAAGCTGAAATCCGGATGGAAAAAGGGCGACGAGTCGTCCCTGGTCAAGTTGTCCGAAATCGCGCGTGAGGCCGTGAATATGAAGTCCGGCCAGCGTCCGCAACCTCAGTTGGCGATATTGGAGGAGGGGCTCGAGGTCAATGTCGACCGCCAGCGCCTGGTGATGGTTTTGTCCCACATCATCCAGAACGCTCAGGACGCGACACACGACGAAGGAGAAATCCACGTCGATTTGCGCCGGGAGCATCGTTTCGCCGTCATCGAGATCTCGGATACCGGAGCCGGAATGGACAGCGCTTTTATCCGCGACCGGTTGTTCCGGCCGTTCGCAAGCACAAAAGGCCGAGGGAATATGGGCATCGGTGTCTTCGAAGCCCGACAGTTCCTGAGACAGCAGGATGGAGACATCACCGTCAAAAGTCGCCTAGGCGAGGGTTCCTGTTTTACACTACGAATACCGTTGGCTCAGGACAACGAGCCACCGAAATGATTCTATTGATACTGAATTCAGGGCGGGTATGAGCGAACAACCCCTATTGGTTGTAGAGGACGACCCGGGAATCCAGCGCCAGTTGCGTTGGTGTTTCGATAACTATCGGGTAACGATCGTGGACAATCGGGAATCGGCGCTGGCGGCGATCGAGAGCCAGCATTTCCCGGTCATGACCCTGGATTTGGGGTTGCCTCCGGATGCCGATGGTGCCAGCGAGGGCCTCAAGGCCTTGGCGGCCGTGCTGGATGTCGCACCTCATACAAAGGTCATCGTGGTTTCCGGAAACGACGACCGTGAGAACGCGATGCGGGCCGTTGCCGCCGGCGCTTACGACTTCTACTGCAAGCCGATCGACACCGACGAGCTGCGTCTGATCGTGGATCGCGCCTTGCAACTCCATCGTCTGGAAGCGGATTATCGCAAGCTGGTCTCGGAAACCAGGACGAGGGTTCTCGAGAACATCATTACCGCGAGTCCCGCCATGGAGGCGGTGTGCCGTATGGTCGAGCGGGTCGCGCCCACCGACGTTACCACCTTGATTCTCGGTGAGAGCGGTACCGGCAAGGAATTGGTTGCAAAGGCCATTCACGGCTTGAGCGAGCGCTCCGACCGCGAGCTCGTGGCCATCAACTGTGCCGCGATACCCGAGAACCTGCTCGAGAGTGAACTGTTCGGATATGAAAAAGGCGCCTTTACCGGGGCGCTGAAGCGCAAGCCGGGACGGATAGAATTTGCCTCCGGAGGCACGCTGTTCCTCGATGAGATCGGCGATATACCGCTCCCTTTGCAATCCAAATTACTGCGTTTTCTACAGGAAAGGGTGATACAGAGGCTTGGCGGCAACGAGGATATCCCCGTAGACGTGCGCGTGATCTGTGCGACGCACCAGGATCTGCAGAGAAAGATCGCCGACGGCAGCTTTCGGGAAGATCTCTACTACCGAATCAGCGACATTACTATCCAAGTCCCTCCCTTGCGGGAGCGAGGCGGCGATATCGCGTTGTTGGCAAAGGTATTTCTGGACCGCTATCGCAAGCAGTTCAAGCGTAGCTGTGACCGTTTCAGTCAGGAGGCCATCGAGGTTCTGACTTGCCAGCCCTGGCACGGCAACGTCCGCGAACTTGAAGGCGCGATCAAACGCGCCGTCGTGATGTCCGACGGCGCCCAGGTCTCTCCCGAGGACCTGGGCCTGTTGGCGAACGATGAACATTCGTTGCTGAGCCTGAGGGAGGCGCGCGACAAGGCCGAGGCCGAGTTGCTCGGCAAGGCGGAACTGATCTTTTCAGGCAATATCACAAAGATGGCGGAGGCTCTGGATGTCAGTCGGCCGACGCTCTATTCGCTCATGGAAAAGCATGGCATGAAGGGGGTTGGATGAATTCGTTGCCGAGCCGTTGCCATCGTTTCCGGTCTGTCGAAGGTTTTTCCAAAATGTCGGTTCAGATGCGCTCGTTTGATTGCCTGCATTTCATCCGTTCCTAGATCGGGTGCTTCCCTCGTCATGGATAGTAGTCGCGCATAAACGATGCCGTTGAGTACTTCGACAGGCATCCGGTTCGGCAACGTGACCACGGTCGCGTTTGTCTTCATCGTGATACTCTGGCTGGCCGTGACACGGGCGACCGTCGGGTCGCTGATGGACGATTGGCGCGACGCCAACAGCAATTACGGACACGGCTTTCTGGTATTGGGACTTTGCCTTTTTGCTTTGTGGCGGTCACGCAAGACGTTTTCCGGTTTGAAGGTCGATGGGAGTTGGTTCGCGCTACCTTTCGTCGTCGCCGACAGTCTACTGTGGGCAACCGGGGAGCTGGTTCATGTAGAACTCGTTCAATACTTTGCCCTGGCAGCGATGTTTCCGTTGCTGGTCTGGGCCTGTTTCGGTCTCGATGCGGTTCGGTGGGCACTATTCCCCTTGGGATTTATCTGGACGGCGATCCCCGTATGGGACCCGTTGATGCCGCTGTTCCAATCGATAACCGCGCATGCCGCCACATACATGCTGCAGGTCATCGGTATACCCGTTTTTCGGGAAGGGAACGCCCTTTCCATCCCGTATGGGAATTTTCAAATCGCGGAATTCTGTGCGGGGATGCGGTATCTGTTGGCCGCCGTCAGCTTGGGCGCGTTCTTTGCTTGGTTTTATCTTGCCCGGCGCAAGGATAGACTGACTTTCATGGGCCTGATCCTGGTCGTGGCGATTGTCGCCAACTGGCTCAGAGTGACCGTGGTGATTATCGCCGGCCACCTGACCATGATGCAGTCGCCGCTCGTCAAGGATCACGCCTTCATGGGGTGGATGTTGTTCGCCGGTGTCATGTTGCCCGTGTTTTGGTACGGTGGCCGTCTCGCCCGAAATCTCGCGACGACGGACAAGGGCCGTGGTTGGGGGCGGCAGAATATTTCGGGGGCCGGAGAAAAGAGGCTCATACCCATGTTGGTCCTGCTTCTGGCCGGACTTGTGTGCGGGCCGGGACTCGTCTATCGCATTCAGGGCGATGGGCAGATAGCAAGGGGAACGGAGCAGGCCTTACCGAACCTGGAGCGGCCAGCGGTCTTGGGGCCATGGCGTGCAGACACAGCCGGAACGATGTCGTCGTGGTCGCCCGTGTTCCATGGGGCGACGCGGGAGGGGATGTTCGGTTATATCGGGACGGGAGAACGTGTCCTGCTGTATATGGCCTATTACCGCAGGCAGTCTCAGGGAAAGGAGCTGATTTATGTTCGAAACCGGTTATACGACAAGACACGCTGGCAGGCGGTGCGGGACGTTGAGAGGAGTGCCGCCGAGACCGGCGGCCCGGCAGTCCGGATGACGGTGCTTCGTGCGAACGACGGTTCGGACAGGCTGCGGTTTCTGTGGTACTGGTATGATGTCGGCGGGATGCAATTGATCTCGAAGAAGAAGGTTAAATTGATGGAGCTGTGGTCGCTTTTGAAGGGGCAACCCGGGTCGACGCTGGTCGCCGTTGCCACCGATATTCAGGATAGTAAGTATGCTGAAGCCGTATTGTCTGGGTTCCTGAGGAATGCGGAGCCTGGTATCCGGGCTTCAATCGCTGAATTGGAGGAGAAATGATGGGGCGATTTCAAGGTATGGAAAAGGGCGTGCTCGGCGTCGGGATGGTGGTGCTGAGTCTGCTCCTGAGCTCATGCGGAATGTTAGGGCAGGACCCCAAGAAGTTGGCCGCCGAATACATGTCGCAAGGGCGTTACAGAGCTGCCGCGATCGAATTCAAGAACATTCTCCAGAAAGAACCCGAAAATTTCGAGGCAAGACGTTCGCTGGGCGAGCTGTATATCAAATTCGGCGATGCCAAAGCGGCTGAAAAGGAACTCGGGCGGGCCAGCAAGGCAAAGCCCGATGACGTTGCCCTCAAGTTGAAGTACGTCCGCGCCTTGCTCATGGACGAGCGTCCCGACGATGCCATCAAGGTGCTCGATGGCGTCAACGCCACGGGCGACGATCAGCTCGACCTTATGATTGTCCAGGGCGATGCCTACCTGGAAAAGCAGGAGGTCGATAAAGCTCGCGGATTCTACGAACAGGTACTTGATAAAAAGTCGGATGATATTCAGGCGCGGGTGGGATTGGCCAGGGCCATGGCCATGGCGGAAAAGTTCCAGGAGGCCGGCGACAACGTGGACCAGGTGTTGAAGCTGGATCCGCAAAATATCGATGCCTGGCTGCTCAAGGCCAATATTGCGTTCGTTCAGCAAAAATACGATCAGGCGCTGGAGGCGTATACCGCCGCGTGGGGTAAAGGGGAAGACCTCAACACGTTGCGGATGATTCAGTCCCGTTTCGGTATGGTGACGGCCCTGCTGTCGCTGGGTAAGGAAGATGAGGCGGTGCCGATCATCGACGAATTGCGCAATCGCATTCCGAACCATCCTTTGCCGCATTTCTGGCGAGCCCAGGTTTACTATCACAACGGTAAGTACGCCGATGCCCGGGACGAGCTGTTGCAGGTTCTGCGGGTCGCCCCCGACCATGATCCGTCGAACTTGTTGCTCGGCTCGACCTATTACTCCCTCGGTGAGAACGCACAGGCGGAACACTACCTGCAGACTTACGTGTCGAGGAATCGCGACGATGTGCGGGCTCGCAAATTGTTGGCGGCCGTGCGTCTGCGGCTCAAGACGCCGGACTTGGCCTTTGAAGCGCTCGCGCCGGTCATGGCCGACGCGAAGGACGATCCGCAGCTGATGGCCTTGGCCGGAAGCGCCGCGCTTCGAAAGGGTGATTTGGATCAAGGCGTTCGCTATCTCAAAGGGGCGTTGTTGAGCGCTCCCGACGATGCCTCCGTCAGGGCGGAACTCGGTTTGGCCTATATGGCTCAAGGCGAAAACCAGCTGGCGATCCAGGCGTTGCAGGTTCCGGACGATGGTTCGTCCGAAAGCGCACGGATTCGTACGAAGTATCTCCTGATCATGGCTTACGTTCGCCAGAAGGACTTTAAGAGGGCGCACGGTGAAGTCCAGAAGATGCTGGACGACAAAGTGGACCCCAAGTTGGCCTATAACCTCGAGGGGCTCGTCTACTGGGAAGAGGGGCAGTTGGGTGATGCCGCTACGGCATTCTCCAAGGTTATTGAATTGGATCCGAACAATCAGATCGCATTGTCGAATTTCGCGCGCTTGCAGTCGCAGCGCGGCAGGCTGGCGGAGTCCAGCGATCTTTATTCCAGGGTGTTGGCCATCGATCCGAAGAACGTCGAAGCCTTCATGGCGCAGGCGACGATCTCCATGAAGCAGCAGAATGAGAAACAGGCGCTGTCTTGGTTGAAGAAGGCCATCGATGCGAACGACAAGGCCATCGAGCCGAGACTCGTGCTGGCGAGATATGACCTCCAGAACAAGGATCTGAGCGGCGCCAAGGAGCTTTACAGCCAAGTCAACGCGATCGCCCCGGACAGCACCGCAGCCCTTCGTCTCGGTGCCGAGTTGGCGCAGGCATCAGACAATCCGAGGGATGCGATCCGTTTGATCAGGCGACTCTTGAAGGACAATCCCAAAGATACCGATGCCCTTGTTCGACTGGCGATTCTGTTATTGGCAGAGAACAAGGTTGAGGAGGCAAGAGTCAATCTGCGTACCGCACTCGATGCCGACAAGAACCTGGTCGTCGCCCGGGAACTCCTCGCCCGGATTGCCATGAAAAACGGCGATGAGGACACCGCCAGGGAATATGTCGCAGCAATCCGCAAGCAGACCGGCAATGATACGGTCGCCGATATTCTCGAAGGGGATCTTGCGAGCCAAGGCGGGGACCAGGCCAAAGCGATCCAGCTCTATCGGAAGATCCTGGCCAGGCATCCGGATAACCGCATCGCGATGTTGCGGATCTATTTCATACGTAAACAGAGTTCCGACAAGGAGGCCAAAGCGGAACTCGAGGATTGGCTCAAACACAATCCCAAAGATCTCCAGATCCGCATGGTGCTTGCCAGCGAGTACATGGCGGCGGTCGATTACAAGCGGGCGGCCAAGCATTATGAAGAGGTGCTGGCCCAGGACAAGGATAAAGTGATTGCATTGAACAACCTGGCGTGGCTCTACGATCAACAGGGTGATCCCCGTGCCTTGGATACGGCCAAGAGGGCGTATGAAGCCAAGCAGAGCGACGGTGCGATTATCGATACCTATGCCTGGATGCTGGTCAATCACGACCAGGTCGACGAGGGTGTCCGGTTGCTTTCACGCGCCCACGATCTCTCTCCCGACAATACCGAGATCCGGTATCACCTTGCCGTGGCCCTGATCAAGAACGGCATGGCGGAGCGCGCCAGAACGCTCCTGGAAAAGATGCGTGCCTCGCCGAATGATTCGTTCCATGCCAAGCAGGTCGACGAGCTGTTGAAGGGAGCGAAATAGTTATGAGCCGCAGGGATGTAAGAGTGCGCGGGTACATAAATCAGACAGGCGATCGCCCTTATCGTGCTGCATCGGAGTGTGCGCCCCGTGCCCCCTCTGTCTTATGTTTTTGGCAAGGAACTCGATGCTCATACTCACGGATCGAGCCCGGCCGCAGATACCGTCATCCCGTTTTAGAGGCCGTGCGGTGGCGAGTTGTTTGAGGGTTGTCGGATCATTGTGCCTTTGCGTCCTGATCGGGGCGCTGTCGGGACCCGTGGCAGGCACGCCGGTGATCCAGCATGATCCTCAGTCAAGCTATGTGCCGGATTCCAGTGAGACCGCCATGGATCAGTCCGCATTGGTCAGGGCGATGGTGCCCGTGGATGATGCGACCTTCTGGACAATCATGCTTGTCGAGCGCGAGGAGGAACGGGGTTCGGCCCGGGACTTTCTGCTGTCCCTGAAGAAAGAGGTAAGCCGTCTGATTCCGGACTGGTTACGGAATTTGACGGGGAATACGTCGCAGACGGAGGATTCGGAAGGCAAGCGAGCGAACGCCAAAGCGATAGGCGATTTATCGTCCGTATTGGACGCCAACGAGGTTCCGCAATCGGAATTGTTGGATGATTCCCGTATCGGAGCGGATCGACCGCCCGGCGCCGAGGTAAAACCCGCGGACCCAACGCCGTTGGGCAAGAACTCTGTGCCCCGGAAGGTTCCCCTTTCGCAGTTGTTTCAGCGCAACTCGCTGCCCGGCATGATCCAGGGAGGACAGCGTTTCACGGGAGCTGGCGGCTGGGCGATCCAGCTGGGCGGCCCGCTTACGGATACCATCAACGGGAATCCTTTGGAAAAATCCCGTTCCCAACAGACTTCCGGCCGCCTCGAACAGATCACTCAATGGTTTCACGATCTTCTCGCTTTTCTGACCGGCATCTATACTTATT
Source organism: Gammaproteobacteria bacterium (assembly GCA_016124415.1). GTDB lineage: Bacteria > Pseudomonadota > Gammaproteobacteria > SZUA-140 > SZUA-140 > RI-283. Next base: position 26,140 of record WGNS01000004.1, on the reverse strand, counting down.
TGGTTCTGGGCGCCTTTTTGCTGGTTTATCTGCTGGTGAGATATCTGCTGCAGCGGCCGAGAATGGGCTAAGCGATGTCGGAAAACTTTACAGTGGCCCTTGTTGGCGCGCACCGGCAACATTGTAACTCGTTGTTTTATATTGGTTTGTTAAAAGTTGGCACAAGGATTGTATATGCAGAGGTACGGTGGGTGGCAGTGCCCGGATCGAAACAGGGCACCGAATGAAAATACTTGATTCGGTCCCCGTGTAAAGAATGGTTCAGATATCTAAAATTGAGTCGATGAAGATTAAAGGAGCTTCAGTCATGAATATCAAGTTGATGAGCAAGAAACTGACGATGGCCGCATCTGCCGCTTGTTTGATGGCGGGTATGTCCGTTGCTCAGGCGACGCCGGTTACGGTGTATTTTGATGACAATGCCGGTGCTACCGCATCTTGTGCCGACGGCGCGGCTTGCGACATAGCCAACAGCCTTGGCGCTGGTGTGCAGGACGGTGTTGTGACTTATAACGGTGCAGTTGGTAGCTGGACGGTTTCGGTCACGACGGGTGTTTCCTATCCGTCTATCGGCTCCCCCGACCATGCCCGTCTGCACATGAATAATGTGTCGGTCTCTGGTGGTGCGGGTACCCTGACCCTGAAGACGACCGATACCGGTTATACCGGTCCCTTGAGCGGCACCACCTTCTCCGGTGGTTATAGCGTTTCAGCTAGCCTGCAGGGAACGGGCGTGTTCGACTACTATGTCGATGCCAACAACAATGCGGGTGATATCTTTGGCGATACGACCGGCGCCGGGGTGACTCACCTGGGTACCTTGGCTAGTGGTGCGGGAGTCTATGCTGCGAGCGGTGGTTCCTCTGCCAACAATATCACCGGCCCGTTTGCCCTGACGATCGTAGCGAACATCACCCATGCCAACAATGGTCAGGTCAGCAGCTTCGACGCTGACATTCCTGAGCCCTCCGTTCTGGCTCTGGCCGGCCTGGGCATGGTTGCCTTAGGTCTGGTCGGTCTGGGTGGTCGCCGCCGCGCCAGCGTGGCTGCCTGATACCGGATCATCAGGAACGACAGAGCGCGGTTGCTGTTGGAGAAAACAACCAAGGCCGGTTGAGCGCCAATTGCAGCGCCCTGTCAGAAGACCCCGCCTCGTGCGGGGTCTTTTTTGTTTGTAATAATGCGAAATCTTCGAAACGCCTTGGGTGTGATTCGGGCCTTGTGTCCCAACGGGCTTCGTGGTGGGATATAGTTCACGCCGGATTCGTCCGGTACGGGCAGATTTCTTAAGTTGCCGTGCGCAGATTTTCCATGGACTGCCGATGTATTACGTGAAAGCAATACCATAAGAAAGGTGCCGTTTTCGAAGCGGGCGGCATCCACATCATAACGCCTGGATCGCGGGCGTTCGTTATTTTCGGGCTGTGACTCGTCTTCGGAGGAAGATAGCGAAAATGGATAAAAATCAAAAAATTATACATCTGATCGCCGCCGCCCGGCCCAATTTCATGAAAATCGCCCCGCTATATCACGAGCTTAAGATCCGGCCGTGGGCGGATCCGAGAATCATTCATACCGGACAGCATTACGACCACAATATGTCCGACGCCTTCTTCCTGGACCTGGATATGCCTCAGCCGCATATTCATTTAGGGGTTGGTGGAGGGAGTCATGCCGAGCAGACCGGAAAGGTCATGATGGCTTATGAACGAGTGGTCCTTGAACAGCGTCCGGACCTTGTGGTCGTCGTAGGCGACGTCAACGCCACATTGGCCTGTAGTCTCGCCGTGACGAAAGTGACCTTGGAGCCTCCGCTGGAAATCAAGGGAGAAAAATGGCGGCGGCCGGTTCTGGCCCACCTCGAGGCAGGTTTGCGCTCCTTCGATCTTGAAATGCCGGAAGAAATCAACCGGATGGTGACGGATACTTTGGCAGACGTGCTATGGACGCCTTCCGCGGACGGCGATATGCATCTGAGGCGCGAAGGAGTGGCGGACGATCGTATCGTCCGGGTAGGCAATATCATGATTGATTCGTTCGAAATGATGCGGGAACGGATTATGTCCGAAGCGGTCGTCGACGCGCTTGGGCTGGAGCCGGGCAAGTACGGCGTGGCGACCTTGCATCGCCCATCGAACGTGGATTCCGCTGGGGTGTTGTCCGGATTGTGTGATGTGCTCCAGCGTGTCAGCAAAGACTACAAGATCGTGTTTCCGATACATCCCAGGACGCGGCAACGACTCCTGGATTTCGGACTGATGGTCGCCTTGGAAAGGAATCCGTCGATTTGTCTGCTGGAACCGCAGAACTACATTCGTTTTATGGGTTTGGTCGCCAATAGTCGCTTCGTATTGACGGATTCGGGCGGGATTCAGGAGGAAACGACCTATCTGGGTATCCCTTGTCTCACCCTCCGGGAGAATACCGAACGGCCGATCACCATCTCGGAAGGTACCAATCAGCTTTGTAACGCGGACAACGTCGAAGACAAACTGAACCAGGTCCTGAGCGCATCCTTCTCGGAACCCAGACTTCTGGAGTTATGGGATGGCCGTACGGCTTGTCGCGTGGCGGATTCGATCGCCAATCTGCTTTTCTAGGCTGAATCGCCTTGGATTTCGTCGATTTGATGCCTATCTTCGTATAGGGCGAGCTTCGGGTCATGAGGGACGCTACGTCGGATATGCTTCCATTTACGATATTTACCGCCACCTATAACAGGGCTCGGTTATTGACCAGGTTGTATGAGAGCATTCGCCTCTTGAACGGCCCGGTCTTCGAATGGGTTATTGTCGATGACGGTTCGGTGGATGATACGGAGTCTGTCGTCAGATCGTTCCAGAAGGAAGCGGCGTTCAGAATCAACTATGTAAAGAAGGAGAATGGCGGAAAGCATACTGCGATCAACGCCGGAGTGGCGGAAGCGAAGGGGAAGTTCTTCGTGATTATCGACTCGGACGACCAAATTCGTCCTGATGCCCTGAATGACTTCGACGAGGCGTGGCACGCGATACCCGATGCGGAGAAGGCGAATTTCGACAGTATTTGCGGATTGCTCGTAGATCAGCTGGGAGCCGTCATTGGAGACCGTTTTCCGCAGGATGTGTTCGACGCGGACAACATCGATTTAAAGTACAAATACCGTGTCAGGGGAGACAAGTTGAGTGCGGTCAGAACGGATGTCTTGAGGAAATATCCCTTTCCCGAGAATGTCGGTCGATTCATTCCGGAGTCATATGTTTGGTATCAAATAGGTCGGGACTATAGGAGCCGGTATATCAACAAGGTCGTCGCGACGGCCGAGTACCAGGTCGGTGGGCTATCCGACCGAAGCCTCGAACTCGGTATCAATAATCCCAACGCCATGACGCTGTACTATGCGTTTCTTTTGGAGCTCTGGGCCCGGTTGCCGATACGAGAGCTAGTACGCGCCGCGGTGAACCTGACTCGCTTCGGGTTTCACGCCGGAAAAATCGTATGGGCGGGGGCGTCGTTCAAGGCTTTGTTGCTCCAGATATTGCTTTTGCCGCTTGGATTAGGTCTTTTTCTCAGGGACAAGGCAAGGATGGGAAAGAAATCATCGTGAAAAATAATTTCACTCAGTTTCATCGTATTGAGCGTGATCGTGACTGATGGATAAAGTTTCACTTTTGCAAGGTATCACGCGGCGATTGCCGCCGGTACGGGGTTCCGGACGGATCGCGGATCTCTTGATAAAGTTGTTCGGTTTCGGCAGGGGAGACAAGCGATTGGTCGATGCCTATGGCTTTCAGTTTGAGTTGGAGGCGAGTGAGTGCGTTGATTCAAAAGTGATTTTTTATCCGCAGATATACGAACGCAGGGAGTTTCAACGCTTGGAGTCACTGTTGAGACCCGGCGATGTGTTCGTAGACATCGGAAGCAATGTAGGCATCTATTCCGTCCTGGCATCCCGTTGGGTGGGGCCGGAGGGTCGGGTCGTCGCTTTCGAAGCGGATCCGTACAACTACCGGAAGCTCTCCCGAAATATCGCGCTCAACGAAGTAGGCAATATCACGGCCGTCAACATGGGGGTCTCCGATGTTGTTGAGACGGCCATGCTTCACGTCGACACCGATGGCAACCGGGGCGGAAATTCCTTTTTGGCCCAGGGCGGAGAAGGCACCGTCAGTGTCGAGTGCATGCCTTTGTCGGATCTCCTGGCGCGTGAGGACCTGAGCGCGGTCCAGGGTGTGAAGATCGATGTTGAAGGATATGAGTACAAGATTTTAAAGAAGTTTTTCGAAGATATCGATCGCGATGACTATCCCACGTTTATTCTTTTCGAGTATGTTGAGGCAATGAGTACCGGAAACGTGGTCGAGTTGCTGAAGCAACACGGGTACAGGGTCAGCAACATAAAAGAGTTTAATTACATCGGTATCATTTGAAGGGTGCCGGAAGCCGATATGAAGGTTACAGAGAAGTAATGACAGCGATTGCCAATGAAATCGGTGGGATTGGAGTTTCGACGGAACAGGCCGGACCATGACTAGCGGATCGGAAAGAACGGGTGGGTTACTGATTGGGCTGGACGTATTGGTCCTATTTGGCGCCTATTTGCTTGCGTTGTTGACTCGAGAGATGGTCGGCGAGAATGTGGTCAGCTCTCGGGATCACATACAATTGCTGCCGTTGATTCTGAGCGTGCAGATGCTGTCATTGGTGGCATCGGGCGCGTATATCAAGAAACATCTAGCAAAATCGAAGATGACCGATGACATATTGGTCATCGTCAGAAGTTTCCTGATCGCCCTGGGTGTGATTTTCGGATTGATCTTCCTTTTCCGGATGCACTATCTGAGTCGCGGCGTGCTCGGACTCTTTGCGCTCTACGCCTTTGTATTGCTGCTGGTCGAGCGGGTGATCATTCGCAAGTTCAGCGTCGCGTCCTTGCTGGGCCATAGTCAGGTTGCCCTGGTCATCGGTTGTGGCGGCCGGGGGCAACGCCTAGTCAAGAGCCTGCAGGAAAACCCGGACCTAAGGATTCACGTTATCGGCTACGTCGATCGCGACAAGAACAAGGTCGGTGAAAAATTGATGAATGTCCCCGTGCTCGGGACCATAGACGATATCAGTCAGATACTCGGACAAAACGTAATCGACGAGGTGATCGTCGCGGTGCCAAGGTCTCAGCTCAAGGACTTCGAGGAGATCGCGTTCGCCTGCGAAGAACAGGGCGTAAATTTCAGGTTCATGGCCGACATGTTTGACCTGGAGGTTGCCAGGATGAGCTTGGCACATCTTGGGGAAATCCCCTTGTTGACCTTTGAACCCGTGGCGCACGACGAGGTCGCCTTGTTTCTCAAGAGATTGCTCGACATCGCGGCGGTATTGATATCCCTGCCGATCATTCTTCCCGTCTTCCTCGTCATCGCGATTATGATCAAGCTGGACAGTCGGGGCCCGGTGTTCTTCGTTCAGGAACGTGTCGGGTATCGCAAGCGCGGTTTCAAGATGTACAAGTTCCGATCGATGTCCACCGAGACGACGATCACGCAAGAAGAGCTGGAGTCCATGAACGAGGCCGACGGCCCGATCTTCAAAATCGCCAATGACCCTCGGGTGACAAAAGTCGGCCGGTTTATCCGCAAGACCAGTCTCGACGAATTGCCGCAGTTGATCAACGTCCTGAAGGGAGATATGAGCCTCGTCGGACCGCGCCCCATGTCCTTGCGGGATGTGAATCGGTTCGATCGCAGCATTCAGAGAAAGCGGTTCAGTGTCCGTCCGGGCATGACCTGTCTCTGGCAGGTTTCCGGTCGCAGCAATCTGAACTTCGATCAGTGGTTGGCCCTCGATCTCGAATACATCAGTCGTTGGTCGCTTGGCCTGGACTTCAAAATCCTCCTGCAAACCATTCCGGCGGTCCTTGCCGCAAGAGGAGCCGTATGATCACGTGCCGGCAGGAGCGGAATCGCAGTTGCGGGATCTATTCGCCAAAGAATGCCGTCCAATTTTAGCGTCCGGTTTTTTCCGGACGCGGTAGGGTACCTGTTGGGTTTGTCTGCGCATGATTAGATATACACTTTTGACGATTTTTTGCACGTTCGTCGTGATATATCTATGGCGGGACTGGTATAAATCCCTGTGCGGTTTTATGGTGCTGCTCTCCATTTCGGAGAGCCGTGAGATGCCCAAGGCGATTTTCGGCATCACCGGGCTGAATCCCGTAAATCTCCTTTTGTTTCTGATCGTTATCGCGTGGTGGTTGAATCGCAGACGAGAAGGGGGGCGCTGGGACATGTCCTCGAAAATGACCTGGCTCTTGGTGTTCTATGTCGGAGTGATCGTAGTCAGCGGTGCGAGATTGTTGCTCGATCACAGTGGCGTCGTAGGCTTCGACGATTACTTTTTCAGCGGGGGGCAGGGCGCCATTCAGGACAGTTCCGCTCTGACCTTCGGATTGTTCGTCGACAATTTCATCAATACCCTCAAGTACCTGGTGCCCGGGGTTTTGCTTTTTACCTGCGCGCGTTCCGATGGGCGCAAGCGATTGGCGGCCGTATCGTTGCTGCTCATGTATTTTATCCTGGCCCTCCAGGTGATCAAGTGGATGCCGTTGCACTACATCCTGAACGGGGCCGAGCTGTCGGAGCGCGCGGCGAGAGTGTTGGGCCGGGAAATCGGTTACTTTAGAACTGACCTCTCGACGATGCTGGCGGGAGCGGGATGGGCCGGATTGATCGCCCTGTTCCTGGTTAAAGGTAAAATGCTGAGGCCCATGGTCGGCATAGGCTCGGTGATGATGATGTTTGCCCAGGCGCTGACGGGGGGGCGCGCCGGATACGCGGCATGGATCGTTACCGGTATGGTTCTGTCTTTTGCCAGGTGGAAGAAGTTTCTCGTCATTCTCCCTATTATGGCGCTCGTTATCGTCTTTCTTGTTCCGTCCGTGTATCAGCGCGCGCTTGAGGGCATGAACGAGCCGGAACAGTCCGTGGTGGACAGCCCAGACGAGACCATCGATACCTATGCTCTGTCCGCGGGGCGACTCGAAATTTGGCCGTATGTAGTCGATAAAATATTGGACAGACCGTTTGTCGGCTACGGGTCCATGGGTATGCAGAACAGTGGCTTGAGTACCTTTCTCGCCGTCGAACTGAAGGAGCCGTTCCCGCATCCGCACAATGCCTATCTACGGTTATTGATCGATGCGGGCGTGATCGGTGCCGTCCCGATCTTTTATATGTTCATATTGTTTCTGAAGATGAGCTACCGACTGTTCAAGTCGGGTGGCGACAAGGTATCGGTTTCGATAGGTGGAATGACCTTGGCGATGATCATTTCCCAATTGGTCGCGGGCGTGGGAAGCCAGAACTTTTTCCCTACTGAAGGTACCTTTGGTATGTGGGCGTTCATTGGCATGATGTCACGTTGCTACATCGATCGCTTTGGCAAAAGGGCGATGTAAATTGTTTTCCGGATTAGGACAGGATGCTAGAGGTAGAAATGTCGTCGACTTGTGACCGCCACTTGGATCATCGGGAGTTTTGCGCCTTTTCAGGAATATCGGTCGCGATATTCGTTTTGGCGGTGCTGTTTATCGGCTGGATATTCTTCAGCGACATCTCTCAACTGATCTATTTCTTCTCGGACGACGCCTACTATTACTTCAAGGTCGCGGAAAACATTACCCTCGGCAAGGGCGTGACCTTTGACGGCTACAATATGTCGAACGGATTTCATCCCCTATGGATGTTGATCCTCGTGGCCGTGTACGGCCTGGTCAAGAATCCCGAACTCGCGCTTCGAGTTGCCATTACGATTCAGGTCTTTCTGGCCGTCGGGTCGATAATGCTTTGCCGTATGTATTTGTTGCGCGTCGTGAGGCCGTCCATTGCGGACTCGGGGGTGCTCGTCCTGCTTGCCCTGGCGTCACCGGTCGTCTTTTTGTTCAATGGCCTGGAAAGCGGGCTGCTGATGTTTTGGGTCTGGTTGACCTTGTATGTTGGGGAACGATCGGGCTTGCTCGCATCAACCGCGAGTCGTAACCAAAGGGTCCTGTTGGGAGCCCTGTTGGGCACGATGTTGTTGATCAGGCTCGATACGGCCTTTATCCTGATTGCGCTGGCGATTTTCAAGCTGGTATTCCCTCAAAACGAGGGGAAAGGAGCCGGCAGGCTACAATATCTCGCGCGCTTTTATGCACCTACGATTGCCGTATTCGCCTGTTTTTTCGCGCCTTATTTGATTTGGAACTATGATGAGTTCGGTCACCTGACGCCGATTTCGGGGGCGCTGAAGAGCTCGTTCCCGAATCCTATGTTCGCATACCACTTTTCTTCTCATGTGCTGCCCTACCTTACATTAATGATCTTGAGCGGTGCCTGGGTGATAGTTTCCGCTCTCGCAACGTCAGGCCGGATGAGAGGCTTGTTTGCCGCTTGGAAGACCGATAGCCGCTATATGTTGTTCTCGGTGTTCTGGCTGGGATGTTCGATACACCTCCTGTGGACGCAGTGCTTTATGGCGTGGGGCGTCTACCAGTGGCATTTCGCGGCCTACATGCCCGTACTGACGATCTTTACCGCACTTGCGCTTGAGGCGCTCGTTTCGGGACCGTTGAGAAACAGGTCTTCCTTGACGGCAATTGTGCAGGCGGGTGTGCTCGTCGTCGTGGCGGCATTTTCCTATTTTCTCTATATCCAGAAGGGCGCCCATCACCAACAACGTATCGAGGCCGCCCATTGGGCGGACGCGCACCTGCCTCGGGACGCCGCGCTGGCGCTTTCCGATGCCGGCGTATTCGCGTATTTCAACGACCGCCATACGCTTAACTTGGACGGGTTGATCAATAGCTACGAATACCAGGATGCGATGATCGAGGGCACGATCCCCACCTTCTTTGAACGTCAGCACGTCAAGTTTCTTGCCGACGCCTATACCGAGTGCGACTACGACAACCATGCCGTGAGGATTGCCGCGTATCCCGGCCGTTTCGGGCTGAGACCGGGCTACGTGTTTCATGCGGATAGGCAGGCCGAGGTGTACCGGAGCGAGCCGGAGATATATTGGCCGTTGACCAAGAAAATGCGCATTTGCTTTGTGATTTGGGATATGCGCAAGGTGGCTGTGGAGCGTATATCGTGACGAAGGCCAAGGCAGCCGGGCTTCCGATATTCGTCGACCTGGACGGTTCCTTAATCCGCTCGGATCTTCTGATCGAGTCCGTTCTGGCGTTTCTGAAAAAGTATCCTTTCCGGTTCTTCATGATTCCGCTCTGGTTGTTGAAGGGAAAGGCCCATTTGAAGATGATGCTGGCGTCGGAAGTGGACGTCTCGATCGATTTGTTGCCGTACAACGAGGATCTGATCGAATTTCTCCGGCAGCAGCACGAGGCGGGCCGCGAGATTTACCTGGCGACCGCGAGCAACGAGAAGTATGCGTCGCAACTGGTCGCGCACCACGATTTTTTTTCCGGTTACCTGGCCTCAAACGAACACAGGAATCTTTCCGGCACCGTCAAAGGGGATGCGATCAGCGAACAGACGTCCGGAGAGGGATTCTCTTACGTCGGGAATTCGAGGAAGGACATTCCCGTATGGCGGCAGGCTCGGGAAGTGCTATTGGTGGACGGTGAGCCCGGCCTGATCGGACATTTGAAGCGAACCGGTATTTCGCCCGATAAGGTGTTTTCGGTTCCGGCAAGACCTTGGCTTTATTTGCGTGCGCTGCGACCGCATCAGTGGGCCAAGAATATATTGATCTTCCTGCCGGCGATTGCCGCCCACGATTTCAGTGCGCACACGTTGACGATCTCTATCGCCGCCTTTTTCGCGTTTTCTTTGTGTGCTTCATCCGTATATCTGTTGAACGATCTGTTGGACCTTGAGGCGGATCGTTTGCATCCGCGTAAAAAATCCCGGCCCTTTGCGGCGGGCGCCATCGATTTACGGTACGGCGTCATGATGATTCCTTTGCTGCTGATATTGGGGTTTACGACGGCAGGGGGGCTTTCCTCGAATTTTTGCTTGGTGTTGCTCATCTATTACGCGGCGACAGTGGGTTACTCATTGGGTCTTAAGAAATTCGCCCTGGTGGATGTCATGTTGCTGAGCGGACTCTATACGGTCAGGGTCATCGGTGGGGCGGCGGCGACCGAGATTTCCTTGTCGTACTGGATCATGGCGTTTAGTGTGTTCATTTTCGTCAGTCTTGCGCTCGTCAAGCGGTGTGCGGAGTTGAACACCATGAAACTCATGGAGCGGGATTCCTCGATCGGCAGGGGATACATGGTTTCCGACCTTGAGTATCTTCACGGCATGGGGATCGCCAGCGGCTATCTGTCCGTGCTGGTCATGGCGCTATATATTCATAGCGAGGAAATAAGAAATCTCTATCATAGCCCTGATATCATGTTCGGAGTCGTCCCGATGCTGATGTACTGGGTCAGTCGGATGTGGCTGAAGGCCGGAAGGGGCGAAATGGACGATGATCCGCTCGTCTTTGCGATCAAGGACAGGCAAAGCCAGATCATTATGGCGTGTATGGGAGCGGTGGTGGTCTTGGCCGCCGTCTACTAACTTGGCCTCATGTGCGCGTCAAATATCAAGTTTACAGGGCGAAATATGGGGGCGACCGCACAATTTCGTCGATAGATTCCGGAACGCCGGCAGTTTGTGATTTCGGTTGCATTCCGGGCGGTCTCAGGGTGTTAGCCTGAACGGTTGGTGAATGGGTTTGATGCTTCTGGGATGATCGATTCCTGGAGAAACCTTATTATGGAGCACGCAGTGATGACATATTCCAGACTGATATTATTGATGTTCGTGTCATCGTTCACACTTTCCGCGTATGCGTACCAACCTCCCTTGGGGATACCGGAACCGGTGTGGGGTAGTTTGAGCCCGATTGACACTCAGGCGCCGGCTCAACCGGCGGGGTGGCCTTCATCCGAAGTCGCCAATCATTATTACATCGACAATACGTCGCCGAACGCTACGGACACGGGGAATACGTTCGGTTATCCGAACAAGCCGCGACTGACCGTCCCATTCGCGGACTCCAATTCCGCTGCGATGTCCCCCGGTACCTATATCGAGATCCACGGCGGACCATATCCCGATCATCTCTATTTCAAGATGGGATGCACCGAGGCCTCTCCCTGCTGGATCGTCGGCAATGTCACCAATAAGCCGACGTTTACGGGCGATATGGTCGTCGACAATTCGACCTATGTCTTCGTGCAAAATCTGGATTTCAACGGAGGAGCGAGAGGTGCGATTTTCGTGACCGGTGCCGGGAACCACATCTCGATACGGAACGTGGATATCCAGAATCGTACGCACGTGGACCTGCCGTCCACCGATGCGATCAGTATCGTGCCGTCGTTGAGCGCGACAATGTCCGACGTCGTGGTCTACAAGTGCAATTTCAGCAAGCTCGGTGACTGGCAGCGACTCACTGACCTGGATTTCGTGGGTATTTCGCCCAATACGTGGAACCGGGACTCGAACACTTGGTTGTACAACGTCTGGCTGCTGGAGAACACATTCAATCAGGTCAGCAGTGGAGGCATCATCGTCAACGGCGGTAATTGGACGAACAGCCATAATCACTTGCATCACATCTATATCGGGCGTAACGAGGGATCGCAGCTTCGAGAGGCGCTGGTATTCGTGAAACAGGCCAGCGATGTGATTATTTCGGAAAACACCGCATACAATCAGCATATTACCGGTAGTAGGGTTCAGCCTACCGACGGTTTCGCGTTTCAATACAATCCAGATCACCTGTGGATAATCTTCAATCATATCTACGATGCGGATACCGGTATCAGGCAGTCGGATACGGCTCCACCGGATGACAATCATGTTCATCATGTGTATCTGGTCGGTAACCTGATTCACGATATTCATAATGACGCGAGTATTGCGCCGACCGATCCCAGGGCATCCGGTAAGGCGATCGATCTTGCCGCCGGCGGTATGACCCGTCATGTGGCCGACAACACTATTTACGATGTCCGGTGGGGTATCGCCGCACAGGGAGATGCTCCGATAGACATGTACGGGAATATTATCGCCAATACCTATGTCAAGGCAGGAAGCACAAATCGTCTGGAGTCAGGCTTTGCGCAGATTCTTCATCCCGCTAGGGCCGGCATGGCAACCATGGATTACAATCTGTTTTATAATCCTGACAACAGCTTCGAATTAAGCTGGAACTGGATCGACTATGACGGTTTGACCACCGGAAGCTATCCGTTCGCCACCTCGACGCAATATCCATCCGGTCAGTGCGCCCACTGTCTGTACGGCGATCCGGGTTTCGTCAAGCCGGTACTCGGCCCAGATTCCACCGTGTTGCCCCATGACTTCCGGTTGATCGGTTCTTCGGTCGCTGCAGCGGCAAACAACAACCTGTCGGCCGTTGCTGCTCCGGACGATCCCTACGAGACCTTCCTGAGCCTGTATGGGATTGACATCCTTAAGGATATTCAAGGTCGTGCGCGCGCTCAAAACGGCCGTGCCATTGGCGCCTACAGGGCGGATGTCGCGGCGCCGTTGAGCGGTCCGCTACTGAACACCAACTAGCCGAGGAGGTTTCGTGGCAACTCCGGTATTTCGAAAGAGGAACTCAGTTAATGGGCCGGCATATTGATGGATAGGAGTGATGGTCGACGAAGGATAGTGTACCTGATGGGCCCGGCCCATTCCGGAACGACGTTGCTGAGCCTTTTGCTTTCGATGAATCCCGAGATCAGTACCATCGGTGAACTGAAAGCCACTTCGAGAGGAGAAATACGGAGCTATCGCTGTTCATGCGGCGAATACATCCTCGAGTGTCCTTTTTGGCTTGACGTGAAACGGTCCGCCGATGCGCATGGGATCGAATTCGATCTCGAGAATTTCGGGACCCATTTTGTCGGCAACGGTATGTTGTCGGACAAGTTGTTGTATTCCTCGTTGAGAGAGCCCTTATTTGAGTCGATGCGAGATTTTCTGATCGGTGCCTTTGGCGGGATTCAGTCTTTCAGAGACCGAGTGAAACATGCCAATCGCGTGCTGGTCGAAATCCTTATGGAAAAGATGGGCGGCAGCATCTTCCTCGACGGCTCAAAGGATCCGGTTCGGCTGAAGTATCTTGCCCAGATACCGGAGTGGGACATCAAGGTCATTCATATGGTCAGGGACGGCCGAGCCACCTCTTACTCGTATATGAAGAATTACGGCATCACGATGGAGCGCGCCGCAGGCGAGTGGCGGCAAACATGCAACGAATTTCCGAATATCGAGCGATTCATTGATTCGGGCAACATATATTTTACGCGCTACGAGGATCTGTGTGCGGACCAGGGCAGTGTACTGGACGAGATCTTCAAATTCCTCGGCGTTGGCAACGATCTTAGCGACAACGATTTTTCCAAACAGCATATCCTCGGGAATTCAATGAGGCTTACTGCCGACTTCAACAACGTAAAAATGGACAATCGCTGGAGAAGTGCCCTTTCCAAGGAAGATTTGGCCTGTTTCTCCCGGATTGCCGGCGATATCAATACCGGGTACGGTTATGTGTGATATCGCCTTGGTGTCCGTCGCGTCGACCGTTCTTTCATAGAGAAGGAGCGGCCGGTTCGCGACGCTTGAAAATAAGCATCCGCTTCCAGGACGGATATGTCTGAAAGTCTTTCACGATGAACACATCCTCGAATAAGTCGATTTGTTTTGTTGCGCTGAACGCGTTCGGCGCCCTGTCTTCCAACAACAAGAGCCATGCGGGCGGGATCGAGCAACAGCAATCCCTGATGGCGAAGTGGCTGGCCGAAAAGGGCTGGCGCGTCAGCATGATCACCTGGGACGAGGGGTTCGAGGACGGCGTCGAGGTGGATGGCGTCAAGGTGTTCAAGATGTGCAGGCGCGAGGACGGAGTACCGGTCGTTCGTTTTCTTTATCCCCGCTGGTCAAGCCTCAATGCCGCGATGAAGCGGGCCGATGCCGACATCTACTACTACAATTGCGGAGATTTAGGCCTTGGGCAGGTGGTCCTTTGGGCGCATCGGCACGATAGAAAGGTGATTTATTCAGTTGCAAGCGATCCCGATTGTGATCCCAAACTGCCCGTCTTGAAGCCGCTCCGGGAGAGAGTTCTTTACCGTTATGGCGTAAATCATTGCGACCGTCTGTTCGCGCAGACGCATCGTCAACAAGCCATGTTGAAAGAGGGGTTTGGGCGTGAGTCAGTGGTTCTGGATATGCCTTCCTTGGGACTTGGCGATGCAGAGGGCACGAACGATTTTCCCGATGACGGACGGTTTCGGGTATTGTGGGTGGGGCGGATCAGCCAGGAGAAACGTCTCGAATGGCTGTTGGAGATCGCGAAAAGATGTCCGGAAATGGCCTTTGACGTTGTAGGTGCGGCCAATATCGGGACGGAATATTCGGACAGGCTTATGGATGAAGCCGGACAGATTGAAAACGTCCACATGCATGGGCGTGTGATCAGGAACGAAATCGGTCGTTATTTCCGTCGCGCGTCGGTGCTCTGTTGCACCTCCGTCTACGAAGGATTTCCGAACACCTTCCTTGAAGCCTGGAGTATAGGGTTGCCCGTGGTCACGACCTTTGATCCGGACGGGGTCGTTAGACGCAACGAACTTGGGTTCGTATCGGTGGAGATGGGCGGACTTGTCGAGGCATTAAGGAAACTGGCTGCTGACGATACCGCCCGTGGCGCTCTGGGGCGCAACGCAAGGCTTTATTTCAACGAGCGCCACGCCGTTGGACAGGCCATGCAGGAATTCGAGAATCAAATCGACCTGATTTACGAAGGCCGATCTCTACCGTAAGCATACGCGTACGGCGCTGCGAACGCGTTTTAGGATTTCTGTGCGCGCAGTTTATAAAGTTTTGCCTTTACCTTTTGCGGGAATATGTGGACCCAGTATAGCCAGATGGTCAAGCACATGGCGCCCGCGAACCAGGCGAAATGCATCGCATCCGGTCTGGTCAGATCGTGTGCGTAAATCGTGAATGCAATCAACGGAATGTTGCACAGAAGGGGCATCCTGAATGCCGAACCGATCAGGCGCGACGCCGGGATTTGCAATGCCTTGCTGCAGAGGATGGGCGTAAAGATCCCGTAGCTGACGATGAGGGTCGCGGACACGTAGACGCTCACCAGGGAAAGTGACGCCGTCGTCGGATCGTTATTGAACAGAATGCCGGCGCCGATACCGGCGCCGAGTATCACCGCGTTGACCACGGTCGGGAAAATATGTTTGTTAAGCCCGATGAGCACATTCATCGACGTGCTCATCGAAACCGGCAGAATATATCCCAGAGACAGCGTGTAGATCAGCGACAGATTTACATAGTTTTCGCCCATCCATAGCTTGATCAGGGTAGGCCCGATCAGGCAATTCAGCAGCATCGAAGG
This sequence comes from Gammaproteobacteria bacterium, assembly GCA_016124415.1. Classification (GTDB taxonomy): domain Bacteria; phylum Pseudomonadota; class Gammaproteobacteria; order SZUA-140; family SZUA-140; genus RI-283. The sequence goes on along the minus strand of WGNS01000004.1, from coordinate 10,741 downwards.
GATCGTGATCGCCAACGAAAACTTCGTGCATTTCAGGAACAGGTCCTGGACCTCCTTGCTCTCCTTGCTGGTCGAAAGGCTCGCTACCGACGGGACGATGATCCTGGTGAATCGGCTTACGAACATTTCGATGTATTTCACCAGCGCGAACGTTCTCGAAAATATCGCCAGAGAGGCGGGCCCCAGCAGTCCCATGATCACGATGTTGAACGCCTGAATGAAGAACACCGGCAGACCCTCGAACAGGAACTGTCCAAGGCCGAATTTGGCCATTTTCAGGGCGGTCCGTACCTTGAAATATTGAGGGTGGATGGTCAGACCTTCGGCAAGTCTGAGTGCATAAACGAATCTGATGGTTTCCGCGGCGATCGTACTGATCAAGTAGGCGATGGCGATGGATTGAAGATCCCCGCCGACGTAAAGCGCGACGATCATGGCAATGGAGGAGACGACACGGCCTGCGGTATTGATGATATTCGTAATGTCCCAACGGTGCAGGCCGTTCATGACGCCTCTGGAGGAACTGCAGATCAGCTGGTAAACGACGCCGATGGACAAGATGGCGAGCACGCCCAGCGTGCCTGATGTGTTTTCCGGCATGGCGGCCAGGAGGCGGTCATGGCCTATGAATAGTGCCGCATAGGCGATCGCGCCGGCCGCTGCCATCAGGAAGATCTGGGAAAAGAAAATGGAGTTAATCGTTTCGCACAGCATGACGCGGTCATCCTTCGTGACGGCGACGGCGACGAATCGGCTTACCGAAGAGCCCATACCGAGCTCCGCCAGCGAGATGTAATTGACGATCGACCAGCAAAAGTCCCAAATGCCGAGTTGGGCCTGTCCAAGTTCGTCATTGATCAGCCTCGGCATGATAAAACCGATGGCAATCATGATGACGAGGCTTCCCCAACTTACCAGCGTGTTCCTGAGGATTCTGTCTCGCCCGGCAAGGTCGCGTTGGGGGCTTTGGGAGGTCAATTCGTGAGCCTTATTTTTCGGTGATGAGACGCTCGTCGCTGTGACGTAAACGGCCTTAGTTAGAACGGCAACGACTTTTGGATATCGCCGAGTCCGGCGGTTTCCTTGACGAAGGAATGGCGGTCAAGCCCGGTGTGAATCCGTTTGATTCCGTAGGGATCGAGTCCTTTGACGATATTCGATCCTTCAACGCTGGTGAGCGCTGACCGATAGCCGCTTTCTCTGATCGCCTTTTCGGTGCGGTCGTCGAAATCGCCCTCCAGGCCGTTCGGGTAGCAGAAGCAATTTATCTCCCGACCGAAGACCGACTCCAGTTCCCGTTTCGAGGCGGCCAGTTCCTCGCGCAGGTCTTCATCGTTCAACAGCGTCATAATCGTGTGACTGACGCCATGGGCGGTGATTTCCATAAGTCCCGAGTCGAGCATTTCGTTGACTTGCCCGCTCGACAAGGGGGCATAGTCCGGGGTTGGGGAGGGAGGCACCTCGCACGAATTGTCCCTGGCGATTTTGTTCAACGCCTCCTCGCGTTCGTCTTTTCCCGTGGCTTTTAGCGAAACCAAGAGATCGTTAAAGGATTTTCGCGTTGCGGGGTCGGCAAGGTCCGAAGTCGTTTTGAAAATGTACTCCAACTTGTCGAACCACAACCAAGCCTCGCGAAACATGAAATCGGTAGGCAGGCAGGGCGTAAAAGGAATATTCTTGGCCTTGAACAATGGATACAGATGGGTATAGAGCGAGTCGTGACCGTCATCGACGGTGATCATGGCTAGGTTTTGATCGAACGATTCCATCTGCTCCAGGTCGGCCGGGAGAATAAATCGATGTTGCTGAGACAAGTATTCGATCTCATCGCGTATCTTGGCGACGGCGGACGAGCCGTTTTGCTGGTCTATACGATGCAGTGTGATAATGTTCAGCCGTTTCCGCCGGTCCATGAGGGAATACGTCTTCGATAATCCGGTAAGGATGGCTCGTCTAAATAAGGCCATGTGAAATAGCTCCTGTTAGCCGCGGTACCCGTCGATTGACGTATGTAACTCTATTGTTTCCGGTGATCATTGACAGCATAAGGAATCGTTGTTCTTCAACTTTCGCGCCAGATATCTTATCGCGTGCCAATTGCCGAGAATATAGGCTTTTATCCTCGGTAGGGTTCGGTTGTAGATGACGATATCGTTGCCTTTCCGCTGTTTCGCCATCCATGAGTGCTTGTGTTGCGTCTGCTCGCCCAGGAAATCATAGGCGGTTACGCCTCCGGAAATCAGGTCCCTGATTTTTTCCAGGCGCAGTGCCTCTCCGACGCCTGAAATATAATCGGTATCGAAGCCTTCTTGAAGCGCGTAGTAGACGTCGTTGTATATATATCCGATCTGCACGGCCTTGAATTCGTCGCCGCGTTTGACCGCGGACATGGATAACCAGCCTTTTTCCAGTGCGATCGGCAGGAACTTCCGGTAGAAATCCCGCATCGTTGGATACTTGGCAAAACAGCCTCGGTGACCCTTGGTTAACCAGCGTTTCTCATGGAGTTTGAACAAAGCGTTCATGAACGGGGCCAGGTCGTCCCGTCGTTCGCACGTCACATACTCCGCCCCGTCCTCTTCAAAGACCTTCTTGCAGTAACTTTTCCGGTGCTGTCGTCGTTTGCGGCTCATTCGCTTCATGAAAGAAGCGAAGTCCTCGGGAAGATCGATGTAGCTGAAGATGTGCTCCTGGGTCCTGGTTTCGAACGCCTGGAGGCGGCAGGCTTCCTTTATGGCGGCGGTCGAGTCGCCATGCCAGCCGGCGCGCCTGGGCATCCAGATAATGTCCCATCTCGCTTTCGACTCTGAAATCGCTTCAAATATCTTTTCGTAGGCCGCCAGGCCATGGCGCTTGTCGGCGATGATGTCGGGATATTCCGATCCGCAATTCGAATCCGCCAAAGGGCATAACACCCGCACGTTGATGAATCCCAGGTATCTGTATCGCTTAAAATAGAGCGGGAATATCGCCGCCAGTTCGCCCTTATCGTCTCGAACGACGACACAATAGAATGCGAGGTCGGCAGGCATCACTGAACGCCATGTTTCCATCCATTCCCAGCGCAGGAAGATGGAATCCGCCTCCGAGGCCGCAAGGAGCTTGTTCCATTCACCGGAAATATCCTGCAGCTCCTGCCAGGACGTCAGGATGTCGGATGTTAGGCTGAGTTTATCGGTGCTCATTGCGATGATCATCTTTTCGATCGTAGGGCATGGGCATACCGTAGCGGTCCCTTGTCTGATATTGCGTTCAGCTTGATGTGCATGCCGAACAGTTCGACAGATCGGGTTTTGGCCCGATACCGTGCCCGACTCAAAAGGAGTGTAAAGCCTCTCCGCGTGCATGCAAAACCATACCGTTCCCGGAGAATCTCTCAGAACACACCTTGCCGAGACGGATATTGGTCCTGGTCGTCCCTACGGTCAAGGCGCTAAATGGGCCCGATCGTTGTTTCTATCGGCTAGGCCGGGAATTTTAATAGAACGCGCCGTACGGGTTCCTTGAGTCTGGTCTCGAGGACTTGATGGTATGGACGACGATTTTCGATGCCGGAGCCGATGACGAAGGCGATTCCATTGAAAAACATATGGTTATATTGTTCCTGCAACAGATCGGGACAATATGCCGGTTAGCCGGAGCGATTTTGCCGGGGGGCGTCCGGCCTATGTCACCTGGAACGTTTCCTTGCTTCGTGCAGTATGCTAGGGTCCTGTCTTACGGCTCGTCTCGGTCAGGCTCGGTCTGCTCCGTGATCAAGCGCTGGCGTAAAATGGCTTAAAGGCTGTACCGTCCTCAGACGCTACATCCAACAAGGAGTATGAATCGTACCGCTGACGTTTGACCTAGCCCGCATCAGGGCAGTGCATGGCGACATGACCGAGTTGAAACTGGCGGTACCTGGGAATTGTTAGGGAATTTCAGAGTCTTTCCGTTGGGGGAGCCCGTATCGCTATGAAGGATAAGAGAAATTTGTTTTCGTGCCGCTGGAAGGCCCCGCTCGTTTTAGGCCTGGTTATAGTGGCGGCGTTATGCTCCGGCTGCATGCAGCGCCCCTTGGCCGAAGAAGAGTTCGTCAGTCAGCCCGCAGCGGTTGAAGATTACCGTATTCAACCCGGCGACTTGATCGACGTCTTTGTTTGGCGAAATCCGGATGTTTCGGTAACGGTAAGCGTACGTCCGGACGGCAAGGTTTCCACCCCCTTGGTCGAGGATATGCCGGCGACCGGCAAGACGCCTACCGAATTAGCTCGCGATATCGAGCAAGCCCTCAAGAAATTCATTCGCGACCCCATGGTGACGGTGATCGTCAAGGGCTTTAGTCAGGACGTCGGACAAACGATACGCGTCATCGGTGCAGCCGCTCATCCGCAAGTTCTACAGTACCGGAAAGACATGAGCTTGTTGGACGTTATGATCGCGGTGGGCGGACTCAGTGATTACGCCGCCGGAAACAGGGCAAATATCGTGCGACGGGTCAAGGGAAAGCAGCATGAGTTTCCCGTCAGGCTTGAAGATCTTATGGTTGATGGCGATATAACGGCTAATGTCAGCGTGCAGCCTGGCGATATATTGATTATCCCGGAATCGGTTTTTTAGGCACTCACCCATGTCTACCCACTCTCAGGCGGCAAATTTCCCCATGCAGCGAGAAACGGACAATGAGCAACGCGACCTCAGTCTGTCGATCGAGCTCCAGAAAATGTGGCGCTATCGCTGGCTCGCGCTTGCCGTTGCCGTCATCTTCAGCATCTTGGGCTGGATGGTCGTGTACATGCTGCCCAACACCTATCAGGCCAAGGCGCGAATCTATCTCGACACCCAATCCATGCTGGGCCCGCTCCTGAAAGGATTGGCCGTTGAAAATGATCTACGGCAGGTTGAAATCGCCGAAATGACCAGGCGAACCTTGCTGCGCCGGCCCAACCTGGAAAAGGTGGCGCGCGATACGGATAAGGATCTGCTTGCAAAGACCCCTCAGGATCTCGAACGGGTGTTGCAGCGACTGGCGGACAGCATCGATATCAAGGGCGGCCGGAGAGACAGTATCTTCGTGATCACTTGCGTGGATAAGGATCCGCATGTGGCCAAGAAAGTGGTGGAGACGCTGCTGTCGATTTTTGTCGAAAGCACGCTGAGTTCGATGCGTCGCGACAGTGGACGAACCGAAAGCTTCCTGGACGATCAGATTGTCGAATACCGGGCGCGCCTTGAAGCGGCCGAGAACCGGTTGAAGGAATTCAAGCAAAAGAATGTGGGGATGATGCCTACCGAGGCAGGCGGATATTTCGCCCGTCTGCAATCTGAGAAGGACAGGTTGGAGCATGCTCGCCTCGAGTTGAGGGAGGCGAAGAAGAAGCAGGACGCCCTGGAGGGGCAACTGGCCAATGCCGTGCCTCCGGTCCAGGTGGCCGGTCAGATGGGGATGGTTTCCAATAGCGACGAGTCCATTCTGGACCGGATCTCCAAGTTGGAGACCCAGTTGGACAATCTCCGTCTCAAATATACCGATCATCATCCGGATGTGCTGTTCCTGGAAAACTCGATAGAGGATCTCAAGAAGAAACTTTCGAACCAGGGCGCCATGTCGAGTCCCTCCAAGAGCAAGTCCGGTGACGAGCCGATGCTGAGCCGTGCATACCAGGAGTTGAAGGTGGCGGCCAGCGAGGCCGAGGCCGAGGTCTCGGCGCTAAAGGTCCGCGTTCAGGAGTATGAAAAGCGCGTCAACGATTTGCACGAAAAAATGGCCGTTATCCCGGATGTTGAAGCCGAGCTCACGCGGTTGACCCGTGATTACGACATTAATAAGTCGAACTATGAGTCCTTGGTGGCGCGTCGTGAGTCGGCGGCCATTTCCAGAGACGCCGAACAGAGTGTTGATTCGGTCCAGTTCAGAATTATTGACCCCCCGATTGCCCCGGCACTGCCCACCGGCCCGAACCGACCGTTGTTGATCACACTGGTGCTCCTGCTCGGTTTGGGGGCGGGCGGCGGTCTTGCCTGGTTCAAGTCGCAGCTTCAAGGGACAATCAGTACGATTCGCGAACTCAGCACCTTTACCGGCGGCGAAGTGCTCGGATTCGTTTCGACCGTGGCCTTTGCCGGCGGTGGACGGATCGCCAGCAAGGCGTCGCTGGTGGTATTTATCGCCGCCGTAGGTGGATTGTTGGTGGTCTACACGGTATTGATGCTCATGGATCTGCTTCACCTGGGCAGCCCAATGGATGCCATCCGACTGCTTTCTGGAGCGGGAGCCTAGCATGTCTACGATAGAAAAGATCATGAGCCGGGCGTCCTCGGAAGGGGATGTCCAAAAGTCGGCCGATCTGAAGGAACGGGAAACCGTGCTGGCGTCGGAGGTGGTGCCGGAAGGCACTTCGATGCGCGGGAAGCCGGCCGGAGGCGTGAAAAAGCGCGATGAAAAGGTGGTTGCCCAAGTCAGGGACTGGGCGCGCGGCCACGGTATGGACGTCGACGTCAACGGACATCAACGGATCATGGAAGAATACCGCCATATCAAGCGTCCGCTGATCACCAACATCGATGGTTTCGGCGACAACCACCGGATGAATGCCAACCGGATCATGGTGACCAGCGCCGTGCCCGGAGAAGGAAAGACCTTCACGGCCTTGAATCTGGCCATCTGTCTCGCTGCCGAGCGTGGCCGTTCGGTCATTCTGATCGATATCGACGCCTGTCGTTCACCGATTCCGGAGTATTTGGGACTGCCGAACGAGTTCGGCATCATCGACTTCCTGGATGGGGCCACCGATCGGTTAGAGGATGTCCTTTACGATACGGATATCGCCAACCTGAAGGTCATGCTGCCGGGCCAGACGCACCATTTCTTCACCGAACTCCTGCGCGGAACGGCAATGAGCAACTTGTTTCAGGAGATCGAGAGACTCTATCCCAACAGCATCGTCGTGTTCGATTCTCCGCCGTTGCTTGCCTCGAGCGAAGCGGCCACTCTTGCCCGCGTGGTCGGTCAGATCGTAATGGTGGTCCGGTCGGGATTTACCCGCAAGCAGGACCTGCGGGAAGCCACGATCATGATCGACCCGAAAAAGGTTACGGGTTATATTTTGAATCATGTCGACCATAAGCACAGGAGCTTTTCCAGCGATTCATATATGTACTCCGTGTGAATCCGGGAAAATGGCCACCCATGTCTCTTGACCGCATGGCTATTGCCGACGTGCCTTTGAGGCATGGGTCGCCAAGGAAAAAAACCTTAACGCTTCTCGCATGCTTTCTGTTCGCCGCTTACTCAAGCGGTGTCTGTGCCGATGACTGGCAGTTCCATCCCAGTCTGCGGGCGTCCGAGACCTACAGCAACAACATCCGCCTCGACAGGTTCAATCCTCAACACGATTGGGTGTCGGAACTGGCTGCGGGATTTTCTGTAAATCGCACGGTCGACTATTCGTCCACCATCTTCGGTTATCAGCTTCAGGGACTGCATTTCGTCCGAACACCGGGAATGGACGAGGTCTTCCAGCAGCTTCACGGCGTCACGCATTTGCAGGGTTCGGAAACAGGGCCTTACCTGGACGGCCTCGCGAGTCTCTCTCAGCAGACCATCGACGCCAATCTTCCGTCGGTCTCGGACAATGTCTTCGCGACCGGCAATCGCACCGATCAGACCGATCTCTCCCTGGGTCCGGGCTTACGCTCGAAACTCGGATCGACGGCACTGTCCGACCTGAAATTCAGTCACTCCCAGACCGAATACGCCAAGGGGCGAATCGACAGTTTCAACGATGCGATCAATCTGCAACTGTCCGACCTTCATCCCAAGCGACTCGATTGGCAGTTGTCCGCGCGCAGAGAACGCGTCAGGTATTCCAATGACGCGGCGACCGAGTTTCGCAATACGCTGCTGAACGTTCAAATAAGCGCTACGAAGCGTGTGCGGGTGGTCTTGACCGGGGGTTATGACGATTCCCGTTCGGAATCCCCCGGCTTGCTGAGTCGAGACGGAAGCCGCTGGTCGGCCGGCCTGGAGTGGTCTCCGTCGCATCGCAGCAGGTTGCTCCTGACGACCGGTGAACGCTATTTCGGCACCACTTATCAAATGGAGCTTTCGCATACGTATCATCAGGATCGCTGGGCCATGTCGTATGCTGAGGACGTCGTGACGACGGCCAACGACGCGGCGCTCCTGGACCAAGTGAGCGCGGGCGTCAACGGCGTGGCCACCTACACGACCGATATCTACCTCTCGAAACTCTTTACCGGATCCTATTTCCACAAGGGGCCTCGGGGTAACGTCAACGTACAAGTCTATCAGGACAGAAGGGAATTCGGCGGCGCAAAGGGCGTGGAGGAGTTGCGTTCCGCCTTCGTCCAGGGTTTCATTAGCGTCCGCCCCCGGACATCCCTGCATGCCAGCGCATCCCTGCTGGACCGCAACCCCGCGAATAGCACGGGCTCCGATAAGACCCGCGACCTTTCGATTTGGGTGGCTCATGAGCTGGAGAAAGGTGGAAGCGTAAGCCTTCGGTTCCGAAACCTTCATCGCGCGGACTCGGCCATCGTTAACGGCTACGAAGCGAGTTCGCTCAGCATCGCGTATGAGCGCCAGTTCGGACCGACGTCACTCGCCGAGAAGGGTTCAGAGGACACCGTTCAATAACGTTTGGGCATCCGCCTGGCACACACAACATCCGAATTGCGGACGTGAAATTTCACATCATTTGTACTGTCGACCATGAGGTGTTCGGTAACGGCAGCGGTTGCGTGGACCGCTGCGTCGTGGCGCCAATGGATCGGTGCCTGGCGGAAATGGATCGCCATAAGGCGATCCTGACATTCTTTGTCGATGCCCCGGAATTCTCCGCCATGCGGATGGCCGGCGGGCGATGCGCCGAGGACGCCGCGCAGGTTGAAGCGCAATTGGCGGATGCGGCGAACGGGGGACACAAAGTCCAGCTCCACTTGCACTCGCAATGGTTGGGTGCGGAACGCGCCGACGGACATTGGCGGCTTGATTTCTCGCGTTGGCGGATCGGGGACCTTGCTAGGGACGAGATCATGTCGCTGACCGAGTCCGGGATAGAGTATCTGCGGGCTGTCGCTGGCTCCGATTCAAGTCACTTATGCACCTTCCGCGCCGGCGGCTGGGCAATTCAGCCGGCGCGAGAGACCCTGGTCGCGCTTTCCGCGCATGGGGTGACGATGGACAGTACCGTCGCGCCGGGTTGTTATCATTCGGCGAGAGGCGATTGGTACGATTTCCGGCATTGCCCCGATGCGCCATGGTGGCCGATCTCAGACGACGTATGCCGGGTAGCGGACGCGGCCTCGCTAATAGAGGTACCGATCGCGACGGCGGCAATGGGGCGTGTCGAGCATGCCCGCGCGTTGCGCGAGCATCGCAGCCATCCTTCGTTGCCCGAGGGTTGCGAAGGCAGCTACGAGGGACCCAACTCCCGTCTGCAGTCGCTGATGGGTAAGGTAGGCAAAGTACTGCGTATGGGACGGGTCATGCTCGACTTTTCCACCATGCCGTCGTGGATGCTGATCGGTATCTGCGAGGACTATCGGCGCCGCTATCGCGATGTGCCCGGCCCCGTCCCGATTGTCGCCATCGGCCACGGCAAGAATTTCACGGCGCACTCCGAGGCGAATCTGAGCGAATGGCTGTCCTGGGTCGATCAGCAAGCCGACATGAAATATTCCGATTTTTATCAATGGCATTCGACATGGCGGGCGGAACGGTGATCGTTCGCGGTCCGTGCCCTCCCGGCGCTCACGACCCCTACGATCTCTGGATGACCCGTGTGGGTGTCGGCGTCAAGGATCGTTTCTATCGCGGCCGGTTGAGCGGCAAGGTCGGCGCGGTTGCCATCGGATTGGCCGATTGGCTGACGCCGGAATGGTCGCGTTCGTTGTTGCACGCGCCCAAACGTCAGTTTCCGATTACCGCCGCCCAATGGATCCTGAGTCAGGACTCGATCGAAGATCCGGGTGGGGCGTTGGCGCATTTGCGATCCCTGGCGTCCTCCAGGCAGGATCTATACGGACTGAGTTGGGGGCTCGGATTCCCCTGGATGTCGAAGAACGGACTCTACGATGAGGACACGCCATTCGTCACCCATGCGCCTTACTGCCTTGAGGCTTTGCTGTATCTCGCGAGCATCTCCGACGCCGGGGTCGCTGCCGAGGCGTTGGCCGATTTCCGACGGACCCGGCCGTTTTTCGATGCCCTCAAGATCATGTTTGAAGACGACGGCCGATTGGCATTGTCGTACGCCCCGATCGACGAGCCGAGGATCGTCGTCAATGCCAACGCCTATGCGGCGTACAGCTACGCCATGTTTACGGCCGTGGACGGAGATGCCGACGCCCATGACCGTGTGGAGCGACTGCTGCGCTGGGTACTGGCAGAGCAATGCGAGGATGGCAGCTGGTATTACTATGCCGACCGCGATCAGGGCAATTTCATCGACGGCTTCCATTCCTGCTTCGTGCTCAAGAACCTGATCAAGACGGCTCGGTGCCTGCCGGAATTTTCGGGCATGATCGACGAGGCGGTTGTCCGCGGCGTGGCCTTTTTGGAACGGAGTTTTCTCGATCCTGAAAGCGGTTTGCTGAAACGCTTTGTGGAACGCGACATCAAGGATCCGTTCCACTGGGATCTATACGATCAGGCCGAATATCTCGGTCTGCTCAATCTGTTGGGGCGGGTGTCGGACGCCGAGCGATTCGCCGCTCACGTGCGCTCACGGTTCGAGCG
>WGNS01000066.1 GCA_016124415.1 Gammaproteobacteria bacterium | reverse complement strand
GGCGGAGACTCGCACATATGATGTCGTCGGTCCTGTCTGCGAGACGGGTGACTTCCTGGGCAAGCAGCGACAGCTTGCGATTGTGCAGGGCGATTTGCTGGCCGTGCGTTCGGCTGGGGCCTATGGCTTCGCGATGAGTTCCAACTACAACACCCGGCCGCGCGCCGCCGAGGTTATGGTGGACGGCGAAAGCGTGCATCCGGTGCGCGAGCGGGAGCTCGTCGAGGCGCTTTATCAGGGAGAATCCTGCCTGCCGTGACGGCAGCCGTCGGATCGTCAGCGAGCGGAAAGGAACTTGGCACGCCGTTACCGGTCTCTACAGTCGATATGAAACGACGCCCCGAACCCGAACTCATGGACGATCCGGACCAGGCCATGGCCTACGCCGAGGCCGATTTCGAGCAGCCGCATACGATGTTCGTCGACGAGTGTCTGGGGTTTTTCGGATGTGCCGGCGTCGAACCTCGCGAGATCATGGACTTGGGTTGCGGGCCGTGCGATATCGTCGCCCGGCTGGCGCGGCGTCTGGCGTTTGATCGCTTCGACGCCATCGACGGCGCCGAGGCCATGATCGCGTTGGCGCGGCGCAGGCTCGAGGCCGAGGGACTGGCGGACCGGGTCCGGCTCATCCGCGGCTACATTCCGAACGATCTGCCCGAGCAGGCGTCCTATGATGCGATTGTCAGCAACAGCATCCTGCACCATCTGAACGACCCCATGGACCTGTGGCGCGCCGTCAAACGGCTCACCCGTCCCGGCGCGGCGGTATTCGTCATGGATCTGAGGCGGCCCCCTTCCGAGGATGCGGCGAAGGCGATGGTCGATGAGTACGCCGGCGGAGAACCCGACGTCCTGCGCCATGATTTCTACTGTTCCTTACTTGCCGCCTACCGACCGGACGAGGTGGCGGAGCAGATTTCGGCGGCGGGCCTCTCCGGGCTTTCGGTTTCGGTCCCCACGGACCGGCATTTGATCGTTTCAGGCAGGATTTCTGCAACAGATGTTCACAAAGCCGCATTGATCTAGACGCGCAGTTTTCCTATCGTGCCGTCGGCGTTCGCGCCGATAGTATTGGACACAACCTTATTCGTTTCACGGGGTACATATGACGGAACAAAATGACAGGGTGCTCGTTTGGGACCTGCCCACGCGCGTGTTTCATTGGCTGTTGGTGATGAGCGTCAGCGCCTGCTGGCTGACTTCGGACGACGACCGGTACCTGTACATCCACGTCTTTGCCGGTTACACCACGTTCGCCTTGTTGATGTTCCGCCTCGGTTGGGGCATTTTCGGCACCCATCACGCTCGTTTCCGTACCTTTGCCTACGAATGGCCGTCTGTGACCGCCTACCTGAAGGGCCTTTTGAACGGCCAGGCCGCGCGCCACCTCGGACACAACCCCGCAGGTTCCTGGGCGATCTTTTTGATCCTGATGCTGATCTTCCTCACGACCGTTTTCGGCATCCTGCTGTTCGGCGGCGAGGAGGGCCACGGCCCTATGTCCGCTTACGTGACCTGGGCCATGGGCGATTTGGCCCGTCCCATTCACGAGTTCCTGGCCTGGACCCTGCTGGGCATCGTCGGTCTGCATCTTGCCGGCGTGGTCGTCGAGAGTTTCTGGCACAAGGAGAATCTGGCCGCGGCCATGATCACCGGCTACAAGGACGGTGGCGACGACATCGGCGGCGGGCATCATGGCCACGTCACCCAGCGCGGCGTCATTGGCGTCCTCATCCTGCTGGCGATTCTGGCCTTCGCCGGTTATTTCTTCCGCGGCTACGTCACCTCGACCAAGGACCATCCCTTCCTGCCGTTTGACGGCGCCCAGCTCCCGACCAACGAGACCTGGCACTCCGAATGCACCGATTGCCATATGGGCTATCATCCCACCTTGCTGCCGGCGCGTTCCTGGAAACGGATCATGGAGGAACAGAACAAGCACTTCGGCGAAGACCTGGCGCTCGATGAAGACACGGTTGCGGAGATCGAGAAATTCCTCGTCGACAACGCCGCGGACAATCGTCTGACCGAGCCCGCGCGTAAGATCCTGGAGTCCATTCCGCCGCGCGATACGCCGATCCGCGTGACCGAAACACCGTACTGGAAGCGCAAGCACCATGAGATCGGCAAGGACGAATGGAAGAAGGTACACGGTCATGGAGACTGCTCCGCGTGCCACGCGGATGCGAAGGCCGGCACCTTCGAAGACGCGGAGATGCACTTGCCGTGATGCAGGAGTATGATTTCCAGCAGAATACGCCGAGTGACCGCTGACGATGATGAAGATGAACCTGACTAGAGATGAATATCGCCAACTATTGGAAATGATCGAGATCGCCGCCTGGGTGCTGGGCGCCCACAGCGATCCCCCGGGCGACAGCCTGGCGCGCTACGAGGGCATTTATCAGAAGATGCTCAAGATCGCCCAGGAGGCCGGTCATAACGGACTGGTCGTCGAGGACGAGGAGTCCGGCCGGTTGAGGCTCGGCCCCGGCTTCGATGAAACCGGCATGATGAGCGATATCGACGAGTACGAGGAATCGGTCTTCTGGGGGACGCTGGCCTTCAAACTGGCCGTTCGCGACCTGTGCAAGCAGATCGGCGAAGACGCCTACATGGCCCTGGACCCGGTCGATCGCGCCGAGCGGATCATGGAAATCGAAGCGGTCTACGACCACGAGCTCGACAACAACGGGCTCGAGAATCTGCTCTTCGAGAACCTCGAGAAGCGGCCCTCGAATTACCATTAGTTAGATCGGTATTAGGGCACGGCACGCCGTGCCCGTCGTCTGCCTCGTACACCTAACCATTAACCCGTAGGTTGGGCTGAGGTACGAAGCCCAACGATTCTCCCTGGCGGCGCTTGTTGGGCTTCATTTCATTCAGCCCAACCTACTCAGTATTCAACGAAATCCCAACTGCCGCCAGGCCTCGTACACCACCACCGCCGCCGCGTTCGACAGGTTCAGGCTGCGGCAGTCGGGCCGCATCGGAATGCGCAGCACCCGGCCCGGGCCGCATCGGTCCAGGATCTCTCCCGGCAGTCCTCGAGTCTCGGGGCCCATGATGAAGGCGTCGCCGTCCTTGTACGCGACTTCGTCGTAACGGATTGTGCCTTTCGTCGAGACCGCGAACAGCCTTCCCGGCGCGACCTCAGCGACGAACTCATCGAATCCCTTGTAGGTCCGGACGGACGCGAATTCATGGTAGTCGAGTCCGGCGCGGCGCAGGCGGCGGTCGTCGAGCGTGAAACCGAGCGGTTCGATCAGATGCAGGCTTGCCCCGGTGTTGGCGCTGAGGCGTATAATGTTGCCCGTATTCGGGGGGATCTCCGGCTCATAGAGGACGATGTGAAACATGATGCTGTGTCGTAGGGTAGTGGTCCGGTGACCTCGGACGTGATTGAACAAAACGCCGCGGGTCGCGGTTCGGCCACGGGCGCCGATGACGCCCTCAAGATCGATTTCTGCGGCATGGCGTTCGCAACCCCGTTGGTACTGTTGTCGGGTTGCGTTGGATTCGGTGACGAGTATACCCGTATCGAGGGATTTACCCATGCCTCGGTCGGTGCCGTCTGTCTCAAGGGCACGACCGGATCGGCCCGCCTCGGCAACCGCCCGCATCGGGTCGCCGAGACCCCGATGGGGATGCTGAACGCCATCGGCCTGCAAAACCCGGGCGCTCGCTACGTCGTCGACCATATCCTGCCCGGACTGGATTTTACCAGCACGCGGTTCATCGCCAACGTCTCGGGCTCGACGGTCGAGGAATATCGCGAAGTGACGCAGATCTTCGACGACTCGCCCATCGACGCCATCGAGATCAACATCTCCTGCCCGAACGTCAAGGAAGGCGGTGTCGCCTTCGGCAACGACCCCGATATGTCGGCCCGTGTCGTCGAGGCCTGTCGGGGCGCGACCAAAAAGCCCATCATCACGAAGCTGTCGCCGAATCAGACCGATATCGCTCACAACGCCCGGCGCTGTATCGAGGCGGGCACCGATGGTTTCGCGGTCATCAACACCCTCATGGGCATGGCCATCGACGCCGAGACCCGGCGTACGATCATCGGCAACAATCAGGGCGGTCTTTCCGGTCCCGCCATCAAGCCGGTGGCCCTGCTCAAGGTGCATCAGGTCTATCAGGTCGCCAAGGCGCACAACATTCCGATCATCGGTCAGGGCGGTGTCACGAACGCCGAGGATGCGCTGGAGTTTTTGATCGCGGGCGCCAGCGCGGTCGGCGTCGGCACGGCGCTGTTCTACGATCCGTTGGTCTGCGACGAGATCAATCGGGGGGTTAGTGCATATCTGACCCGCCACGGGTTCAACAACGTTTCGGAATTGACCGGTACGTTGACCCTGAACGGTTGAATGGAACTTGTAGGTTGGGCTGAGGCACGAAGCCCAACATGGGTCGCTCCACCGTTCATGTTGGGCTTCATTTCATTCAGCCCAACCTACGCCGTTGTTATACCCTCGGCGGCGAGGGCATCAGCGCCCGCCACAACATCCAGACATAATCCCCCGAACGCAGTCTCGGCCGGCTAAACAAATCGGTCTGCCCTTCCAGGCGATCCAATACCCGCAAGCCTCCCATGACCGTCAGTCGGATCTCGAGTCCCAATCGGCCCTTGAGACGCCAGGCCAGCGGCGCCCCCGAGCACATGAGTTCCCGGCAGCGTTCGAATTGCAACGCCATCAGTTTGCGCATGGCCGGTCCTGAGCGGCGGTCCGCGATCTGTTCGTCATCGATACCGTGCGCGTGCATTTCGTCCTGAGGCAGGTAGATGCGGTCGTTCTCGTCGTAGTCCTGAGCGAGGTCCTGGTAGAAGTTGATGAGCTGCAGCGCGCTGCAGATCGCGTCCGACTGCGCCATGAGGCCCGGGTCGCGATGACCGTCGAGTTGCAGGAGCAGACGGCCGACCGGGTTGGCCGAGAAGCGGCAATAATTCAGCACCTCGGCGAAGTTCGCGTAGCGATATTTCGTGACGTCCATGCGGAACGCGCGCAGCAGATCGTGAAGGAGAGTGCGGTCGAGGTCGTGTTCTTTGACGACATCGGCTAAGGCGATGAAGACGGGTTCGTCGGCGGGGCCGTCGTCCAGACAATCGTCGAGCGCGCGGGCGTAGTCATTGAGAGCCTGAAGGCGTTCCTCGGGGTCGGCGTCGCCCTCGTCGGCGATGTCGTCGGCCGTGCGGGCGAAGGCGTAGATCACCGCGACCGGCAGCCTGAGGCGTTTCGGCAGCAGGTTCGATGCGACGGGGAAGTTCTCGTAGTGGCGGCGGGCCTTGGCCAGGCAGTCTGAGTAGGCCTGGTCGACGCTGATCTCACCCCTCATCTGACGGGGCCGCGTCCGCTGTGGCCTCTTCCGGCAGCGCATCGGCGGCGCTCACGGCCGGCGCCCGGGCCATCTTGTCGAGCGGCTCGAGCGAATCGATCTCGGTCTTTGATTGGATCCCGAGTTCCGTGAACTTGCGCGCGCCGCTCAGGACGTTGCGCTCGAAAGAGCCCACGGCGTTATTGTAACTGTCCAGACTGCTGCCGAGCGATTTACCCAGTTTGGCGATGTGTCCCGTGAACGTGAGCAGGCGTTTGTAGAGTTCGGCGCCGAGGCGCTGGATATCACGGGCGTTCTCGGTCACCGCCTGCTGGTTCCAGCCGAAGGCGACGGCGCGGAGCAGGGCGACCAGACTGGTCGGCGTGGCCAGGATGACCTTCTTGGCCAGGGCGTCTTCGAGCAGGCTGGTGTCGCGCTCGAGCGCCGCGCTCAGGAAGTGCTCGCCGGGGATGAACAGCACGACGAAGTCCGGGCTTTGCTCGAACTGTTGCCAATAGGCCTTGCCGGCGAGTTCCTGTACGCGCTCGCGAACCTTCTTGGCATGGCGGTTGAGCTGTTCCTGGCGGCGCGTTTCGTCGGCGGCCTCGGTTGCGCTCAGATAGGCGTCGAGCGGCGTCTTGACGTCGACGATGACGATGCGCTCGCCCGGCATGCGGATGATCATATCGGGCCGGATGGCGCCGGATTCGCCCGTGACATGGGTCTGTTCGTAGAAGTCGCAATGGTTGACCATGCCGGCCAGCTCGACGAGGCGCTTCAGCGTGAGCTCGCCCCACTGGCCGCGCACCTCCGGCCGGCGCAGCGCCTGGACCAGATTGCGCGTCTCGCCCTGGAGCATCTGCTGCGAGGCGATCAGCGATTCGAGGTGTTTGCTGATGGCCGTGTGGGTCTCGACGCGGTTGCGCTCCATGGTCTGCATCTGTTCGGCGGTCTTGTCGAGGATCTCGCGGATCGGCTTGATCATGGCCTCGACGGCCTGTTCGCGTTTCTCGAGTTCGCCCTTGGATTGGATGTTGAATTGGGCCATCTTCTCCTGGGCCAGTGCCAGGAACTGTTTGTTGTTGTCCTGAAGGGCCTTGTTGGAGAGGTTCGCGAACAACTGGCTGAACTCACCCTGGGTTTGTTCGAGCGTGGCGCGACGTTCGCGTTCGGCCTGGCGCTCGGCCTCGAGAGTCGCCTTGAGAGCGGCGTTTTCGGTCGTTAGATCCCGACTCCGGTGCTGTCCGACGAGGTAGCCGACTGCGCCGGCAAGGCCCGCCAGCGCGAGGCCGAGCAGGATGACGGTTGCGGATACACCCATGTCCTCAGTCCGCCAATCCCAACCAGGGCAGGATGTCGTGGGCGGTCTCGATATGCCCGTCGGCCTGCCAGTCGAGGGGCGATTCTTCGGAGGCGATATAGCCGAACAGGGCTGCCAGGGTCTGCATGCCGGCGCGGCGTCCGGCTTCGATGTCGCGCTGGGCGTCGCCGATGTAGACGCTGGTGCCGGGTTGGCATCCCGCGATCTTGCAGGCGTACAGCAACGGCGCCGGGTGAGGTTTGCGGAAGGCCGTCGTGTCGCCGCTGACGGCGCAGGCCGCGCGCTCGTTCAGGTTCAGCGCCTCCATGAGCGGGTCGGTCAGGAAGGCGGGCTTGTTGGTCACGACACCCCAGGCGATGCCCAGTCCTTCGAGACGTTCCAGCAGCTCGGCGATGCCGGGGAATAGGCGCGTCTCGTCGGCAATGCCGCGCAGGTAGAGTTCGAGGTAGCGCTCCCTCAATTCCGCATAAGTCGGATCGGCGGCGTAGTCCTGGCCGAAGCCGAGCCGAAGCAGGGCGTCGGTGCCGTGGGAGACCCAGGGGCGAATGGCTTCGTAGGCGAGCGGTTCCACGTCATGCTCGCCGCGCAGCATATTGAGCGATCGCGCCAGGTCAGGGGCCGTGTCGGCCAGCGTCCCGTCGAGATCGAAGAAGACCCCGCTCCAGACCACTGAGGGACGGACGATTTCGGAGGCGTCTTTCATGGGGTTCATATATTGGCTTGTCATGACGGATGTCAATCAGGTTTGCGCGCGTGGACCAAATAATTTACGTCCAGGTCGTCGCTGAGGTGGTAAGTGCGCGTCAGCGGATGATAGGTGATGCCGCTCATGTGCTCCAGCTCAAGGCCCGCCTCACGCAGCCAGTGCGCGAGCTCCGACGGACGGATGAATCGCGCGTAGTCGTGCGTCCCCTTGGGCAGGATGCGCAACAGGTATTCGGCGCCGACGATGGCGAGCGCGTAGGCCTTGGCGGTGCGGTTCAGGGTCGAGAAGAACAGTTCGGCGCCGGGGCGTGCGAGTTCGGCGCAGGCGGCGATCAGCGAAGCCGGATCGGGCACGTGTTCGAGCAGTTCCATACAGGTCACGACGGCGAAGGCGCCGGGTTCCTGTTTGGCCATCTCTTCGCCGCTGGCGAGCCGGTAGTCGATCTCGAGCCCGCTTTCGTGGCGGTGCATGCGCGCGACGTCGAGCGTGTATTCGGCACGGTCGATGGCCGTGACCACGGCGCCTTTGCGGGCCAGACCCTCGGCAAGGATGCCGCCGCCGCAACCGATGTCGATGACGGGCCGGTCCTTGAGCATCGCATGACTCTCGATGAAGGCCAGCCTCAGGGGATTGATTTCGTGGAGCGGCTTGAACTCGCCGTTCGGGTCCCACCACTGATGGGCGATTTCATCGAACTTGGCGATTTCGTGGTGATCGACGTTGCTCCCCTGATCAGGATCCAGACCCGCGCTGTGCCGTTCCGTATTCATGCGCCTGCACCCTTGGCGATGCGGTTTTGCCAGTTGGCGGCCAGCGTCCGCAGCTGATCCTCGTTCAAGGTCGTCAGGCGTCCGTCCTTGAGCAGGCGGCGGCCGTTGACCCAGACGTCGCTGACCTGGCTGCGCGAGGCGGCATAGACGATTTGCGAGACCGGGTGGAAGATCGGGCTGGTCTCGATCGCGTCAAGGTCGATCGCGACGATGTCGGCGACCTTGACGGGTTCCAGCGAACCGCATACGTCGCCGAGGCCGAGCGCCCGGGCGCCGTTGATCGTGGCCATGCGCAGGGCCATGTGGGCCGGCACTGCGCTGGCGTTGCCGGAAACGGCCTTGGCCAGCAGGGCGGCCGTGCGCATCTCGCCGAGCATGTCGAGATCATTGTTGCTGGCGGCGCCGTCGGTGCCGAGCGCGACATTGACGCCCGCTTCGTGCAGGGCATGGATGGGGCAGAAGCCGCTGGCGAGTTTGAGATTCGATTCCGGACAATGGATGACATGCGCCCCGCGTTCGGCGACGAGCGCGATCTCGTCGGGCGCGAGCTGGGTCATGTGCACGGCCAGCAGTTGCGGCGACAGCAGCCCGAGGCGGTCCAGTCGGGCCAGGGGCCGCTCGTTGTGCGTGGCCGTGCTCTGGCTGATCTCGTCGGCCGTCTCGTGAACGTGCATGTGGATGCCGGTATCGAGTTCCTCGGACAGCATTTGAATCTTTTCCAGGGGCGCATCCGATACGGTGTAGGGCGCGTGGGGGGCGAACAGCGTGCTGATCAGCGGATCCTTGAGGTAGCGGTCACGGAGTTCGAGGCCCTTGCTGAGGTATTCGTCGGGGCCTGAGGCCCAGGCCGTAGGGAAGTCGATCATGATCATGCCGATGACGGCCCTGATGCCCGCGTCGGTCGCGGCCCGCGCCGTCTCGTCCGGGAAGAAATACATATCGTTGAAACAGGTCGTGCCGCCGCGGATCATCTCGGCCGTCGCCAGTAAGGTGCCGTCGTACACGAACTCGGGGCTGATCCACTGCTGTTCCGCCGGCCAGATGTGTTCGGTGAGCCAGGTCATGAGCGGCAGATCGTCGGCGAGTCCGCGGAACAGGGACATCGCGGCATGGGTATGCGCGTTGACGAGGCCGGGGATCAGTGCGTGGCGGTCGAGCGTGATCTCGTGGTCCGCTTGATAAGTCCGGCGCGCCTCTTCCGTCGGCAGGATGGCCTCGATGCGGCTGCTGGAAACTGCGATGCTGTGGTGTTCGAGAACCGTGTCATCGGGCCCCACCGGGATGATCCAACGGGCGTGTACGAGGCTGTCTATCGTCTTCATCGATCGGTCCGCGCTGCAAAAGAGACAAATTACCGCTTTAGACGATTCCGATCAATTCGTGGAAGGATTTGTTGCAGGTCGGGATGCGCCTTGAGCGCACCCGGAATCCGCGCTAGGGCGCGGAGGGAGAATGGGACAAAAGAATATAGACTTCCACGCGGCGGTTGCGCGCCCGTCCGGCGCGCGTCCAGTTTTCGTCGACCGGCTGACTTTCACCGGAACCTGAAGCATGGAGCAGTTGGGGATCGACGCCGGCGGCGGTCAGAAACTGAGTCACGCCGTACGCGCGCTCGTCGCTCAGGGTATTGTTGAAATCGGTAGAAGCAACCTCGTCGGCATGGCCGTTGACCAGGACGCGCGCGACGCTGGTCTGGTTGTCCTGAATGTATTTGGCCGCTTTGCTCAGAATGTCCACGGCCTCGGCCGAAAGCGTGATTTCGTTGTGCGGAAACAGGATCTGAGGAATGGGAATGATCTCGAAGGCGTCCATCCCGTCTTCCTTATCGAAACGGCTCGAATCGGCCAGGGTGTCGATATCGCGCCGGGACACCGGGCCGATGTTCATGCCCATGGACATTTCGGCGGGCGGAAAGGCCAGCACGTCCTGCTCGAGGATGGGCGGCGGCGCGACGCGCTCAAGTTCGGCGTGACCGAACGACGGCGCGAGCGATATCAATACCGCCAGAGTGATCGAGGATCTGTTCATGCCCCCTATATCGGCGGTCCGGCCGAATTTTGAATCGACCGGACCGTCGCGGGGTTAGGGCCTGTTAACAGGAGGCCCTAAGAGGGGTCTTTCGTCGCGCGGGGACCGGGACGCGCGGGCGCTTCTTCCGGCCTCGGCTGATTGAAGGCGTCGCAGAACCGGTTCAATTGGTCCAGCAGACCGCCGTCGTCGTATACCTGGGACCACATCTTTTCGTAGATCCCGATGCATGAGGAAAGCGGATTGCGCGCCAGGCGCCGTTCCGTGTCGATGCGCCACTGCAGCCCGGTCAGGCGTTTCTGCAAACGCTCGGGGGCGTCGGCGATGGCCTGGTCCAGGATTTCGCGCCGTTGACGTTCGAAGGCCTCGGGGTCCCGGGCGGCCAACGCCATCCAGGCGTCGAAATCGAAGGGCGCACACTGAGGTTGAGTCGCTTGAGCTTGAGTCGATACTGACTGAGTCATGGCGTCGTCCTATCAGAATGTGTTGAGATGCTATATATGAAAACGCGGCGTTTCCGTCGGCGTTTGTGATGCCCATTATAACACGACCCGATCCGCCGACGCGGAAATGATTCACAACTAATTGAAAGTTAAGGAGTTGAGGTTTTGATCACAAAAAAGGGGCGAACATTGATGTCCGCCCCTATGGGGGAAGGGTTAGGAGAATGACGGCGTCGCGGTTAGACGGAACTCAGAGAGGGACCGAGACTTCGCCCTCGGGCGTCACGAGGCCCTCGACGACGCGCTTCGATGTGGTGTTTTTGACTTGGATCCGGTCGCCGGCCGCGCCGTTTCCCAGCGCCAGGCCTTTCATGCGTACGACCAAATCGCCCTGGCGGGCCACGATCGCGATCGTTTGGCCGCGTTTAACCAGTGTGGGTGGTTTCAACGCGTAGGTGTTCAGAACCTGTCCCGGAGCGATGGTCTGGCGCGCGATCATGCCTTCGATCTGCTCGGGACGTTCGAAAAATCCGCCCCGCATTCGCGTGACGTCGCGTTCGCCGATCTGAACCTGATCCAGGGTGACCTCTGTTCCGCGCGGTATATAGCCTCGCGCCACATAGACGGACTGCATCAGCGACACGCTGGCGCCGACGAAGATGCTCCAGGGTTTGTGGTTTACCGCTTCTTTGCACGTGATGTGCAGGCTGATCTTGCCGAGCAGATTGCCCCTTTGCGGCGCTTCAACCCGCATGCCGTCGACGCACAACGGTAGGCGAAGCCTGGGATCGATCCTCGACATTTCGATCCGGAGCTTCCCGTCGCCATGACCCACCTGTTCGACGAGAAATTGTCGGGCCGCCGTCAAGATTGACTCGGGCGTTTGCCGGGCCGCGGCCGTGGCGACCGTCTGCGCCGTTAGGGCGAACAGCAGGAGTACGAGGCGGCCTGCGCCGATTTTCCATCCAACTGTCCGTATTTGCTGCATCTTTTGGCTGTTCTCGCAATTCAAATCAGTGTCCATCGCGTTTCTCCGGCTGAAGCCGCGTCTCGTTTCATATATGCGTATAAGCAAAAAGTGCGCCGACGGCACATGTCCCGATGGCGGGAGGAGGATGATCGAGTCAGGGGAGGGAGGCCGGGGATCGCATCGGAAAAATCTCGTATTTCCTCGCGAAATGATTAAAGCCAAGCGGCTCACGAGGCGATAAGTATCTTGATTAATCGTATTCCTTAAGGTGGACTTATGGCAGGCGTTATCGAAGGTATACAGGAACTTACTGAACTGGCCGGCAATAACCGGATGGAGCTGTTGATGTTCCATTTGGCGAACCGCAACCATCGTTATGGAATCAATGTCTTCAAGGTCCAGGAGGTGACGCAATGCCCACCCCTGACCAAGATGCCGGGCTCGCATCCCTGCGCCGCCGGTATCGCGGTGATCCGCGGACGCAGCATTCCGGTTTTCGATCTGGCAAAGGCGATCGGTCTTGAGCCTTTGGAGTCCTACGACAACTGTTTTGTCATCGTCACAGAGTACAATCGTAGCGTTCAAGGCTACGCGGTGTACGGTGTCGATCGCATCATCAACACCAATTGGTCCGACGTGATGCCGCCGCCCAAGACCTTGGGGCAGAACTGTTACCTGACCGCCGTGACCCGGGGCGACGACCAGTTTGTCGAAATCATCGACATCGAGAAGGTCCTCGACGAGGTGGATGAGGCGCGGGAAGAGATCTCGTTCGAATTCTCCGAGGCCGGACAACATCAGATCCAGGAGGCCGGTTGGATCATCCTTGTGGTCGATGATTCGGCCGTCGCACGCAAACATATCACGACGCCGCTACGCAGTCTCGGCCTCCAGGTCATCACCGCGCGGGACGGCAAGGAGGCTTTGGAGCTCCTGCAAGAGTGGAATAGAAACGATCCGAAGATGATCGCGAGCCTCGCGATGGTGCTTTCGGATATTGAAATGCCCGAGATGGACGGGTATACATTGACTACCAAGATCCGAGAGGACCAAAGATTGTCAAAACTCCATGTGGTGCTGCACAGTTCCGTGACCGGCGTATTCAACCAGGCCATGGTAGAGAAGGTTGGCGCCGACCTGTTTATCCCCAAGTTCGACCCTGATGAACTGGCAACGATCGTTATCAACCGGCTTAAAGAGTTTCAGTCCAGCAAGCTGATCGCCTAATATCCATGAGTTTCAAGATTTCGGCTGCCGAGTACCAGGAATTTCACGACTACCTCGAGGATAGCTGCGGCATCGTTCTTGGCCCCAATCGGCAATATCTGATCACCAGCCGGCTGCATACCCTGCTCAGGCATGCGGCCATCGATACCGTCGCTCATCTGATGGAGCGGCTGAGGTCGGGGGATTCTCGTTTGCGCGTCGAGGTCATCGACGCCATGACGACCAACGAAACCTCTTGGTTCAGGGACACCGTTCCTTTCGAGGTCCTCGACCATGTGATCCTGGAGGACTTATATAGTCGAAAGGTTCAGGATCCGACACTCTGGTCTGCGGCCTGTTCTTCGGGACAGGAGGCCTATTCGATCAGCATGGTCATCGAGGAATTTATGACGAGACGGCCCATGGCCTTCCGCAACGCCAGCATTCTGGCGACGGATATCTCGACCAAGATGCTGGATCAGGCACGGAGCGCGACGTACGGCAGCGCGCAATTGGATCGCGGCCTGACCGTGAAGCGGCGCATGCTGCATTTCGAACCCTTCGAAACCGGTTACCGGGTCAAGGACAAGGTGCGCAACCGGGTTCGCTTCCGCGAGCTGAACTTGCAGCAGGAATTTGCCACCCTCGGCAAATTCGACTGCATTTTTTGCCGCAACGTCCTGATCTACTTTTCGACTACCGCCCGGGCGGCGATCGTCGAGCGTTTTTGGAACGCGCTCAAGCCGGGCGGCTATCTGTTGCTCGGCGGGGCCGAGAGCCCGATCGGCAGTCATACCCGCTTCCAGTCCATGATCGAAAACAAGTACCTGTATTACAAGAAAAAATAATCTTCATTCCGTATTCGGTCCAGCGCGTGGGCCACGTTTCATGCCGTTTTTCCCGTTTTCCCGATCCCACCGCGCCTTTCCTTCGTGAGAGGTGTTCCAGCGATCGCTGGCATCACTGTTGCATAAGAGTTCACGGATTCTTATACAAAGGTTCACGAGTATGTCATCTGCGATCGATCAAGCCTTCGGCATTCAAGCGCGAGCCATGTCGGTCTACGCCAAGCGGGCAGAGGTTATCGCGTCCAATATCGCCAACGCGGACACGCCCAACTTCAAGGCCAAGGATGTGGATTTCCGAGCCGTGCTCGCCGAAGCGAGCCAGAAAGCCGACACCGGCGGCGCCATGATCAAGACGTCCGCGGGGCATATGGACGTCAACGGCGTCACCGGCGGTATGACCCTGAAATACCGGACGCCGTTGCAGTCGTCTCTGGACGGCAACACGGTCAATAGCGAAGTCGAACAGGCCAACTTCGCAGAAAACAGCGTCAAATATCAGGCGAGCTATTCCTTCCTCAACGGCACCATTAAAGGTCTTTTGACCGCCATCAGGGGAGAGTGATCATGTCTCTGTTCAGCGTATTCAATATCGCCGGTTCGGCGCTTAGCGCGGAAAACGTCCGCCTCAACACGACGGCGAGCAATCTGGCCAATGCCCAGAGCGTCAGCAGCACCGAAGCGGACACCTATCGGGCCAGGCAACCCGTTTTCTCCTCGATCCTGCAGGCGCAGGCCGGCACCGGCGCCAAGACGCCGGGGGTCCAGGTGCAGGCGATCGTGGAGGACCAGTCGCAACCCATTCGCAAGTATTCGCCGGGACATCCGCTCGCCGACCAGGACGGCTATATCTATATGCCGAACGTCAATCCGGTCGAGGAGATGGCGAACATGATCTCGGCCTCCCGTTCCTATCAGAACAACGTCCAGGTCATGGAAAGCGCCAAGCAACTCATGCAGATGACCCTGCACCTAGGCGAATAATCATCGGTGATGGAGGATAAACATGACCGTAATCAATAATCAGGTGCTCAGCGACTTGGGGATCGGCAAGCCCCAGAGCACTGCTGCCAACAACAAGAGCCAGCTGGGTCAGCAGGATTTCCTGAAGCTCATGACGACCCAGCTCAACAACCAGGATCCGATGAAGCCCATGGCGAGCGGCGAGTTCTACAGCCAGATCGCCCAGTTCAGCTCGGTAGCCGGCATCCAGGACTTGCAGAAGTCCTTTACCCAGGTGGCCTCCGCCATGCTGTCGAGCCAGGCGTTGCAGGCGTCCAGCCTGGTCGGACGCGACGTGCTTGTGCCCGGTTCGCAAGGGCCGTTGAGCAACGGCGGGACGCTCCAGGGCGCCGTCGACGTCCCTCAAGCGGCGAGCGGCATTCAGATCAAGGTCCACGACGCGGCGGGCAGCCTCGTCAGGACCATCGATCTCGGCGATCAGAACGCGGGGCTCGCCAAGTTCCAATGGGACGGCAAGGACGCTTCGGGGCAGCCTGCCGCCGCCGGCGTCTATACGATTTCCGCTCAGGGCCTTCTCGACGGTGCACAGACCGCCCTCGGCACCTTGGTCGCCGATCGCGTCGACAGCGTCACGATCAATCAAAGCGGCCAGGGCGTCAGCCTGAATCTCAACGGGCACGGTGCAATGGACCTGGCCCAAGTTCAACAGATCATGTAACGCGAATACAGGAGCAAACCCATGCCATTTCGTACAGCTTTGAGCGGCTTGAATGCCACTTCCACCGAACTTCGGGTGATCGGCAACAATGTTGCGAATTCCTCCACGATGGGCTTCAAGAAATCGCGCACCGAATTTGCCGACATCTACGCGACCAGCAATCTGGGGTCTTCGGAAAATACGGTCGGCAGCGGTGTTCGCGTCGGGACCATCGCCCAGGAGTTTTCCCAGGGCAACATCGAATTCACGAACAACTTCCTCGATCTGGCCGTCAGCGGGCAGGGTTTTTTCCGGCTGAGCGATAACGGTTCCACCGTGTTCAGCCGCAACGGCGGTTTCAACGCCGACCGAGACGGTTACATCACCAACTCGTCGGGCCAGCGTCTGACCGGATATCAGGCCGACAGCACCGGCAACATCACGGGCGCCCTGGGCGATATCCACCTGGATGCCGCCAACATTGCGCCGAAATCGACGCAGGCCATCACCCTGGGTTTGAACATGGACGCCGGGGCCAGCGTGCCGGCTGCGCCGCTCGCGACCTCGTTGTTTACGTTGGGCAGCGCGGGCGCCAATCCGATTCTCGATACCGGCGACTCCCCCGTGAGTTTGTCCGCGGGTACGCTCGTCGACAGCTACGGCAATGCGATCACGACCGGTACGTTGCAGTTCACCCATGTCTCAGGCAATCAATGGAGCGTGGATATGACGGGCGCAGGCGGCGCCACGACCGCGGGTACGTTCACGATCGGCACGGACAGCACGGCTTCGTTTACCTGGGACCCGGACGGTTCCGCGGGGTCGCAGTCGGCGCAGACCATCACGATGGACGTCACCGCGCTGACCCAGGCCGCGGGTGGCGGAACGACCGATCTTACGGCCACGCCCAACGGCTCCCAGCAGGGCGCTTTCAGTACCACCGACGCGTCGACCTACAATAATTCGACGTCGATGTCGCTTTACGACTCCCAGGGTTCGACGCATCTGGCCACGTTCTACTATCGGAAGACCGGTATCCCCAATCAGTGGGAGGCCTACACCTATATCGACGGCAAGCAGGTGCCGGGCGGGCAGACCAACGGTTCGGACCTGCTGGAGTTTACGACAGACGGCGCCCTGTCCAAGATCAACGGCGCGGTGACGCCGCCTTCATCTATCAGCGTAGCGGGATTCTCGCCCAGCGGCGCAGCCTCGACGATGACGTTCACGATGGATTATGCCGGCACGACTCAGTTCGGCGGCGGTTTCGACGTCAATTCCCTGAGTCAGGACGGTTACACGACCGGCCGTCTGAGCGGCGTCAATATCGACTCCACCGGTGTCGTCCAGGCGCGTTTCAGCAACGGCCAGACGCGTAACCTGGCTCAGGTCGCCTTGGCCAGGTTCGCCAACGATCAGGGGCTGTCCCAGCTGGGCGACAATGCCTGGGCCGAGAGCTACGGCTCGGGCACGCCGATCGTCGGCACGCCGGGATCGTCGAGCCTCGGCATGATCCAGTCGGGCGCGCTCGAAGGGTCCAACGTCGACCTGACCGAAGAGCTCGTGACCATGATTACGGCGCAGCGGAACTTCCAGGCCAATGCCCAGGTGATCTCGACCGCGGACACGATCACGCAGTCGATCATCAATCTGAGGTAGGGATTTTTGACCGATTCTGGGCGAGATGGATTGCGATGACTAAAGGAACATATTCAAGGCGCGTATCGCGGGCAATAGCATGACTATTGCCAAGATGCGCAACTACTGCGAGCCATGGAGAGCGACGCGAAGGCGAGTAGACCGGGATAGGTGCAGCTGGATTTAGATGTCGGAATCCGGAGGGCGGAGCCTGACGGGTGTAGATCATCTAAATTCAGCTATATGCGCCGTAGAGTCATTG
>WGNS01000096.1 GCA_016124415.1 Gammaproteobacteria bacterium | reverse complement strand
GATTCGACGATTACGACGGCGGATTACCTCGTAGGCCAGATCGACTACGCGAGCTTCAGTGTGAGTTCCGACGCGCGCACGACGCCTGTTACGGTTCCGGGTTCGACGACCTCGACCGCCACCTGGAATACGTCGGGTCCCTCTTTCTGCGGCGTACCATTAAGTACAACCGCCATTCAGGCGGATGCCGCGTGCGGGGTATGGAAGATCAACGGCTCGGGCGCGATTTCCAACGAGTCGTTCACCGGTGACGGATCGGTGCAGATTACTGTGCCTACTTTAGGCAATTCCTTTGCGATCGGATTAACCACCGCACATAGCCAGACTTGTTCGGGCGGCCTTACCTCGTGTCACGGGCTGCCGGGAATGAACTATGGTTTGGCGGTCGACACGAACGGCGGACTCAGGGTTTACGAGACCAGTACATGTACGCCGGCGGCATGTGCGGGAGGACAGCAGTTGACGCCCGTCGTCGCGGGTAATGTGATTCGCGTGTCGCGCGAGCAAGGCTCCACGATCAAGTACTATGTGAATAACGTCTTGAAGTATACGAGCACGGCGCCTTCGAGCGGTACGCTCTACGCCGACGTTTCCATGTCGGGGAGCGGGCAGATCGACGCGGTTGACTTCATTGTGACACCGGTATCTGCTGGTACCTATTACCTAGGTGCGATCGCCGACATCAACAATGCAGTTTCAGAGCTGAACGAAGGCAACAACACGGCCATCAATACCGGCGCCGGGTCGTCGGCGGCATCAGTCGTGGTGGCCGTCCAAGGCGCGGATTCGAATGGTGGCGGTTCGGGCGGCGGCGCCCTGTTCTGGCTGCTGGGTCCGATGCTCGCAAGTCTCGGGCGGCGGAGACTTCGTCCGGTTAGAGGCTAGTTTTCTTCTTCCACGGCCAGGATTTTCAGAAAGACCTTTGAGCCTCTGTCTGGGTTGGTTTTGAGGCGCCGCGTTTCGGGGATATCCGAAATCGTTCCCAACGAAAACCCGCGTTCCAAGAACCAGTGTGTGGCTTGCGTGGTCAGCACGTACAGCTGTTTCGCTCCACGTTTCTTCGCATGCTCTTCACTGTATTGCAGCATGCGGTCGCCGTATCCGCGTTTCTGATAATCGGGATGTACGGCCAGGCAGCCCATTTCGGTCATGTGCCCTTCATGAGGGTATAGCGCCGAGCACGCGACGACCATGCCGTCGCGTTCGATAACCGAATAGTGTTGAATATCGAGCTCCAAGGCCTCACGGCTCCGTCCCAAAAGGACTCCCTGTGTCTCCAGCGGCTGTATGAGTTCCAGGAGTCCTCCGATGTCTTCCAGGCGGGCAGGGCGGACGTCCTCGTAGGTATCCTGGTTGATCAGGATGCCTACGCCGTCACGTGAAAACAATTCCTGGAGCAGACCCCCGTCCAGGCGATAATCGATCAAATGAGCGCGTCTGACTCTGCCCCTCCGGCAGGACTCGATCGCGGGGCCTAAGGCGTCCTTGCAGCCCTGGGATAGCTCGGGCTGCTCGTTCAGGAAGCGATTGGCTTCCTGCCAGCTGAACTGTCTGACGCCGAGGCCGGCGATATCGGTGATGTAGATCAGTTTGTCCGCACCGATGGCCTGTGCCGTTTCCGCCGCCACGTCCTGGGATTTCATGTTGAAGGTCTCACCCGTCAGGGAGTAACCGATGGCGGACAGCAGGACAATCGAGCCGGTTTCCAGGAGGGTGCGTATCCCCGCGGCATCGATCTTGCGAACGCGTCCCGTGTGCAAAAAATCAACGCCCCGCAGCACGCCAAGCGGCCTTGCCGTCACGAAATTTCCCGACGCGACCCTGATCGCTGCGCCCGACATCGGTGAGTTCGGCAATCCGATCGAGAGTGTGGACTCAATTTCGACACGTATCTTGCCGTTGGCCTCGATCACGCAGGAGAGGGTCGTGTCATCCGTGATGCGTTCGCCCTCGACCAAAAGCGATTGATGGTTGCGAGCCTCCAATGCGGCGTCGATTTGCGGACGGCCACCGTGAACGAGTACCAGATGGATCCCCAAGCTCCGGAGCAGGGCGATATCCTGCGCCAGGAGCGGGAAGCCTCCTTCCATGATGAGTTCGCCGGAGACATAGATGACGAAGGTCCTACCGCGGAAAGCGTGAATGTACGGCGCCGCCTCCCGAAACCAGGAAACGAAACGATCAGATGTGGGGCGAGAATCCGACATTGTGGTCATGTGTGAAAGATATCATTTTTTACGCAGATGTCATGTAGATGTCGCGCAAAAGTCATGGACTTGATCTCGCAAATCGATAGCGCTAGAATTACCTCGTAATATCCATACAAAAATAGTTTATATATTTAGTATGGATTTACTCAGAATTCGTTAATGAACAGTGAACACTAAAGAGGAGATCTATCATGGAAAACACTCTTTCAATCGTCGTCAGCCTGGCCTTCCTGGGAACCGCTCTCGTGCTGTTCATCGGCCACTTGGCGTAAGAACCAAAAGCCAAGGCTGAAAAAGAGACCGCATCCGCCCGATTGGCGTCGGGCGGGCGATCTCATGGACAAAAACGATAAGGCCAGGGAGGGCCATGGGATCTATCTTCTGACGCACTGATTCTGAGATGAAGAAGTGCGTTTTTCCCAATCGGAAGATTGGGCTCAGCCGGCGGTTGTGTCGGTCATTTCCTCAATGCCCAGTTCCTTGATTTTTCGGGTCAGGGTATTTCTTCCCCATCCCAGTAACTTCGCCGCTTCCTGGCGCCTGCCGTGGGTGCGGGCCAACGCACCTTCGATCATGAGCCGCTCCACCTCCGGAATGATCTCTTCGGTCAAAGAAGTATCCTGATGATTCAAGCAGGCCTCGATTTGCGCGCTTAGGGCTTGGCGCCAATCGTGGTCATCCGTCTTGGCGGTTCGGACAGGTGAGCGGATCTCGTCGGGAATATCGGATAGTTGCACTTCGCGTCCCGGGACCATCACGGTCAACCACCGACAGATGTTTTCCAATTGTCGCACGTTGCCCGGCCAGGGGAAGTTTTGGAAATGACGGGCGCTCTCCGGATCCAATGTCTTCTTGTCGAGACCGAGTTCCTTCGCCGCCTGCTGAAGGAAGTGTTCCGTGAGCGCCGGAATGTCCTCCATACGCTCGCGCAGCGCCGGGGAATGGATGCGAATCACGTTTAAGCGATGATACAGGTCTTCTCGAAAGCGACCTTCCTCTACCAGTTGCCAAAGGTCCTGGTGCGTGGCGGCGATGATCCGCACATCCGTGCGGATCGCGGTTTGCCCACCAACGCGATAAAACTGTCCGTTTGCCAGGACCCTGAGCAGCCTGGTTTGCAGGTCGAACGGCATGTCGCCGATCTCGTCCAGGAACAGCGTGCCGCCCTTGGCCTGTTCGAAACGCCCCTGGCGCTGCATCTGCGCGCCCGTGAACGCACCTCTTTCATGGCCGAAAAGCTCCGATTCCAATAGTTCCTTGGGGATCGCCGCCGTGTTGATGGCAATAAAGGGGCCCTGATGCCGGGGGTTGTGCTCATGCAAGGCATGGGCAATCAGCTCCTTGCCGGTACCGGATTCGCCCGTGATCAGTACGGTCAAATCCGATTGCGCCAGGCGCCCGATTGCGCGAAATACCTGTTGCATGGCCGGTGCCTGGCCAATGATGGTCGCGGGAGGCGCTTTGCCCGCATCGCCTTGGGCGTTGGGCGCTCGCGTTTCACGCTTTTGACGGATGGCCCGTTCGACCAGGGAAACCGCTTCATCGATATCGAACGGTTTCGGCAGGTAGTCGAAGGCGCCGCCTTCGTGGGCGGCGATGGCGCTGTTGAGATCGCTATGGGCGGTCATGATGATGACCGGAAGGTCCGGACGCGTCTCCGTGAGCTGACCGAGCAGCTCGAGCCCGTTGAGACCAGGCATACGGATGTCGACGAGCAACGCATCCGGCTCCGGTTTCTTTTGCAGGCGATCCATAATCCCGTTGGCGCTCTCGAATATCTCGGTATTCAGATCGGCCTGCTGAAGGGCGCGATCCAGCACCCAGCGGATGGAGTCGTCATCGTCAATGATCCAGATAAGCGGTCGCGGCATGTCAGGTTTCCAATGGCAGGTAGATGCTGAATACGGTTAGGCCGTCCTGCTCCCGGCATTCGATCAGTCCGCCGTTTTGATGGACGAGCGTCTGTGCGATGGGCAGGCCAAGGCCGGTGCCTTCGGCGCGGCCGGTGACCATGGGCAGGAAGATATTGGCTCGGATGTCATCGGGGATTCCGGGGCCGTTGTCGATGATGTCGATACGTATGGTAAGCCGGTGGCTGTTGTGACCGATCGAGACCTTGCGCTGGCTGCGAGTCCTCAACGTGATAAGTCCACCCCGGTCAACGGCTTGGGCGGCGTTGCGGATCAGGTTGAGCAAGGCCTGAATGATCTGATCCCGATCGATCATGACCTCGGGGAGGCTGGGATCGTAATCGGTGATGATGGTGATATCTTCACCCATCTCGCTCGCGACAAGCATGCGCACGTATTCGAGCGGTTCGTGAATGTTGCACGGGAATCTCTGCGGACTCGTTTTAGGTCCCAACATCGTGTCCACCAGCGTTTTCAGGCGATCGGCTTCATGAATGATGATTGTCGTGTATTCCCGCAGTTCCGGCTTTTCGAGCGCACGTTCCAGAAGCTGTGCCGCGCCGCGCAGTCCGCCGAGGGGGTTTTTGATCTCGTGGGCGAGGCCGCGCGCCAGGGCCTGTGCGGTCTGGTTTTGTATCAAAAGTTCTTCTTCCTGAGAGATGTGCAAACGTCGGTCCGCCGGCGCCAATTCCAGGATCAAAGCTTGACAATGAGGCGGACGACCGACGGGGGTTACGGTGATGTCCGCCGTGAACATATTGTGATAGGACAAAATGATACGGGCTTCGCGCTCCGTCCATTCCTCGCCGTTGTTCAGGCTGTCCCGCATGCGGGCATGGATCGATATGGGGTCGATCAACAACTCACCGATCGGTTTCCCATGCGCATGACCGAGGCTGGTGGCGAACAAGGTCTCCGCGGCCGGATTCATGTAGTCGATGCGCAGCCTAGTGTCGAGCAGGCAAACTGCGGTATGAAGATGCTCCAGGATGTCGGGCGCTTTTTGAGGAGATTTGGATATGGCCACGGGCGTATCGCTTAGTTTGTCGGGTTCTTTTTGAAGAGGGCGGAGTAGCGCTGGAGATGGAAAACGGTCTTTGGCGACGCGATCAACACGTCCCCGGCGTAGCTCAGGATCTCGCCGACCAGTTCGTGGCTGCCGCGATCCACGTTACTCAGCGTTACACTCATCTTTCCATTCGGAACCTCGACGGGTTTTCCGTCGAGTTGAATACGCAGATAGTGTCCGTTTTTGGTATCCAAGGGAGGCGTGCAGGCGTAACTGACAACAACCCTGCCGGCGTTTTCACGCAGGGCCTCATCGTCGCCCGGCGAAACGATCTTCAATTCTATATACGGGCCGGGCTCTTCGCCCTTTGTCTTTCCCTCGTCGACGGGGGATTCGTCGGGAGTGGTTTGTAGGGCCGGTATCGTCTGAGGCGTACGGATTTCCACGCTCTCCGCGCCGGGCAACGGTTGGTCGGAAAAGATCACGCTGCCATCGGGCGCGCGACCGCGATAGATCTCCCCTTCCTTTGCCTGACTCGGTTCTTGGATGAGGACCGCGGCCAGAAGTAGGGCGGTAATCCTGAATAGGGTGCTGAATGGTTTCATCGTCGGCGGCGCTCGCATACGGTAATCATAAGGTTCAGAGGCTGTATCGACCAGCGCTGCAGATCGCTCACAGGCTTTGTCCCGGATCGAGAATCCGTTCATAAAGCGCACGGATTTCGTTCATGCGCTTCTTCAGTTCCTCCGTCGATGGAAACGCGGTGTGTCGGTACATGGTTACCCATACCGGGTCCGACGGATCGGTCGGGATCCGTTTGGGCGACGTCCAGAGCTGGACGCGCAACATATTCTCGACTTCGCGGTATTCCAGATAGGTCTTTACCAGCGCCGGGGCGGCCTCCCTCCAGGGCAAGGGCGCGGAGGGAGGCAGTTTCTCCAGGGTCGTAATCGTCCCCGTCTCGTCCCCCCCGAAGGCCAATCTTGCGAACTGCGCCAGGAATTCGATATCGACCAGTCCACCGGCGTCCTGTTTGAGATTGATGACGGTATCTGAGGATGAGGCCAAGTGTTCCATCATCTTGTCCCGCATCGCACGGACCTCCTCGATCAGGAGGTTGCGATCGCGCGGTTGGGCGATCACCTCGTTGACGATTTCGAGGACTGCCTGTTGCGCGGTATCGGGACCTGCGACCGGGCGTGCGCGGCACAGCGCCTGATGTTCCCAGGTGTGAGCCTCCTTGAATTGATAGTCCCTAAAGCCGGTCAAGGTCGTAACCAGGATGCCCCCGGCGCCGCTGGGGCGCAGGCGGGCATCGAACTCGTATCCCGCACCGAAAGGTGCTTTGTCGGTCAACTGCCGTATGATCCGTCGCCCCAAACGTTGTGCGTAGTCGCTGACATCTCGGGCCAGCGGTCCGGAGCTTGGTCTGTAGTCGGTATCGGTCAATATAAATACCATATCGAGATCCGAGGCGAGTCCCATTTCCCGGCTTCCGTGTTTGCCCATTGCCAGTGCGACGAAGGGAAAATCCGAGCCGAGCCCCAGTTGCCGCAACCCCAGGCGTAAACAGCAGCGCGTGGCGGCGTCCGCGACATCGGCCAACCAACCGCCTATCCGGCGCGGGTCGGCGAGGTGAGCGTCGATCATTAGGGCGCACTGGATGCGCGCCATATCGACATAACGGCCCAATTCGCGGAGCGACTCGGATTCGTCGGCGACGGGTTCGACGGCGTCGATCTGCGCGCAAATCCTTTGGATCTCCGCATCGCCCCTGGCTTTGAGCAGGGGCCATTCGAGCATATGCGGATGATCGGCAAGAAAGCGGGCGAGGTATCGGCTGGCCGACAGGACACCGATCAGCCAGTCGAGGGCGCCCCGGTGCGTGGCAAGCAGATCGATCCAGGTCGCCCGGCCGGAGATGTTGACGATCAGGTCGGCCAGGGCGTCGCATGCGGACGCACCGTTTGCGTCGTTGAGCCAGGGGGGCATCGCCGCATCGAGGATGCTTTCGATCTCCGAACGGCAACGTTCCGGGAGCATGCCTCGGTCGAGATGGGCGTCTATGCGAGCCAGCGCCGCGGCCATGGTTGCGCGAGCGTTTTCATCAAGCGTTGAGACCGTCGCCAAGCGATTGCCGACCAGCCAGCCCGAGCGATCACCGCCGGACGAAGGCAGGCGCGGCAACACCTGCTCGGAAAAGATTCGCGAGACGAATGCGGAGTGCGCCCGCATGTCCGCCAGGAGATCGCTTCGTGAAAATACAGTGTTCAAATAGTCGGCGAAGTCGTCCGGCAGGCGATGCGTCTGCTCGCCGTGTCGCGCCTGCAGGGCATGTTCGATGCGCCTCCAGAAACGATAGCTATCAAACAGCTGTTCGAGCAGTTCGTTATCGATGAGTCCCGCTTCCCGGAGCGCGCCCAGTGCCTGCCGGCCTTCCCGCTGACGCAATGCGGTCAGTCGTCCGCCGTGCAGCAGTTGCAAGGATTGGATGAAAAACTCGATTTCGCGGATGCCGCCATGGCCCCGTTTGACATCGAAGCCGGACCCGAGTTCGTGGGCGCTGGCCTGTGCGTCGATGCGTCGCTTCATATCGGCAAGCGCCGCCACCGCGCTGTAATCGAGGTAACGGCGATAGATGAAGGGTTGGATCTCCTTCAGAAAGGCGTCCCCGATCGTCCTGTCGCCGGCCACGACGTTGGCCTTGATCAGCATGGCCCGTTCCCAGGTCTGGCCGTAGTTCAGATAGTGGTCCAGCGTGGCGTCGAGGCTGAGGCAGATCGGCGCACCGTCGCCGCCGGGCCGTAAGCGCATATCGACCGGCCAGACGATACCGTCTTCGGTGCGTTCGCTCATGAGGCGGATCACGAGCCTCGCGAGCTCATTGAAATAGCTGCCGGCATCGATTTCTTTACGGCCCCCACGGGTCGTGCCGCGCCCCTGCCAAACGAACAGCAGGTCGACGTCGGAACCCAGGTTCAGTTCGCGTCCTCCCAGCTTGCCGAGACCGATGACGGCGAAGCGGCCTCCGTCGAGCGTTCCAAGTCTGGGTTCGATCAGGCGCGTCGCCATCTTCAAGGCGGTTTCAATGAGGCTGCCGGCCCAGTCGGACAAAGCGTGATAGGAGCGTTCCACATCGCCGCGCAGTCCCAACTCCCACCACAGGCAATGACGTAGGCCGCGTTGCTTGGAACGACGCAATGTGGCTAATGCCGATTCGGGGTCTGTGATCGCCGGCTCGTCCGGTAACCATTCGGGACCGTCGTCAGGCAGCAATGCGTCCGCTTCACAGCGGAAGAGCCGTTCGCAGGCCGCATCCGAAGCGCCGCGCATGAGTTCAACGAAATAGGGTGAGACCCGAGCGAGCCGCTGTGCGTCGTCGACCAGCGATTCGGGAATGAATTGCATCCAATCGGGCGTGTCTCTTTCGCTCAATCGAGTCTCCGTTTACGCTTTTCCATCATAGTATCCAGAACCCGTCTCGAAATGTAGTGAGCGTGCTGTGCACTAAGACGGGTTCCCAAACAAAAAGGCCGTCCAAACTGCGGACGGCCTCCTTGTTGCGCGTCACCCCATCCGGGATTAGACGGAGTAATACATCTCCATCTCATAGGGATGCGGACGCATCTGGATCTGCTGCACATCGGCGCGCTTGAGCTCGAGATATGCATCGATCATGTCGTCGTCCATAACGCCGCCGACCTTCAGGAACTCGCGGTCTGCGTCCAGGGCATTCAGCGCCATTTCGAGGCTGGAGGCCACGGTCGGGATCTTCTTGCCTTCCTCAGGCGGCAGATCGTAGAGGTTCTTGTCGGCGGGATCGCCCGGATCGATCTTGTTGGCGATACCGTCGAGGCCGGCCATCAGCATGGCGGTGAAGGCCAGGTAGGGGTTGGCGGTCGGATCCGGGAAGCGGACCTCGATGCGACGACCCTTCGGGCTGTTCACAACCGGGATACGGATGGAGGCCGAACGGTTACGGTTGGAGTAGGCCAGCATGACCGGCGCTTCGAAGCCCGGGACCAGACGCTTGTAGGAGTTGGTCGAGGCGTTCGTGAAGGCATTGAGGGCGCGGGCATGCTTGATGATGCCGCCGATGTACCACAGGGCCTCCTGGGAAAGACCGGCATACTTGTCGCCGGCGAACAGGTTCTCGCCGCCCTTCCAGATCGACTGGTGAGTGTGCATGCCGGTACCGTTGTCGTTGAAGATGGGCTTGGGCATGAAGGTCGCGGTCTTGCCGTGGGCGTCGGCGACGTTGTGCACGACATATTTGTACCACTGGGCGCGGTCGGCAATATCGATGATCTCGCCGAAACGCATGGACAGCTCGCACTGTCCGGCCGTGGCGACTTCATGGTGATGACATTCCATGTGGACGCCCAGCTCGCTCAGAACCAGCGACATGTCGTTACGGATCTCGTGCAGGGAGTCGACCGGCGGGACCGGGAAGTAGCCGCCCTTGACCTTGGGACGGTGACCGGTATTGCCGCCTTCGTAGTTGCGGTTGGAGTTCCAAGCCGCTTCCTCGGAGTCGATCTCGTAGCCGCAACCGCCCATATCGTTGTAGTAGCGGATGCCGTCGAAAACGAAGAACTCGAGTTCGGGACCGAAGTAGACCGTGTCGCCGATGCCGGCGGAGCGAATATACCTCAGGGCGCGCTGTGCGATCTGACGCGGGCAGCGGTTGTAGTCCTGGCCGGTGATGGGGTCGATGACCTGTCCGACCAGTACCAGCGTGGAGGTCTCGATAAAGGGATCGATCTTGGCGCTTTCGGGATCAGGGATAATGGCCATATCGGAGTTGTTGATCTCGCACCAGCCGGAGATCGAAGAACCGTCGAAGGCAAAGCCGTCTTCGAAGGAATCCTCACTCAACTCATGGATCGGGAAGGTGACGTGCTGCCACTTTCCGCGGGTATCGGTAAAACGGACGTCAACGAACTGGCACTCGTTTTCTTTGACCAGGTCGAAGACCTTCTTAATTGCATCACTCACTAGACTATCCCTCCTCAGGCAGCTGTCGATCACACACATGAAGATAACGTACTCCCTGAACGGCAGGAGCAAGTTAGTACCGTACAGGCACGAATCATGCCACTTAATATGGTCTTTGAAAAGACTGGTTTAGTGGCAAAATTGGTGCAATTACTATTGAAAACTTGATCGTTTTTGGTGCGCCGTCGCGTCATATTGGTGCGTATCACGGTTAGGCACCGACCTCGATCACGATTCTGATCTCGCGATTTTCCTCCGTGGTCTCCAATACCTTGTGTCCGTGGATTCGGCACCAGGCAGGAATGTCGTGCAAGGTGCCGGGGTCCGTGCAGAGCACCTCCAAAGTCTCGCCTTCCGACATGCCTCCTATCCGACTCTGGCAGCGAATCACGGGAATGGGGCAGAGTTGGCCGCGGACGTCCAAGGTCTGGTGGCTCATAGGTACCAGTCCTGCGGAATTTCGGCGTCTGAAAGCGGGACGACTTCAATGGTTCGGTCTCTCCCATCGACCGAATGAATCTCGACTGCGACCCGATCGGCGTCGCGACCCTTGCCGAAGCGGGCGACCAGACGCGCGGCGGTCTCTTCTTCTTCGGGGCCGGCAATACCGTCGATCAGCGCGAACGGGCCCGGGTGGCTGGGCGAGAATAGGTGGGTGAAGCGTTTGCGATAACCTTCTAAATAGTGATTCTCGCCTTCCTCGCGCCCGATGATGACTTTGAAACCCGGATCCGGTCGCAGATGACGCCCCACTTTGAGCAGCATGATGTCATCGAATTCGTATTCCCTGTTGCCGCGGGCCTGCCAGAGGTCGGCAAGTTTGGCTGAATACTGGGCGTCGGTCAGGAAGCAGCAGCCCCCCGCCGGCTGGGCGTAATCGTGGAGGCCGTAACGCTCGGCCAGAGCGATCTGGGGACGGCGGCCTCGGCCGTTGAAATCGAACAGCGCCTCGCGGTCGATCCAGCCCTCACGTTCAGGCAGGGTCGGCGGCAGTATTTTTGCGGACAGCGGTCGCACCAGCAGGTCGTTCGCACCGGATTCGCGAGCGATCACGGGCATGGTGTCCCGGCGTTGCGACATCGGCCGTTGGCCGACTACCTCGCCCGTGATAATGAAATCGAAGCCGTTTTCCACGGCCCATTCATGGGCCTTCTTGACCATGAACCCCTTGCAGTCGAGGCAGGGGTTCAGATTGGAACCGTAGCCGTGCTTGGGGTTGATGACGATGTCCTTGTATTCCTCGATGACATCGATGATATGCAGTTTGATGCCGAGCTGTTCGGCAACCCAGAGGGCGTTGTTGCGTTTCTGCTTTTTCTGATCCTGACGGCGAATGGCGTGAGTGTGGCCCTCGACGCAGAAACCCGTAAAAAAATTGATGCCTTCGACGTGGATGCCCTGTTCCTGTATGACGCGGGTGGCGAGCATGGAGTCGAGCCCGCCGGAGATCAAGGAAACGGCCTTTCGTGTTTGCGTGGAGGTCAATGTATCGAACCGAAGTGGAAACCCCGCATCCTATCAGATGCGGAGGAACGGATCATATCCGGTTTTGTCGTGAGATGGCTAGGGCGCAGTTTTACGAACGAGCACGATATTTTCGGGCAATGCGGAAGCGGTGCGGCAGCTCAGCAGGTCGACGCGTGCGAGCTGCGGTTCGGAGACGGCCGAAATACAGGCTATGGGAGAGGCAATACCGTCCGGTCCGATGTATTGGCCGGTGGCGGTACCGTTTGCGATGGGGTTTAGCGCGTATAGTTGTATCGCCGATGGCTCATCAGCCGAGCATTGGCCCAGATCGTTACAGTGGAAGCTCACGACGGCGTCGTTGTTTGAAGCGCCGCTTAGTGCGACGAAATCTCCCGTCAGCGCACCGAGCGTCAAGGGCGTGGGCATCGGCAGGGTGAGCGCCTCGGTCGTTCCGTCGCTCAGCACGCCCACTCCGGCTGACGACAGGCTGACGTATGCAGTGTTGCCGACAGGAGATGCGCTCATGAGGCCAAGCACTGACTCCGTTCCGCACGCGCCGTTTGTAAAACTCCGTCCCGGCAACGCTTGTCCTGTCAGCGTGTCGATGGCAACCGTTTGAGCGGCTGCTGCCATCGACGTCGTATAGTTCAACGTGCCTGCGGTAAGTGATCGATCGGTTTCCGTGTTATCGAGCCAGATACCGTCGATATCCGCGCTAGGGCAGTTTGCGTCGACGGATAGCGCGATCATGCCCCGGCCGGACAGACTGCTTCCGCCGAGTACGATAAGGTGGTTGGTCCACACGACACCGAGGATGGTCGTGCCGCTTCGGATATCAGGGAGGGCTTCGCCTTGCCTGTCCAGCACAGTGAATACGAGCGAGCCATCGGCTTGAATGGTTCGTGTGCCGTTCAGCTGAAGGTCTACAGCGCCGTAGGGCGCGGCCCGATGGCGAAGGACAAAACCGCCGTCCGCGCCTATGGTAATCATCCAGCTTGGCGACGACGCGATACTTGCGGTGCCGGATGCGCTTAACGAAAAGACCCCTCCGGGGACAGCGCTGCCACTCGTCTGCTGGTTCGAGTTGCTGCTCGTGTTGGTACCGCCGCCTCCGGTCGAGGGCACCGTCAGCGAAGGGTCGACGACCGAGGCGTTGGCGCCGGGATTGGTCGGGACGACGGTTCCTTGGTTACCGGTCGTGGAGTTGGGGTCGAACTGGGTCCTGGGGTCGTTGATCACGCCGATATTCAGCCGGTTACCCGTAGGGCCGCAGGCCGTCAATAGCGCGATGACCGGCCCGAAGAGCAGTGCGGCGCTAAGATGCTTGTTCAGTGATCGGAGGGAAGACATTTACAATATTTGATTGTATACAGTAAGTTAATGAAATATTTTAGAGTTAAATGTTCGGTTTGGTGCGATGCGTAAGCGACGCAATATCAATAGCCCCCCAGCGAGGGTCGGTGTGCAACGAGCCAATAACCACCGACAACTGTAGATAAAGACATCCAAGGATACCGCAAGTTCCTGACGTAGTGGTTAAGGAACAACGCTGCCTGCTTGGAGCGGGGCCAACGCTGGGCGGTATCGTCAGTGGATTCTGTCTCTTGTCGTAAGACCGGTGTAGACCCCGGTCGTGGCGTTGCCGCCCAACCGCGTCAGCGCTTCGTATGCCTGCTTGCTGCCGGTGTCGTTCCATAGGTCATAGGCCTCGATCGGACGAAGGCAGGATTGTCCTCCGATCGTCCGGATGCCCTGGAGCACGTCCATGAGCGCGACGAAATCATGGGACAAATGGGTGAACATGTCTTTTAGGCCGCTACGCGCAAGCTGGCATCCCTCGGCAATTTCAAGATAGGCCGTACGGCCCAGATCAACGAAATAGCTCAGGCTGACACGCCGGCGCTCCGCCTGTTGGGGAAACAGGCCCGAGAACAGCAGGCAGTGGTCGCCGACATCCTGAAGCTGCTGTTGCCGACTGTGAGATGGCAGATTCAAGCCTCGCAGGAAATCGCGGCCGACGATCTGAGAGGTAAGCTGGTCCTTTCCGGTATGACGCATGAGCAGGAAGACCAGATAGCTTTCCGAGTCTTCGTCGAGATGGCAGCCGGTGACGGTTTCCGACTCGCTGACGAGCGCCAGCCACTGGGCCGTTGAGGTCGGATTCAGGATCAGATCGGTCATGATATATCTCCCATGGTTGTTGCATCCGCACGCATTTTGTTGCGACTGCGACATGAGTCCGGCATCGTTGACCCTTATTTGTATGCCTTGAGCGAATATTTTAACGTACTCAGACTTATCCGAATTAAGCCTCTCTTACGCGAGGCCTTGTTTCATTCATCGGCCAAGAGCGCGAACGGGTTGAATCATGGGATACCATGCAATCTACGAGCCGGGCGCTTTTTCCTGAGAGCGAGGGCGGGTATACTCGCTGACTTTATCACCACAGCGACTTCGTTAAGATTGTGAACACCGATATCAAGACCTTCCAGGGGCTCATACTGGCGCTTCAGCAATATTGGATCGAGCAGGGCTGCGTGATGCTGCAGCCGTACGATATGGAAGTCGGCGCAGGGACTTTCCACCCGGCGACGTTTCTGCGTGCCGTCGGCCCCGAGCCATGGGCCGCAGTCTATGTGCAGCCGTCCAGGCGTCCGACGGACGGACGCTACGGCGAGAACCCCAATCGACTGCAGCACTATTATCAGCTTCAAGTCGTCATCAAACCGTCGCCGCTGGAGATCCAGGAGCTCTACCTGGGGTCGTTGCGCGCGCTCGGCATCGATCCGCTGACCTACGATATCCGCTTTATCGAGGACGACTGGGAATCGCCCACGTTGGGCGCCTGGGGCCTGGGGTGGGAGGTTTGGCTCAACGGCATGGAGGTCACGCAGTTCACCTATTTTCAACAGGTCGGCGGTCTCGACTGCCGTCCCGTGACCGGCGAGATCACCTACGGTCTCGAGCGTATCGCCATGTATCTTCAAGGCGTCGAGAGCGTCTACGACCTGGTCTGGGCCGATGGCCCCCTGGGGCGTGTGACCTACGGCGACGTCTTTCATCAGAACGAGGTCGAGATGTCGGCCTACAACTTCGAACACGCCCCCGTGGAAGATCTGTTTACCGGATTCGATCTCTGCGAGACGGAAAATCGCCACCTGATCGAGGCCGGCCTTCCCCTGGCGGCCTATGAGCAGGTGCTCAAGGCCTCTCACCGCTTTAATCTGCTCGATGCCCGTCATGCGATCAGCGTGACCGAACGGGCGCGTTACATCGGTCGCGTTCGGGCCATGGCGCAGGCCGTCGCGACGGCCTATTACGAGCGCCGAGAGGCGCTAGGGTTCCCGATGTGCCAAAGCGTCTCCGGCAAGGAGGCAGGCCAATGAGCGATCGGCGCACGTTGTTGTTCGAACTCGGTAGCGAAGAGCTGCCGCCCAAGGCGTTGTTCCGTCTGAGCGAGGCGCTCAAGTCGGAAATCGTGGACGGACTCGACAAGGCGGGGCTTGAGCATGGCGCCGTTGAGGTCTATGCCACGCCTCGTCGCTTGGCCGTTATGGTCAAGGAGCTCTCCGGCGCTCAGGCGGATCGTGAGGTGGAGCGCAAAGGTCCCGCGTTGCAGGCGGCTTTTGATGCGCAAGGCAATCCAAAACCCGCCGTGCTCGGTTTTGCACGATCCTGCGGCGTGGATCCCGCAGACCTCGAGCGCGTGGAGACCCCGAAGGGAACCTGGCTCGTACATCGTTTCCAGCAGAAAGGACAGACGGTCGTGGAGATATTGCCGGGCCTGCTGTCGACCGCCCTGGAACGCCTTCCGATCCCGAAACGCATGCGCTGGGGTGCGCTCGACGAGCAGTTCGTTCGTCCCGTGCATTGGCTTGTGTTGTTGTTCGGGGGCGAAGTCGTCCCGTTCTCGATCTTCAATCTGACGTCCGATCGGACGACCTACGGCCACCGTTTCCACGCGCCGGGAGCGCTGTCCTTGGCTCATGCCGACGACTATCCGACTGTACTGGAGGCTCAGGGGCACGTGATGCCGAGTTTCGCCGTGCGTCGCGAGCGGATCCGGGATCAGGTCGAAGCCCGTGCCGCCGAGCTCGGCGGGCGAGCCGTCATCGATCCC
Source organism: Gammaproteobacteria bacterium (assembly GCA_016124415.1). Classification (GTDB taxonomy): domain Bacteria; phylum Pseudomonadota; class Gammaproteobacteria; order SZUA-140; family SZUA-140; genus RI-283. The sequence continues at coordinate 7,357 of WGNS01000096.1, read as the reverse complement.
GCGCTGCTCGACGAAGTGACCGGCATGAACGAGTGGCCGCTGGCCGTCGTCGGCAGCTTCGAGGAGCGTTTTCTCGATGTCCCGCACGAGGCGCTGGTCTCGGCCATGAAGGGGCATCAGAAGTATTTTCACGTCGTATCGAACGCGGGCGACCTGATGCCGGCTTTCGTGACGATCAGCAATATCGAGAGCCGCAATCCGGACGTCGTGCGCAGCGGCAACGAGCGGGTCATTCGCCCCCGTCTCGCCGATGCCGCTTTCTTTTGGCAGCAGGATTGCGCCCGGCCGCTCGCCGACCATGTTGATGCGCTCAAGCGCGTACTGTTCCAGAAGGAGCTGGGCACCTTGCACGACAAGTCGGACCGTCTCGTCGTTTTGGCCGCGCATATCGCGGAGGCGCTCGGCGACGATGCCGAGGCCGCCCGGCGGGCGGCAGTGCTTGCCAAATGCGACCTGCTGAGCGGCATGGTCGGCGAGTTCCCCGAGTTGCAGGGCATTATGGGCCGCTACTACGCTCGCCACGACGGCGAGCCGGAAGCGGTGGCTCAGGCGCTGGAGGAACAATACCGACCGCGTTTCGCCGGCGACGACCTGCCGACATCGAACACCGGCCGCGCGTTGGCCATTGCCGACAAGCTCGACACGCTCGTTGGAATCTTCGCGATCGGGCAGGCCCCTACGGGTGATCGTGACCCGTTCGCGTTGCGGCGCTCGGCGCTTGGAATCCTGCGCATGATGGTCGAGGATAAATTGCCGCTGGATCTCGTCTCACTGATCGATGTGGCCGCCGGCGCCTACGAGAAGCAGGGTATGGCCGTCGCGAACGAGGTTCGTGAGACGATCTTCGAATTCATGATCGATCGTTTGCGCGCCTATTTCGCCGATCAAGGTGTGGATCCCGATGTCTTTGAGGCGGTTCGCCTTTGCCGGCCCACGGTGCCTTCCGATTTCGCGGCCCGCGTGCATGCGGTTTCTTCCTTTAGAAACCTGCCCGAAGCGGCCGGTCTGGCTCAGGCGAACAAGCGTATCCGCAATATCCTGCGCAAATCCGGCGAGACGATCCCGGAACAGGTTGACGCGGATCTGCTGCGTGAAATGGCCGAACAGGGACTCGCCGAGGCGATGTCCGGGATGGAAGATCGTGTCAAGCCTCTGCTTGATCAGGGGCGATACGGCGACGTGCTCGAGCTGTTGGCGGGATTGCATAGACCTGTCGACGCTTATTTCGAGGCCGTCATGGTCATGGCTGACGACGCCGGACTCCGTTTGAACCGTTTGGCGCAGCTTCAGGCATTGTCGAACATGTTTCTTCAGGTCGCGGATATTTCCGCTCTGCAGCAGGCCGGCTGAGCGCGTTTGGGAGTGCTGTGAATTAAAGGGGAGAGGCCATGGATCTATCCATAAAGCGGCTTGTGATCCTCGTCCGCGACGGCGTCATCAACGAGGTGTGTCCGCACGGCGTGCAGTCGCCCGACGAATGGGCGCCGATCCCGGGCAGTCTTGAGGCGATGGGGCGGTTGACGCGGGCGGGATATCACATCGTCGTCACGACGATGCAGCCCGGGATTGCCGACGGCAGCCTGATCAGCGGGCACTTGAACCTGATTCATGAGCGCATGAACATGGAGGCCGCGAGCGAGGGCGCCCGTATTGATGCAATCTTCTACTGCCCTCACGGCTTGGGTGAAGGGTGCGGGTGTCGTTTCCCGGCGCCCGGTTTGTTCAACGAGATTCACGACCGTTTGCGGATCAATCTCGATGCCATTCCCGTCGTCGCGGATTCCTCTGATGCGGTTCAGGCCGCGCAGTCGGCCGGCGCACATCCGGTTCTGGTCCGTACAGGGCGTGGTGAGGCTGCGGAAAAGGGTCCCGGTATGCCCAAAGGGCTGAAGGTCTATGACGACCTGGCGGCCTGGGTAGAAGATTATTTGCGGGAGGAGTCTTGATACTGTTCTTTCGGTCCTCGCTCTATGCGCTGGGCAGCTGGCTCAGCACGCTCATCATGGGGCCTTTCGCACTCTTGACCTTTCCATTCCCGTTTTCCGTGCGCTATGCCTGCATCAGTCAGTGGGCCCGTTTCAATCTTTGGTGGATGGGCGTGACCTGCGGCCTGACCTTCGAGGTCGAGGGTAGAGAACATATTCCGCATGAGGCGGCCATCATCATGTGCAAGCACCAATCCGCTTGGGAGACGCTGGCGCTGCAACGGGTGTTTCCGCCGCAGATCTGGGTCTTGAAGCGCGAGTTGTTGCGTGTGCCTTTTTTCGGTTGGGGACTGGCGATGCTCGAGCCGATTGCGATTGATCGGGCAGCCGGCAAGGTTGCGATTAAGCAGCTTGTGGATCAGGGGCGGGAACGGTTGGCGAAAGGTCGCTGGGTCGTGATTTTTCCCGAGGGGACCCGGGTTGCGCCCGGCCACAAGGGGCGTTACGGCATCGGCGGCGCCATGCTCGCCGCCAAGTCCGGCTATCCGGTCGTTCCGGTGGCACATAACGCTGGAGAATTTTGGCCCCGCCGAGGGTTTCTAAAGCACCCCGGTGTGGTTCGTATGGTTATCGGTCCCGTGATCCGGACCGAGGGACGTTCGGCCGGCGACATCAACGAGGAAGTGGAGCGTTGGATCGAAACGACCGTCGCCCGTATTTCCGGACGTGCGAATGCGGTGGGAGACGAGGAGGAAACGCAGCGCGTCTCTTGATTTTTCGGTGTCCGATCACCGTGCTAGGATAAGCGTTTTTGCAGGGCCAGCGGGGAGTATCCCAAAGTAATAATCACAGTGAGGAGGAAGACATGCCGCGGATGACAAACGTCGTTAGGGAGTTGTTTTTTGTCCTGATCGGACTTTTGACGGTACTGCCGGTTTGGGCAAAGCCGGACGTCAAAGGTGAGTATCTCTATGCGGCCAACCAGACCGCGCAGAACGTCTCGGGATTCCGGATCGATCTGGAACGGGGGGTCCTGAAACCTCTGCCGGGCGTACCTTTCAAGTCAGGTTCGTTTCCGATCGCGATCACGATGTCGCCCGACAACCATTACGTGTACGCCACCAACCAGGGATCGGCATCGGTCTCGGCCTATCGCGTGGATCCGAAGAACGGCTCCTTGCAGGCCATCAAGGGTTCGCCGTTTTCCGTCGGTCGCTACCCCGACTCTATCGTGATCACGCCGGACGACCGTTTTGCCCTTGTCGCGAACGAGGATGATGCGCGGATACGGGTATTCAATATGGATCCCCAGACCGGAAGCCTTGCGGACGCGCATGAGTCCGCCGCCACAGGCAACCATCCCCTTTCGGTGACGGTAGCGCCCAGCGGTCGCTTCGTCTTTGTTTCGAATTACAACGACAATTCGGTCAGCGAATATGCGCTTGACGGTAATACGGGGGCGTTGACGCGGTTGCAGACGGTCCCTGTCGACGAACATCCGATCTACATTTCCGTCTCTCCGGACGACCGTTTCGTCTACGTCGCCAACTACGGCTCAACGACGGTTTCTGTGTTTGAGATTCAGCCGGCCGACGGACACCTGACTGAGGTTGCCGGATCTCCTTATCTTGCCGGCGCACAACCCTATTCGGTCACGGTGGATCCGAGCAACCGTTTCGTCTATGTCGCCAATTGGGGAAGTCACGACCTGACGGCATTCCGCCGCGACAAGATGACGGGCAAGTTGACCGAGATTCAGGGTTCGCCCTACAAGACCGGTTGGTTCCCCTACGCGGTGGTGGTCGACCCGAGTGACCGCTTCGTTTACGTCGCCGATAACGGCCAGGCGACCATTACGGCATTCCAGATCGACCCGATCACGGGTGGTCTCAGTTATCTGCCGGGTTCGCCCTATCAGTCGGAAGAAGGTCCGTACGGCCTCGCGGTCGTGCACTAGATGTCGTAACGGCCCCCGATCTTCGCTATGCGGCGAAGATCGGGGGCCTTCATTATTGAAAGTCCCGGTTCGATTGTCAGTCGTAAACTTGCCGGGCTTCATCTCCCCGATCCGAATAGCGGCACACCATATACGGCTTCACCCTTTTTTGAGAGAATCGCTCCTACGCGAAAGCGTCTTAATCGACTTGGATTTTCTGCTCAGGGGCCATTCGTGAATAGCGCATCTTCCAGCTTGCTTGTTCGCGGCGGCATTATCGCGCTCGCGATGGTCTCGATCATCTTGATTGGCTTACACACGCTTGCCTCTATCGACGCTCTCGACTGGAATAATTGGGCCTTTTTCGAATGGTTGATTAATTATCAGTCGGGTTTCATCCGGCGAGGCTTGGCAGGAGAACTCATCCACAGGCTCGGCTTCGGGTACGAGATCTATTGGATCAACTGCTTGGTTTTTCTGCTCGGCAGCGCCTTGGTCGTTTTGTTGGCCGCGGTCGCGTTGCGCATCGGTACCACTGATGTCAAAGCAGCGCTGCTTTATGCGCTCGCGCCGACGGGTTATTTCTGGATGGCCTTATCCAACCAGTTTTACTACCGGAAAGAAGTATTATTTTATCTTGCCATCCTCGGAAGTGCTTTGCTCTATCTCACCTGGCGGCGGAATCCACGCCATTCGACGGCCTGGGGGATCCTGGGTTTGATCGGTGTGTCCTCCCTGATCCTGCCGTTCATACACGAAGCTTATCCATTCTTTTGCCTGCTCTATTTTTTCCTGCTGGCGAGGGCCGTGGTGAGCCACTACCTCTCGGAAGGAGCGACCCGCTGGATTTTGCGCGCGTTCGTCGCGCAGAATCTATTGCTGTTCGTAGCGCTATCCTGGTTCAAGGGGAGCGTCGAGCAAAGCACACTCATCTGGTCGTCGTTGTCGCCTGCCGCGCAGGGGCTGGCCGATCCGAACGGCCTCCATGGCGGCATCTCGGCGATTGGTTGGTCGGTTTTCAAGGAAGTGGCCTTGGCCGTCATAACCTTGGCTTCCGGCATGGGGATGTACAATTTGTTCGCGCTCTTGATGGTTTATCTGATTGTGGGGTATTTGTTTGCGGCCGTTTCCGGTAAGGCCCCGGCCGAGGCGTATCGGGATCGAGGTTTCAATACGACCTTCGTCGCCGTCGTTTCCTCATTTCTGCCCTTGTTTGCCATGGGGGGGGATTGGGGGCGGTGGGTGGTCGGGATTTTCATCGTGTCGTCGACAATGGTCGTCGGCGGATTGTTCGTGGAAATCCGTCGCCTGCCCGCGTTTTTCGAGCGGTTTACCAGTCCACGGGCGCTGGGCACTCTTTTTTTCCTGGCCTTGTTCGGGCTCTCACTGATCACGAGGGTTCCGGAATGTTGCATCTCGGGTTCGGGAGATTCGTACTATCACAATCGTTTCGTTTCAGCGATCCAGAAAAGGTTGAGTGGTGAAGTGGAACAAGCGCCACAACTGTCCGGGCAGCCTGGCAACCCATAGAAAATCGCAAGAATTCCGCCGTCACGCCGGTACGGCTCATGGCGATCGGTTCGTGTTGAGGCTATCTCAGCCAAGATCCGCTTGAGAGACATGCATCGGGTCGACGATCGACGATCACGGTGGCAATAGGCATCTCTTCTCTGCCTTTAATGACCCGAAGCACAGTTGGCTCGGAAGGCTGTCAAGGGCAAGTGATCGAGCGGCCTCCCGAGGACGGTGCGTCTCGTCGGGGAGACCGGCTGGTTGCCCCGAGGTTGCGATCCTCTTCTAATTCGGACGGGTTTTTAGTCCTGCTTACCGTCGTGGTACCGGGTAAAACTGGTGCCGTGGCACTTTGGGCAAGGCGGAATGCGCGTCGTTTTGTGGAAGTGCATGGTCTGTCCGCAGCTGCTGCAGTGCAAGGTTCCGATGCCCGTGATTTCTCCGGTGTTGTAGTCGGCGGCGTGACGGGCGCGTTCCTGGAGGCGGAGAAACTCGAGTTTGGTCTTGTCGGCCACTGACTGGAACAGCTCGAATATCCGGCTTTCGACGCGCTCGATGTCGAAGCGCAGCCAATCCACGAACTCCTTGGTTTTTTCATTGTTCATGAACGCGGCGGCATCCTCGAGATCCCTGCGCAGAAACTGGCCGATGCGCTCCGCTTCCTGCTGCGTGACCTCTCCGAGCGCCACCGCCTTTTCCTTGGCGCCCTCGATGAGTTGGCCCAGCGTCGTTTGGCCGATGTCCTGTTCCCAGGCTTGTTTGACGCGTTCCATCATGCGGTCGTAGATACGGGTGAGTTTATCGTCCTGATCGTGCGAATGCGTATTTTGCGGTGCCATAAATGTTCCCCTCTGAATCTCTATCCACACTATGCAATAATGAGCGCCTTTGATAGCGATCACAAGTTGAAATTACGCGCCGATGGGCGTATCGCCGTATCGGAACGGTAGCGAAATCCGCTCGTACGTCTTGGGCGTACATCCTGGTTTTTCGGCAGATTCCTCCAGGCGCTGCACCACCGGGGGCGTTTTTTGCGATATGTGATGCTCATGGCTGAATCAACGAATACGGGAGCGAGGCGAGTCCGGCGACAATGGCGACACCATCAGAATATCAACCACAACAGATCGAGGCCGAGATCCAGGCGGCTTGGGACGAGGCCAGAGTATTTCGCGCCGTCGAGGATCCCGATCGGGAAAAGTTCTACTGTCTGGCCATGTTCCCCTATCCGAGCGGCCGCTTGCACATGGGGCACGTCCGCAATTACACGCTTGGCGACGTCATCGCGCGCTTTCAGCGCATGCAAGGCAAGAACGTCCTTCAGCCCATGGGGTGGGACGCATTCGGTCTGCCTGCCGAAAACGCGGCCATCAAGCAGGGCGTGCCGCCGGCGGGTTGGACGCACGACAACATCGATTATATGCGCAATCAGCTCAAGCGCCTCGGGTTCGCCTACGACTGGGAGCGGGAACTCGCGACCTGCGAGCCTGAATATTATCGTTGGGAGCAGTGGTTCTTCCTGAAATTGCTGGACAAGGGGCTCGTCTATCGCAAGACTTCGCCCGTCAACTGGTGCCCGAACGATGAGACCGTGCTGGCCAACGAACAGGTCGTCGACGGTTGCTGCTGGCGCTGCGACACGCCTGTCGAACGGCGCGAGATCGCCCAGTGGTTCATGCGCATCACCGGATACGCCGACGAACTGTTGTCCGACCTTGAGACGCTGGAGGGCTGGCCTGAGCAGGTTCGAACCATGCAAAAGCATTGGATCGGCCGTTCCGAGGGCGTGTCGATCGATTTCGCGGTCGAGGGTGCCAATGAACCGTTGACCGTCTATACGACCCGTGCGGACACGCTGATGGGCGTCAGCTACGTCGCCATCGCGGCCGAACATCCGTTGGCGCGCCGCGCCGCCGAGGGCAATACCGAACTCTCGGCGTTTATTGCCGCCTGCCAGCAGACATCGACGGCCGAGTCCGCGCTC
>WGNS01000072.1 GCA_016124415.1 Gammaproteobacteria bacterium | reverse complement strand
TTGACAGGCGAGTTGCGCCTGAATCTCTGGAAATAGCCAATCGAAAGGCTATTTACAGAGAAAAACGATTCACTGCTGAACTCATTTAGCTCGCGATGGCGAATGAGGCAGAGAAAACGGTAATTATTCAGACCATCCCTTAATATCAGGAACGCACTTCATGAAAACCCATATCGACGACGTCCCAAAGCTGCGCACCGAATCCACCTACATCGAAGGTCAGCGCTACAATCAGGTCAGATTGGGCCTGTTGAGACTCGGTGGGCCGATTCGACTCCCGTTGCCGGGACTGAGAGGCATGGACCTGATCATCGATTCCCGCTCTTGGGTTTGCGTGGACCGGACTTTGTATGACCTGCCCATTCTCGCCTGGACCGATTTCAACTACCGCCAGCGCAACGGCCTGCACGAGAAGGTGTCGTGCCTGTTGCACTACTATCACGTTCATGCGGATTTAATTACCGAAACGGTGCTGACCACCATGATGACCATGCTGGCCAATGCCTTGAACGATGAATATCCCGCTTCGGAAGGCTGCAAGGTGTTCACGATGCCCACCCAAAAAGCGGGCTAAGATTTCTTCAAAACGCAGTCGTTTTAAGAAGGTTTTACTTTGCGAACAAGGCGCCGGTAATGATCACCAGCGCCCGGACGATCAGGATGCCCATCGCCTGGCGACGATGATCGTCCCGTCCCGTCCCTTCCCCCCGAAGCATTCGACGCGCGGCGGAAATCTGGAGTCCGTAGAACATATAGAGCGTCAGCACCAGGATCAGGTGCATCCAAAGCATAAATGACAGAATCTCGCCGTCGATGATCAGCCGTTTCCACCAGTCGTGGGTCAAAACCAGATAGATCGGGAATGCGGCATCGATAACGATGATGACCGCCATGACGATCATGTGCAGGCGGCGGGCCTTGCTGAGGTAAAAGGCCGCGACCATGATCAAATAGGTCGCGGCTGCGAAGATGACCGTACCCGGTATTTCGCTCAACAACACTTCGTAACCCTCGTGATTCTGGGTGATACGGGTTCAGAGGAATTCGAGACCTTCATGGGGAAGGCTCCTTAAAGATTGAACTCCCTGCGCCCGCTGATGGCGTGTGAAATCGTCCCGGAGTTGACGTATTCGAGTTCTCCGCCAAACGGGACGCCATAGGCGATCCGACTGGCTTTGATACCCGCGCGACGCGCCAGATCGGCGATGAAATGGGCGGTCGCCTCGCCCTCGACCGTCGGATTGGTCGCCAGAATGACTTCCTGAATCAAGCCGTTGCCGACGCGATCAGCCAAAAGATCGAGACCGATGTCCTCGGGACCAATGCCGTCAAGCGGGGACAGATGTCCCATGAGCACGAAATAACGGCCCCGGTAGCTCGTGGACTGCTCAATGGCCTGAACGTCCGTCGGAGACTCGACGACGCAAAGCAGGCTCTCGTCACGGGTCACATCGGCGCACAGGCGACACACCTCGGTCTCGGTCAACGTACGGCAATGCGCGCAGTGTCCTACCTGGTCGGCAGCGGCTTGCAACTGACGGGCAAGCCGACGGGCGCCGTCACGATCCCGTTCGAGCAAGTGATAGGCCATGCGTTGGGCCGACTTCGGCCCAACGCCGGGCAGGCACCGTAGTGCCAAAACGAGTTGATCGATCAGTGAACCGCCGGACATCGAACTGACTTAGAACGGCAGTTTCATGCCCGGAGGCAGCGGCAGGCCGCTCGTAACGCTACCCATCTTTTCCTTGGTTTCCGAGTCGATACGGTGCACGGCATCGTTGACGGCAGCCGTAATGAGATCCTCGAGCATCTCTTTGTCGTCGGACATCAGGCTGTCGTCGATGGAGACCCGGCGCAGTTCGTGACGGCCGGTCATGACTACGCTGACCAACCCGCCGCCGGACTGACCGGTCACTTCCATTTCGGCGAGTTCGGCCTGTGCCTTTTCCATCTCGGCTTGCATCTTTTGGGCCTGTTTCATGATATTGCCAAGCGCACCCTTCATTGGTGATTCTCCTCTCTAGACTATTGGGTTGTTATCGCGGCCATTCGTCCGCTTGGGACGGGCCTGGAAATGCCTACGGTGGATCACATCCGGCTTCAAGCCTGATCCACGGGTTGGATCGAGTCGTTGACGACCTGCGCGTTAAACGCCTCCTGCAGACTGCGGACGCCCTGATCCGACATGATCGAGGCCTCCGCCTGGCGCATGCGCTCGTCGGCCTCCCGCTTTTGCCGGGATGCGGGCGTTTCGGTAGCGGTGACGCCGGTCTTGACGACGAGTTTCAACGGACTCCCGAAATACGTCTGGATGCGCTCCTCGAGCCGCTGCTGCAGCGAAGGATTGAGCAAATGCGCCTGAGCGCTCTCCAGACACAGGACGAGTTCCTTGTCGTTGCGCGATTCGATCACGCAATGACTGGCAACCATCATACTCAAACCCGTGAGGCCGAGCCGTGGAATGATCCGAGACCATTCATCTCCCGGTACACCGGGGACCGGGGAGGTTTGCGCGGCCCGGTCGGCGGGCGGTTCCGCTCTGTCGCGCTCGGGCTGCCGATCATAAACGCCCAGCTCCTCACGAGCGACGGACGCCGTTGGGCCAGGCGTTCTCTCCCGGACGGCGGCCGGTGCCGGTCGGCTAACCGGCGCGGCGGTATCCGTATTGCGTCCGGAGGAAACAGATGATTGCATGCCGGCATCGATGGGACGGAACGCGAGCATTCGGAGCAGTGCCATCTCGACACCCATTCTCGGGTCCGGAGACAGGGAAAGGTCCCGGCGTCCGATGAGTCCGATCTGGTAATAGAGCTGGACGTCTTCCTGAGACATGCGCTCCGCCATCTCTCGGATCAGTTCGTATTGTTCGTCGGCCACATCGTTACTGGTCGGCACAACCTGGGCCAGCGCGATCCGGTGCAACTGGGCCAGCAAATCGTCCAGGAGCCGGGAGAAATCACCGGAAAAGGAATCCTTGCGCTCGGCAAGCTCCGCGACGCCGGCGAGCAGCGCCTTGGCGTCGTGGTCCGCCAGGGCGTGAAGAATCGCGCTCATGGTGCCGTCGTCGATCGTGCCGAGCATACGCCGTACGCTCGCGATCGTGAGGCTGCCGCCGCCGAAGGCCAGCGCCTGATCGAGCAGACTCAAGGCATCGCGCATACTGCCGTCGGCGGAACGGGCGATAGCCAGCAGGCTGTCGTCGTCGGACTCGACCGATTCCTTGTCCACGATCTGACGCAGATATCCCTGGATCATGTCCACGGGCAATCGGCGCAGGTTGAATTGCAGGCATCGGGACAGGACCGTCACGGGCAGCTTCTGCGGGTCAGTCGTCGCGAGCAGAAACATGATGTTGGGCGGCGGCTCTTCGAGCGTCTTGAGCAAGGCGTTGAAGCTGCTCTTCGAGAGCATGTGCACCTCGTCGATCAGGTACACCTTGTAGCGCCCGCGCGTGGGCGCGTATTGGACGTTGTCGAGCAGCTCACGGGTGTCCTCGACCTTGGTCCGGGATGCCGCGTCGACCTCGATCAGATCGATAAAACGGCCCTCGTCCATCTCACGGCACGATGAACACACGCCGCACGGCTCCGCACTGATGCCCTGCTCGCAATTGAGGGACTTGGCGAAGATGCGCGCAAGCGTCGTCTTACCGACACCGCGCGTGCCGGTGAAGAGATAGGCGTGATGAAGCCGCTGGGTATTGAGGGCGTTGATCAGGGCCTGCAGGACGTGACTTTGCCCCGCAACATCAGCAAAAACCCTGGGTCGCCATTTTCGTGCTAGAACGTGATAGCTCATGAAACAACTCGTCGCCACGGGCAGCGTGGCCAGCCAAGAGGGAGGCGACCCGCAGCCGCCACACCCCGGCACCCGAATCAGCTGCTACCGCTGCTCCCTTCCGGGCCTGACGGGGTTTACAACCTATCGTTGCGGGGGGACCGCAGCGGGCCACCATAAACCTTCATAATCGGGCGAGTATACCCCATCCCGTCGACGGACCCCAGTCCGAAAATGAAATTTCACACGCTGTTCCAGGCGGCTTTCCGAGGCCGGGTCAGAAGATCTCCTCGGGACGTTTCCAACCCTGCCCCAGCGACTCGGCCACCCCCTCGTTGGTGATGTGTCCGCGATAGACATTGAGGCCCATCGCGAAACCGGAGTCGGCGGAAAGAGCATGCTGATAACCCAGGTCGGCGAGCAGACGCACGTACGGCAGCGTCGCGTTGGTCAAGGCCATCGTCGCCGTCCGGGCGCATGCGCTCGGCATGTTGGCCACGCAATAATGTACCACCTCGTGTTCGATGAAGGTCGGCGCATGATGCGTGGTCGGCCGGGACGTCTCGACGCAACCGCCCTGATCGATGGCGACGTCGACGATGACGCTGCCGGGCTTCATGTCCCGGACCATGCCGGCATCGATCAAGACGGGGCTTCTGTAGCCCGAGCGCAACGCAGCCGCGACAACGAGGTCCGCCCCCACGATATATTCGCGAAGGGCTCCGGCGCCGGAATAGACGGTCTTGAGCCGCGGTCCGTAAACTTCGTCCAGATAGCGCAGCCGATCGTGGCTGATATCGAGGATCGTGATCTCGGCGCCCATGCCCATCGCAACCCGCGCCGCCTGCAAACCGACGATTCCGCCGCCGACAACGACGACATTTGCAGGCGGTACGCCGGGAACGCCGCCGAGCAGCACGCCACGGCCTCCGTATTCCATCTGCAGGGCCGTCGCGCCGGCTTGGGTTGCGATACGGCCGGCGAGCTCACTCATCGGGATCAACAAGGGCCGATGGCCGTTGCGATCTTCCACGGTCTCATACGCGATGCCGACGACGCCGCGTTCCAAAAGTCCCTGGGTCAGCGCCGGTTCGGGTGCAAGATGGAGATAGGAAAACAGGATTTGTCCGTCCCGAAGCAACGGAATCTCGGGCGCCTGGGGTTCCTTGACCTTGACCACGAGTTCGGCCGAATACGCCTCCGCAGGATCCACCGCGATTCGGGCGCCGGAGGCCACGTATGCCTCATCGGAAAAACCGACATGCACACCGGCGTCATGTTCGACCAGGACAGAGTGACCGAGGCCGACAAGTTCCGCGACATTGGCGGGCGTCAATCCGACCCGGTACTCCTGGGGTTTGATCTCTTTGGGTACGCCGATGATCATGATGACCGCTTGCTCCTGAATTGATGAGGGGAGCAAGCAGCATAGCATTCTTGATCAGGCCAATGGGATACCCGAATGCGGCGTTTGCGAACGCAAACGCCTAGTTTTCGCGAGGCTCAGAGATTAGCGGCGAGTTTGGTCCGCAACACCGCGCCATCCCTCGCGCCCAAGCCCCATTCGATCACCCGGACCTCGTAGTCGTAAACCGTGTCGGCGTTTGCGGAACGGTCGACGAAGGTGTAGCGATAGGCATGGTGGTCGCCTTGTCCGTAGTTGGGAATGAATCCGACGATCTTCTCGAAGTCCCCGGAAACCTGATGGCCGGCCGATGTGCCCTCGCGACGATAGACGGCAAATCCTTGGACCTGTTTGAGGTCACGCACCCGCCAATCGAGCCGGTAGCTTCCGCCCTCCTCCCGGCTGACGATAAACTCGCCGTCGTTCGCTGTGTCTTCGTCCCGTTTGACAAGGATATGGTTACCCTTCGCATCGGCGATATCGACCTCGAAATCGAAGGCCGATTCGATATCACCGGGTGCTTCCGCAGCAGCAGCGCGGATTTCACTGCCGACAGGCGGAGCAAGCACCTCGCCCAGCGCCATAGGACGACCCGCCTCGACGGTAGTGGCAGGCTCATAACGTACGGGAGATCCTGCCTGCACCGCCAGGACCGTTGCAGATTGATCCGTTTCGAGGATCTGTGACGAGACTCCTAAGGGCTCCTCGTGGGCCACCGATTCCACCGGCAGGACCAAAGCCCCGGATTGGGATGAGGCGGCGACCTGAGCATCACGATTCCCCCCTGAATTCGTCGTTGACGCCCCGGTAACCGAGGAGGACGTACGTGCCAGACTCGTTGTCCGGGTTGAGACGTCGCGCAGCGCCACCACGTTGTGCTCGCTGATCAATCCTCTGATATCGACATCCTGCAGGCGGTAGTAGTAATCCTGACCCGCCGGCGCCGAGTAATCCGTGAAGTGATAATTCATATCCAGACCCGGGCCGCCAAGGGCCGGTATCAGCTCGGCGTTCAACGTCTCGAACGGGCCTTCGGGCGACGGTCCTCTCAAGATCCGGAAGCCCCAGTTATCGGTCTCGGAGGTCGTCACCCACCGGATATCCACTCCATCCCCCGCGCGGGCGACATTGAAGGAACGCAGGGAAATCGCGGTCGGAAGCTCCTCTATCAATGCGAACGTGCCGATTGCGCTGGTGCTCAAACCGCAGATCGTGTTCGTCGACAGATTCAGGCTGGACGTGATATCGACCCATTTCCCGCCCTGATAGACCATGAGTTTAAGTCCGGCCGTACGCAGATAATTCGACGGGTCATAAACCAGACAGATTTGCGTGTTGCCCGTAGTCGCCACCGTCGTACTCAGCGCAAAGATATTGGGCTTGGTGCCGGGCCTGTATCCGGTGGGTAACGGCGTATACGTTTCCGGATTCGTCAGGCAGCTGATACCCGTCGAGGAAACTCCGGAATACTGCACGCCGATGTTCGCCGACAACGCGACACCGACGGAGGCACCAGTCGGCACGGACACCGGGCTGCTGATACACATATTTGCAACGGTCACGCTCTGGGTTACGACCACCGTGCCGCCTGCCCCGTCGCTGACGGTATAGGTGAACGTATCCACACCGTGGAAACCCGCGAGCGCCGTATAAGTGAAGGTCCCGTTGTTGTTATAGACCACGGTACCGCCGTTCGGTGTCGTCGCGCTGAACGAGATGATCGTCAGAGGATTGCCCTCCGGATCCGCGTCGTTGGCGAGGACGTTACCCGTGGTGATCGTACCGCCGTTGGCCACCGAGAGCGCCGGATCAGCGCCGATGACGGGCAGTCCGTTCACCGTCACCGTTTGAATGACATAGACGGTACCGCCCACGCCGTCGCTGACGGTGTATGAGAAGCTGTCGGTACCCGCAAACGCGGTAGCCGCCGTGTAACTGAAGGTCCCGTTGTTGTGATAGACGATCGTACCGCCGTTCGGCGTCGTCGCGTCGAAGATCATGACCGACAACGGTTTGCCTTCAGGATCATAGTCGTTGGCCAACACGTTGCCGGAGGTCACGGTCCCGCCGCCGGAAACCATAAGGACCGGATCTGCGCCCACGATCGGCAAGCCGTTGACGATCACGGTCTGCGTCACGACCACGTTTCCGCCCGCGCCGTCGCTGACCGTATAGGTGAACGTGTCGATACCCGCGTAGGTATTAGCGGCCGTGTAGACGAAGCTCCCGTTGCCGTAGTAGAAAACGGTACCGCCGTTGGCCGTTGCCGCGTCATAGGCGGTGATCGTCAAAGGACCGCCTTCGGGATCGACGTCGTTGGCCAACACGTTACCCGAGGTCACGTTTTCGCCGCCGGAAACGAACAGGGTCGGATCCGCGCCGATCACCGGCAGACCGTTGACCGTCACGCTCTGAGTCACAACGGTCGTGCCGCCCGCCCCGTCGCTGACGGTATAGGTAAAGGAGTCGGCGCCCCAAAAACCGGATGAAGCCGTATAGGTAAAGGTGCCGTTGTTGTTGTAGACCACCGAGCCGCCGTTTGTCGTCGTGGCATCGTAAGCCGTTATCGTCAGGGGATTGCCTTCCGGATCATAGTCGTTCGCGAGCACGTCCCCGGACGTCACCGAGGTGCCTTCGTTTACCGACAACACAGGGTCCGCCCCGCTGACGGGTGGCGCGTTCGGCGTCGTCCCGATCTTGGCGATAAATGCGTCTTCGTTACCCGCGCTAAAAGACTGGAAGCTGCCGCTTGTGGTCGGGAAGGACTGCGCGCCGTCCGAGCGGGTTTTGCCCGTGATGTAAGCGTTTGCCGCGCTGTCCAGCGCGATGCCTCTTCCCTGGTCGAATTTCTTTCCGCCAAGATAGGTCGAGTAAATCAGGCCGGATGTGCCCGACTGCGTCGGATCCAAAATGAGGTAAAAGGCATCTTCATTGCCCGCATAGAGGTTCTGAATTGCATCCGCGGTTACGGGGAAGAGCGTCTTGTCGGTCACCTTGCTGTATCCGGTGACATGTGCCCGCCCGGAGACATCGACCGCGACTGCGTAGCCGACATCCTTGTTGCTGCCCCCGATATAGGTTGAATAGAGCAGACCGGAGGCGCCGCCGATCGAGGTATCGATTTCAGTCAGGAAGGCGTCTTTTTCCCCGACGTGCGTCGTTTGCAGGGCGCCGATCGTCGTCGGAAAGGCGGTACCCGATCCGTTCGCTTTCGATTCGGTCGATCCGGTCACGAAGGCGACGCTGTTCCCGCTCAAGGCAAGACCCCACCCTTCCTCGGCCTTGCTGCCGCCAAGATAGGTCGAATAGATCAGGCTGTTTCCGGAGGCCGACAATCTGGCAAGAAAGGCGTCCTCCTCACCCGAAAGTGTCGCCTGATAGGCATTCGCGGTGACAGGGAACGCCGGACCTCCAGGCGTCTTTGATTCCGTACTCCCGACGATAAAGACTTCACCCAGGCCGTTGACGGCGATGCTGTTCGCGATATCGTCTTTCTTGCCGCCAAGATACGTGGAATAAATCAGGCTGGCCGCACCCGCCTTGGTCGTGTCGATCTTGGCGACAAAGGCGTCCTCATCGCCGCCCCTCGTGGATTGGTACGCCGACTGGATCGGGAAATCACTCGAACTCGTGGCGCCGCCGAGATACACGGCTCCCGTGCCGTCATTGACGTTCGCGAAGCTCCTGTCGTCCCATTTGCCGCCGAAATAAGTGGCATAGAGCAACGCCCCCGTGGGGTCGAGCTCAATCAGGAACGCATCCTCGTTACCCGCCAAAGCGGATTGATAAGCGGATGCGGAAACCGGGAAGGTCGAGGAACGGGTGTGTCCCGAAAGATAGGCATTGCCCGACGCATCGACGGAAATACCGTAGGCCTCATCGTGATTGTTTCCACCGAGATACGTCGAATACAACACCGACGTTCCGCTGGGGTCGAGTTTGGTAATGAAGGCGTCCTCGTCCCCCGCCATCGCCGTCTGGATCGGCGCCACAATCGGGAAGGAAAAGGAGCGGGTTTCCCCCGCAATATAGGCGTTGCCCGAAGCATCCACCGCCACACCATGGGCGTGATCGTGATTGGTGCCACCGAGGTAAGTCGAATAGATCAATACCGGATCGATGACGAGCGGGTATCGGGGATCGTAAGCGCCGAGTTCGAAACCGTATTGCAGCGGTTGACGGGCAGAATCCCCGCCGTCATGACGCACGAGGACAAAAGCGCCGCTCACTGCGTGCCGTACGCCGCCGATTTCCTGGAAAATCGTCGGGCGGTTCTGAATGATCGTACCGCCGCCGAGATGTATTTCCAGATCGCCGCCGCCGTTCAGACTCAGCGCCTTCGCACCCTCGTAGGCGAATCTGAGTAATGCGGGGTCGGCCCCCGGCGCCAGGACGATGTCGTATTCGAGCCGTCGTTGATTCCCGTAAAAGTGGATATCGGTTCCGGGAAAGGCCTGTTCGTAGACCACTTCCTTGAACATCGGGATGCCGTAAAACCACTTCTTGGGGTCCTGACCGATAATGTAATTGACGTGTCCCGGCAACCGCGTACGCGCGGTCCACGACCGGCCGTCGGGGGCATTCCCGAGAAACCTGAGCGTCAGTTCGTCGCCGTCACTCGGTGATGTGCCGCTAAAACGAAAATGCACTGCATCGGGCGCGAAGAACGTCGCGTGCGCGTCCGCCCGTTCGTAATATTGAATCTCCCGGCCCACCTGCCCCATGTTCCGTACGAACGACAAAGGCAGCTGAGCAAACTGCATATTGATCTGCTGCGGAACGGATGCGGACGTGATCGATGCCTGAACCGCGCCTGAAACGATGCACGCGAGACAGGATGCGAGCAGCGTTATGCTCCGGCGTCGGATCGGGTTAGAGCGTATCCAGCGCAACATCATTGAATCCTCACCAGGAAGGCACTCCGATTGCCGTTCGCCAAGGTCGATTGATAGGGATTCAACATAGGAAAATCCGGCGATCGCGTCTGGCCGACCAATAGCACGTCGCCGCCGTTCATGACGGTGACGGCCCTGATGTAGTCCTCGTTGGTACCGCCGAAATAGACCGAATAGAGGACCGAACTGCCGACCGGGTTGAGTTTGACGACGAATCCGTCTTCGTCGCCCTGTAACGCGTTCATAGGCGCGGTCGACGTGCCCACCACCGGGAAATCGGTCGATCGCGTATAGCCCGTCACATAGGCATTGCCGGACAAATCGATCGCGATCGCCGATGCCGCATCGTTTCCGGCGCCGCCGAGATAGGTCGAATAGATGATGCCGCCGAGACCCGCGACGTTGGTATCGATTCTGGTAACGAAGGCGTCCAGGTTGTCGCCGGTATTGGCCACTGTGTACAGCGGGTTGACGGTCGGGAAATTCGTGGAGTGCGTTGAACCGGCGATGTAGGCGTTTCCGGTAGCGTCGACCGCGACGCCGCGACCGACATCCTCGCCGTCACCACCCAAACATGCCGAGTACTGAAGCGAAGCGCCGTTGGCGCCGAGTCGGGCAAGGAATACCCGTGAAAATCCCAGGACGAAGGGATCCTCGTAACCGTTGGCCGTGACGGGAAAATCGGACGACTCCGTCGTGCCGACGACGTAGACGTTACCCGTACCGTCGAGAGCGATACCGGCTCCCGAATCGCGATTTCCGCCACCGAGATAGGTGGACCACACCATGCTTGCGGCGCCGCTCTGGCCAAGGTCCAGACGTGCGACGAATGCGTCACGATTGTTACCCGTGACCGCAACCGTATAGAGCGGATTCACGGTAGGAAAATCGTGCGACCAAGTCTCGCCGGTCACGACGACGGTAACGCCGGCACCGGTTTCGTCCACGACGATGGCGTTCCCCTCATCGTCCAGCGAACCGCCCAGATAGGTCGAATACGACAATCCGCCGAGCGGATCGATCTTGACGACGAAGGCGTCGCTGAAGACGCCGTCTCCGAGCGACTGATACGCTTGGGCGGTCACCGGAAAGTCCTGAGACATGGTACTGCCGGTTACGTAGACATTACCCCCGCTATCGACGGCGATCGCCTTGCCGTCCTCCACGTTGCCGCCGCCCAGATAGGTCGAGTAGACCAATGCGCCCGACGCGTCGAATTTGCTCACGAAGACGTCGCGGTATTCCGCCTGGGCCGCGGATTTGAGTGCCGACTGGACCGGGAAATCCGTCGACCATGTGGTGCCGGTGATATAAACGTTGCCCGCCGCATCCGTCGCGACTCCATTGGCGGTATCGTCCTCGCTGCCGCCGAGATAGCTCGAACTCACGACGGTAGGATCGATCACTACGGGCAACGACCGATCGTAATGAGCCAGCTCGAAACCGTAGATCCGCCCTCCGTCGCCTTTGGTGCGATCGATACGATAGCTGACCGGAATCCGAACCCGTTTCCCGGCGACGACCTGGTAGGCAAATGGTGCGTCCTGAAGAATGCGGCCGTCCCCAAGGTCGATCGCCAATTGCCCTGCCGCCGTTACGGACAGCGAACGCGCGCCCTCGTAACGCATGACGACATCGTCGGGGGAACCTCCGGGAGCGATATGAACGTCATACTCCAAGACGCGTTGGTCACCGTGAAAGCGGATGTCCACGCCGGGGTACACGGACCGATACCACACCGATCCGTAGGTCGGCAATCCGGTTACACGGGTTTTGTTTCGAGAGGTTTCACGTCCGGAGTAGTAGTTGACCCGCGCACCCAACCGGGTTTCGGTTTCCAGTCTGGCGCCGGGATTCATGCCCGGAAAAGAGAGCCTTACCCGCGCTTGCTGGTGCGCCTGCGCATCGGCATTGGCATCGGGAAGACGGACTATCTGATAGACACTGTCCGAGGAGAAATAGGTCGCATGGTTCGGACCCAGCTCATAGTAGCGGATTTTCGGATCCAACTGGCCGCCGTTGGGGATGAACTGTACCGGACGGCGGGCAAAATCATAGGGCGGGACTGCGCTGAACCCCTTCTTGGTCGAAGCATCGATGGAAAACGGAGACGACAAGACGACAAGGACCGCAAGGGCCTTGATCCATCCGCCAACGCCGCTACCACTATCTCCCGCTATATTTTTGCCAGCACCATGCACTGCCAGCCCCCACCAACACTAACTTTCGTTTATATACTCATCCGTGGCCATACGTCTGATCCCAACGTACGAGGCATGAACGGCGCGACCTCGAAGGCTTCAAAGAGGGAGGATCAATCCCCCATAGCCTCTCTCCCGGTCAGAACGGAGACGCGGTCAAAACATGCCTACGGTGGATCCCATCCACACGGAACGTGGATACGGAAGATGGTCGATCGAAACCGATCGCGGGGAAGATACTTTCGATATATATCCCGACGCTGCCCATACTTTCTATATCCCAGGTTACTTCAAAGCTGTGCCCATTCTTGGGCAACGTAAACATTACCTGGTCGTCCTATAACGGCGGTATGCCCGAGTCGCGCTTTTGAGCGTCTTCTTACCCGGCTAAGTTTGTCGGATTATATTACAGTCCGTGAATCTTAACAAATGCTAAATATTCGCACGCCATGCGCGAATCAAACGATTTCCGATGCGATAGACCTGAGCACGGCCTCCGGATTTTCGGCCCGAGTGATCGGCCGCCCCACGACCAGATAGCTCGCGCCCTGACCAATGGCGTCACGCGGAGTCATGATGCGATGCTGGTCATCGACGGAACTCCCGGTCGGTCGTACTCCCGGGGTGACCAGCACGAAATCGTCGCCGAGGTTCCGCCTTAAGGCCGCGGCCTCCCACGGAGAACAGACGACACCGTCCAGGCCGGAAGCCTGAGTCAGGTTCGACAATCGATTGACCGTCGCCGCCAGACCGGCAGTAAATCCGACTTCCTCGAGTTCGGGTTCCGAAAGACTGGTCAGGATTGTCACGGCGATCAACAACGGCCGCCGTTTGAAGCCGGACACCGCATCCGCCGCCGCTTCCATCATTCGCCGCCCACCGCTGGCGTGGACGTTGACCATCCAGACCCCGAGCTCCGCGGCGGCGCGGCAGGCGCTGGCCACCGTGTTGGGAATATCGTGAAACTTGAGGTCCAGAAAGATCTCGAAGCCCCGCCTTTGCAACTCCTCGACCAAGGCCGGTCCGCTGCGCGTGAAGGACTCCTTGCCGATCTTCAAACGGCAAAGGCTGGGGTCCAGGCGGTCGGCCAGCTCGAGGGCTTGTCCGCGGGACGGCAGGTCAACCGCGACGACGATTCGAGGGCCGGGATTCGTGATTGAACGCATATGAAAGGTCTCTGATTGTTATTTGGCGCAGACAAGCAACCGACTCAAATCGGGCGTGTCTGCCCCCACACGCGGCAACTGGGGCACTGCCAATGGAGTTTTTGTCCTGAAAATCCGCATTTGTCGCAGCGATAACGTTTCGACGCCGACGACAATTTGTAAATCGTTTCCTTGACCACCCTATGATTCTCGTCGCGGCCATGCGGGTCCGCCGGAGATTGATCCATGAGGTAACGCAATCCCTCCAGGGATGGCCGATCGTGCAGGAAACCGCGTATATACTCCCCGGCTTCGACCTCTTCGCCCTTCCCGATCATGTATTCGGTCATCTGCAACACCGGATCGATGGCGGACTGGTCGAGAACGAGTTTCTTCAGTGTGTTGAAAGTGGCTTGGGACGCATCGGTACGCCCGAAGCAGGTTAGCATAGGCGCGACGATCTCGGACAGATACTCTGGAGACTTCCAGGCTACGCGCTGATAATTCCGGATGGCCGCCCTGACATGACCCGCAGCCATTTCGATATCGCCCAGGATCATACCCGCGCGCGGGCACTCCTCGTCGTGATTCAAGGCCTGTTTGATGGCCCTCCGAGCGGCGGTCTCATTGCCTCCGTGGCGATGAAGCTCGGCAAGCTCGCAGTAATATTGTGCAAGTACGGACGGCAGGATTCCGCCGGTACCCAAAAGCTTTTCGGCAATCGAAATGGCCTTATCCCACTCACTCTCCAACTCGAAAATGGACAGCAGGATACGCATCCCCTCCTGGTTTTTGGGGTCCGTCTCGAGCAGGTTATTGGCAATGGTTTCCGCCCGATCGAGCAAGCCCGCGTGCAGGTAGTCGCGGGCGAGTCCCTCTAGCGCACGACGCTTGTGCTCCGGCTCGAGGCCGTTCCGGGAGATCAGGTTTTGGTGAATTCGAATCGCGCGCTCAACCTCTCCCTTCTTTCGGAACAAGGTCGCCAACGCGAAATGCGGTTCTACGGTCGAGGGATCCAGTTCCAGCATTTTCATGAACACCGCCACGGCCTTGTCGGGCTGACTGCTGAAAAGATCCTGCACGCCTTGAACGTACCCCGGCGGATATCCGCCGGCGGAGGAACGTCTGGATTGTCGCTTATGCGTAATACCCAGGGTCAGGGCGGCCCCGACAACCATCGCCAGCAGCAACAGCGGCCAGGACAGTTCGCTCATGGGTATCAGATGGATTTCTGGATGGCGGCGGCGCCCTCATCGATGCGGCCAAGCTTTCTGCGCAGACGACCAAGTTGCCTTTTTTGTTTGAAGACCATCCCGAGGCTGGCTACGGCGCCAAGCACCGCGCCGACGATCAGAGAGGCGACGATGATCACGGACAGAGGAAGCGCAGTCTCTCCGACATAATAATTGACTTGCACTTCATTGGCGTTGAGCAAACCGAAGAACAAACCGAAGGAAAGGATTACAAGTACGAAAAACAAGCTTAAGATTCGCGCCATCGAGAGATTCCTCTACCGCATCGCATCAATACCGACCCGATCCTGACCGGATCGCCCCCCATCGCAAATACTAACACGCCTCTATTTTTAATGGGCGCTGTTTTGGCGGACCGTAACTGCAGGTCGGAACGCTTTTTCCGACCAGGGTCCGCGTTATTGACGACTTCCCATCGTCATTAGCTCTCGTTTACACGAGCCCTGAGCTCCTTGCCCGGTTTGAAATGCGGGACATATTTTCCTTGCAGAGTCACGGCGTCTCCGGTCTTCGGATTACGCCCTACCCGCGGCGGACGGAAATGCAGGGAAAAACTGCCGAATCCTCTGATCTCGATTCTTTCTCCGCTGGACAAGGCTTGAGCCATATGCTCAATCATTGACTTGACGGCGAATTCCACATCCTTATCGGAGAGGTGAACCTGTTTCTCGGCAATAAGCTGGATTAATTCAGATTTAGTCATTCTTGCCAAAAATCCTGTCTCGATGTATCTCTCAGCCGAACCCAAAGTATGTTTACGGCGCCCCGAGGGGCGCCGTAAACGATCGCTGCAGATTAGCGGTTGTTCATCTGCTCCTTGATCAGATCTCCGAGGGTAGCGGTACCGGCACCCGACTCATCAGCGGCCTTGGAATACTCCTTGATGGCTTCCGCTTCTTCCTGAACGTCCTTGGCCTTGATGGAAAGCATGATGCTATGGTTCTTACGGTCCACGGCCACGAAACGGGCCTCGACCTCGTCACCGTCGCTCAGCGCCGTACGGGCGTCCTCGACACGCTCACGCGAAATCTCGGAGGCACGCAGGTAACCCTCGACGCTCTCCCCAAGGGAGATCGTGGCGCCGCGCGCATCCACGGATACGACCTTGCCCTTGACGATGGAACCCTTGGGGTGATCGGCGACGTAGAGCTCGAACGGATCGCGCTCCAGCTGCTTGACGCCCAGGGAGATGCGCTCGCGCTCGGGATCGATCGCCAGGATGACCGCTTCGATCTCGTCGCCCTTGGCATAGCTGTGGACCGCCTCTTCGCCGCTCTCGGCCCAGGACAGGTCGGAGAGATGCAACAGGCCGTCGATGCCGCCGTCGAGGCCGACGAAGATACCGAAATCGGTGATCGACTTGATGACGCCCTTCACACGATCGCCCTTGTTGTGGCCGGTCGCGAAGTCTTCCCAAGGATTGGACATGCACTGTTTCATGCCGAGAGAGATACGGCGACGCTCCTCATCGATGTCGAGCACCTTGACCTGGACTTCCTGGCCCAGGTGAACGACCTTGGAGGGATGGATGTTCTTATTGGTCCAATCCATCTCGGAGACGTGAACCAGACCTTCCACGCCATCCTCGATCTCGACGAAACAGCCGTAATCGGCGATGTTGGTGACCTTGCCGAAGGCGATGCTGCCGACCGGGTTGCGGCGCGACAGATTGGCCCACGGATCTTCACCGAGCTGCTTGAGGCCGAGGGAGACACGGTTGCGCTCACGGTCGAATTTGAGGATCTTGACTTCGATCTCATCGCCGATGTTGACGATATCGGACGGCTGCTTGATGCGCTTCCAGGACATATCGGTGTTATGCAGAAGACCATCGATCCCGCCAAGATCGATAAAGGCGCCGTAATCGGTCAGATTCTTGACGATGCCCTTGAGCACCTGGCCTTCCTGGAGGTTGGACAGCAGGGCTTCGCGCTCGGCGCTCGTCTCGTGTTCGACGACGGCACGGCGGGATACGACGATGTTGTTGCGCTGACGATCGATCTTGACCACCTTGAACTCGAGCTCCTTGCCTTCGAGGTGAGACAGGTCGCGAACGGGACGGACGTCGACCAGGGAGCCGGGCAGGAAGGCGCGGATCTCGCCGATCTCGACCGTAAAACCACCCTTGACCTTGCCGGTGAGAATGCCCTTGACGGCTTCGTCGTTTTCGAGAGCCTTGTCGAGGAAGTCCCACTGCTGGGCGCGCTTAGCCTTCTCTCTGGACAGGCGGGTAGCACCAAAACCGTCTTCAAATGCCTCCAGGGCGACTTCGACGTCGTCCCCTATGGAAACCTCGACCTTGCCGTTGGAATCGAGAAACTGGTTTACGGGAATAATCCCTTCGGACTTGAGTCCGACATTAACGACCACGAAATCGGGCGTGATATCGACGACGGCGCCGGAGACGATGGCACCGGGGCTCATCTGCTTCTTGGCAAGGCTTTCTTCGAACAGTTGTGCGAAATTTTCACTCATGTGTTATTGATCCCGACCGTTCCGAATACATGGGATGCATTGGACGGCCCTACAGGTTGATGGCATGCCTGACGCGCAGGAATGCGGTTCACGTTTGCCCCGGGAACAAACCCGGGACACCAAGGCGGTTTCGCAATACGCAAACAAGCCCCGCAGGGCAAGTTACGATTACCGGGACCGCCAAAGTTCGAGGACGGCGCTCACGGCCTCCTCTATGCCCATTTGGCTGGTATCGATGACGTGTGCGCCCGGAGCAACCGCAAGCGGCGCGGTTTCCCGGTTGCGATCGCGCTCGTCACGCGCCTCAATATCCGCCAAAAGGGCCGTTAGACTAACATCTATTCCCTTTACCTTCAACTGGTTATAGCGCCTTTTCGCGCGTTCTTCGGGCGAAGCGTCCAAATATATTTTCAATTCCGCCTGCGGAAAGATCACCGACCCCATATCGCGACCGTCCGCGACCAGTCCCGGCAGGCGTTGAAACGCCCTTTGCCGATCCACCAATGCCGCCCTAACCTCGGGCAATTTGGCGACACGGGAAGCCGCGTGACCGGCCTCCTCGGTACGGAGTTCCGGTCCGAGCCGACGGCCGTCCAAATAAACAACGCCGTCCTGGCTTTCCAGGTCGTCGTTGCAAAACATGATGTCGACGCGATCCAACATCGCCGCGATGGACGGGCCGTCGTCCAGATCGATGTGCCGCTCTTCGGCGGCAAAACCCGCGATCCGATACAGGGCGCCGCTGTCGAGCAAGTGGAAACCCAGTCTGCCGGCGACCCGCTTGCTCACCGTCCCCTTGCCCGAGGCGCTGGGACCGTCTATCGCGATAACGGACGCGTCGCGGTCAACCATCGGCCGCTCCGACCGAAAGATGCAGACCGAGCGACCCCGCCAGTTCGGGGAATCCGGGGAACGAAGTCGCCACGTTCTTGCAGTCGTCGATGAGGATTTCCCCATTGGCGCACAGCGCCGCCATCGCAAAAGACATCGCGATCCGATGGTCTCCGTGGCTGTCCACGCGTCCGCCCTCGAGCCTTCCGCCCTGAATAATCATGCCGTCGGGTGTCGGCTCGGCATCGATACCGAGCGCCTGAAGGCCGTCGGCCATCACCTGGATGCGGTCGCTCTCCTTCACTCTGAGTTCGCGGGCTCCGCTCAGGCGCGTGGTCCCCGCGGCGCAGGCGGCGGCGACGAAAATGGCCGGAAACTCATCGATGGCAAGCGGCACCAAATATTCGGGAATATCGATGCCCTTGAGCGGGGCCGCCGTGACGTGAATATCGGCTACCGGCTCGCCGCCCTCGAGGCGTTCGTTTTGCAGATCGATCCGAGCGCCCATGAGGCGCATGATATCGACGACTCCGGTTCGCGTCGGATTGATGCCCACGCTTTCCAAGACGAGATCGGACCCCGGGGCGATACTCGCTCCGACGATAAAGAACGCCGCCGACGAGATATCGCTCGGCACGCGGATCCCGGTTGCGCGAAGGCGTCCGCCCCCTGTCACGCCGATCCAACCGCCGTCGCGGTTCACGGCATAGCCGAAGGCATCGAGCATGCGCTCGGTGTGATCGCGCGTGACCGCAGGCTCGCGAACGCGCGTCTCGCCCTCTGCGTAAAGCCCGGCAAGTAACAAAGACGATTTTACCTGGGCGCTGGCCACCGGCATGTCGTAATCGATACCGTGAAGCCGCCTCCCGCCATGAATGTGCAACGGCGGCGTGCCGTCGGCGCCGGTCTCGATGGCGGCGCCCATCGAGCTCAAAGGATCGGAAACCCGGCGCATGGGACGCCGGCTCAACGAGGCGTCGCCGATCAATGTGGTGTCGAAGGATTGGCCGGACATGAGTCCGGCGATCAGCCGCATCGAGGTGCCCGAATTACCGAGATCGAGGGCCTTCGCCGGGGCCTTGAGTCCGTGCAGGCCGACGCCCTTGACAACGACGCGCCCGGCCTCGGGGTCAGAGATCTCGACGCCCATATCGCGAAACGCGCGCAGGGTCGCAAGGCTGTCCTCGCCCTCCAGAAACCCTTCGATTTCTGTCACGCCGTCGGCGAGCGCGCCAAGCATGATGGCGCGGTGGGAAACGGATTTGTCGCCAGGGACACGGGCCTTGCCTTTCAGCGAACCGCCCGGTTCGGCACGATATTGGATGTTGTGTTCGTCGCTCATTTAGTAGTCACACCGTTTTGCGCCTTGCCCATCGCCGCTTCGCGTTCCGAAAGGAAGCGGTCGCGTCGTTGCTTGGCATCGGAAAAACATTTCAATAGGGCCTCGCCGTCACCGTCCGCAAGGTTGCGGTCGATGCGCGCCAAAGTATCCATATAACCCTTCAAGGCCCCCCGGATGGCCGGCCCGTTGGCGAGACAGATGTCGCGCCACATGACCGGATCGCTGGAGGCGATGCGCGTGAAATCGGTAAAACCGCCGGCGGCATAGCGGAACGGTTCCTCGCCGTCCTGGCGGGCCAGGTAATCGACCAGCGCGAAGGCCAGCATATGGGGTAGATGGCTGGTGTCGGCAAGGATCCGGTCGTGATGTTCGAGGTCCATCGACACGACTTTCGCGCCGACCCGCTCCCACATCCGCCTGACCCGGGCCACCGCCCCTTCTTCGGTCTCATCGACCGGCGTCAGGATCGTGTAGTGCCTTTCAAACAGACCCGAGATCGCCGCGCCGACGCCGGTCTTCTCCGTGCCTGCGATCGGATGCCCCGGAACGAAACGGGTAAACGCGTCGCCCAGTCGCCGTGCCGCGTCGACGACGCGCGCCTTGGCGCTGCCGACATCGGTCACGACCGTATCGCGTCCCAGGTGACCGGCAAGTCCGGCGAAAATATCGTCCATGGCCTTCAAAGGAACGGCAAGCACGACCAGATCCGCCCCGAAAACGGCCGCGCGGAGATCGGTTTCAAACCGGTCGATGACGCCAAGATCGACCGCAAGCTTAAGGTTGCCGGTATCCCGGCCGTAACCGACGACCTCGCCGCAGGCGCCGGCATCCCGCAGGGAACGGGCCAGCGAACCACCGATGAGACCTACGCCGATAATCGTTAGACGTTGACTGATCACGATGAGAATATGTCGCTAATTCAGATGGATATAAGGGGAAACCCAGACGTAATCTCTAGATGATCGCCTTGGGATAGGAACCCAGGACCTTGACGAGCGTCGTCTCTTTTTCGAGTTCGTTGATGGCCTCGATGACCTTGTCGTCCTCGACATGCCCCGTGATGTCGACAAAGAACAGATACTCCCAGGTGCCCTGATGCGACGGACGCGATTCGATCCGCGATAAGGAGATTCCTCGTCTTGCCAAAGGCTCCAGCAGGCGCACCAACGCACCCGATTTGTTCGTTGTCGCGAGCATCAACGAGGTCTTGTCGTGGCCGCTCCGCTTGGGTGAACTCCGTCCGATCACGAGAAAACGCGTGGTGTTGTCCGGGGCGTCTTCGATGTTGTTCGCGAGAATCATCAGGTCGTAGATCCCGGCCGCATCCTTGCCGGCGATGGCCGCGGAATCGAGCCTGCCTTCGGCGGCGTCCTTGGCCGACCTGACCGCCGCCTCGGCATTGCTGCTGACTGCGATACGCTCGGCCCGGGGCAGATGCGTGTCCAGCCAGTTGCGGCACTGAGCGAGCGCCATCTGATGGCCGTAAACCTTATGTACGTCGCCAAGATCGGCCTGGCGACCCATGAGATTGTGATGGATCCGCAGCTCGATCTCGCTGCAGATCTTCAGGGGAGAGCGCACGAACAGGTCCAGTGTGTGGTTGACGACCCCCTCGGTCGAATTCTCGATCGGCACCACGCCGTAATGGACGCTGCCCGCCTCCACCTCACGGAACACCGCATCAATACCGGCCAATGGGATCGCCTCGACGGCGTGCCCGAAGTGCTTTCTTGCGGCGGCTTCGGTAAAGGTTCCCTGGGGTCCGAGATAGGCGACCGACATCGGGTGTTGGAGATGCAAACAAGTCGACATGATCTCCCGGAACAGGCGCACCATAGCCTCGTCCTCGAGCGGACCTTGATTGCGCTTGCGCACGGTCTCCAGCACTTGGGCTTCACGCTCGGGCCGATAGTACTCCGAGGTATCGCCCTCGACCTGTTTGATACGCGCAACCTCGCAAGCGCATTTGGCGCGCTCCGTAATCAGTTCCTGCAGCTGTCGGTCGATCCGATCGATGTTCTCACGAACCTTCCGCAATGCGTCGTCGCTCATCGCCGTCACTCCGAAACGTCAGGGAATCAAACGCACGTTGAGCACGCCGTCGATCGCCCGAAGCTTCTCGATGACGTCGGGCGGCACGGATTCATCGACGTCGACCAGCGTATAGGCGATCTGGTCCCGCGACTTGTTCAGCAAATCGTTGATGTTAAGTCCCGCCTGCGCCATGGTCGTCGAGATCTGGCCGACCATGTTGGGCACGTTGGCGTTGGCGATCGCGATGCGCGCGCCGTTCGACATCGGCATGACGACCTCCGGGAAATTGACCGAATTGCGGATATTGCCGTTCTCGAGGAAATCGCGCACCTGCTCCGCCACCATGACCGCGCAATTGTCCTCGGCCTGACGGGTCGACGCGCCGAGATGCGGCAGGATGATGACGCGTTCGTGACCCTTGAGGGCATTGTTGGCGAAATCCGTGACGTAGGCATAGAGCTTACCGGCGTTCAAGGCCTCGCCCACGGCCTCGTTGTCGACGATGCCTTCGCGGGAGAAATTCAGGACGACGGCACCGTCGCGCATGCCGCGAATGCTCTCGCGGTTGATCAGGTGTTTCGTGCTTTCGACCAACGGCACATGGAAGGTCACGAAATCCGACTGGGCAAGCAGATCGTCGACGCTGATGGCCTGCCTGACATCGGCGGACAGACGCCAGGCGGCTTGGACCGTGATCTTGGGATCATACCCGATCACGTCCATACCGAGCGCCTTGGCGGCATTGGCCACCATGACGCCGATCGCGCCGAGGCCGATCACGCCCAGCGTCTTTCCCGGCAGTTCGAAACCGACGAACTGCTTTTTGCCCGCTTCCGCCTGCTTGGAAAGGCTTGCATCGTCGCCTTCCAAATGCCTGACGAAATCCCAGGCCTGACAGATATTGCGGCAGGCGAGAAGCATGCCGGCCAGAACCAGTTCCTTAACAGCGTTGGCGTTGGCGCCGGGGGCGTTGAACACCGGAATGCCCATTTCGGTCAATATGCCCACCGGTACGTTGTTGACGCCGGCGCCGGCGCGCGCGACCGCTTTGAGCGACGCCGGGATCGGCATGTCGTGCATTTTGAACGAACGCAGCATGATCGCATCCGGCGATTCGATGTCCGAACCGACCTCATAGCGCTCCCTCGGCAGCTTGGCCAAGCCCTCAACAGAAATATTATTTAACGTCAAAATCTTATACATGAATATTGTTCCTGTTTGATCGCTGCGTCGGGGACCGAATACGGCTTCGCCTAGCCGTTCCGGGCGGCGAAATCGGCCATGAATTCGATCAGCGTGTCCACGCCCGCTTCCGGCATGGCATTGTAGATGCTGGCGCGCATACCGCCGACGGACCGGTGTCCCTTGAGGGTTTGCAAGCCGGCAGCCTTGGCCTCCGTCAGGAAGGTGGCGTCCAGGGCGTCGTCCGCCAGCGTAAACGGAACGTTCATCCAAGAGCGGTAACGCGGATCGACGGGGTTTTTGTAGTAACCGGACCCGTCGATGGCGTTGTAGAGCTTCTCGGCCTTGCGCTTGTTGATGGCCGCCATGCCCTCCAAACCGCCGATCTCACGCAGCCAGTTGAAGACCAATCCGGCGAGATACCAGCTATAGGTCGGCGGCGTGTTGTACATCGATTCGTTGTCGGCGTGGATTTTGTAGTCGAACATCGCAGGCATGTTCGACTTGGCGTTGCCGATCAGATCGTTACGCACGATGACGACCGTGAGACCCGCCGGACCGATGTTCTTCTGGGCGCCGGCATAGATCAGGCCGAAACGGGAAACGTCGATCGGCCGCGACAGCAGGGTCGAGGACATATCCGCAACCAGCGGTACGTCGCCGCAGTCCGGTACGTCCTGGAACTCGAGACCGCCGATGGTCTCATTGGGCGTGTAGTGCAGATAGGCGGCATCGGGGTTCAACTGCCACTGATCCCGATCCGGGATGGTCGAGAAGCCGGAAGCCTCCGAGGTGGCCGCGACATTGACCTCGCAGTAGCGGCGCGCTTCGCCGATGGCCTTCTTTGACCACTGCCCCGTGTTCAGATAATCCGCGGTCGTCTTGGCGCCGAGCAAGTTGATGGGCACCATCGCGAATTGGCTGCTGGCCCCGCCCTGCAGGAACAGGACCTTGTAGTTGTCGCCGATGTTGAGCAGGTGGCGCAGATCGGCCTCGGCCTTCTCGGCAATGGACATGAATTCCTTGCCTCGGTGACTCATTTCCATGACGGACATACCGGTGCCCTGCCAGTCCAGCATCTCCGCCCTGGCCTGTTCAAGCACGGGTTCGGGCAACATCGCCGGACCAGCGCTGAAATTAAAAACCCTGCTCATCTTTCACTCCTTACAAGTTGATTTTCAAGATAATAACGAAAAGTTACTCAGCGTCTTCGTCCGGTTGAACCTCGCCATCCTCAACCTCACCTTCTTCGGACAAGCCCTCGATCTGCGCGGCGCGTACCACGTCGACAAGGCGCTCCTGGGTACTCAAACGAATGATGCGAACGCCCTGGGTATTACGTCCGAGCCGCGAGATCTCGTCGACCCGGGTGCGAACGAGTGTACCCGCGTCGGAGATCAGCATGATCTCGTCGCTGTCGCTAACCAGTGCCGCACCGACGACCTGGCCGTTGCGTTCCGAGGTCTGGATGGACATGATGCCCTGCCCGCCGCGGCCATGGCGGGTGTATTCGGCGATCGCCGTGCGTTTTCCGTAACCGTTCTCGGTCACGGTCATGACGTCGCCGTCCTCGCCCAGAATCAGAAGTGCTATGACCTTTTGTCCCTTCTGCAACCGGATGCCGCGCACGCCTCGCGCCGTCCGGCCCATCGGGCGAACGTCGGACTCACAGAACCGTATGGCCTTGCCGGAACTGCTCATGAGCATGATGTCCTTGCTGCCGTCCGTGATATCCACCCCAACCAGATGATCGCCTTCGTTGAGATCGACGGCGATGATGCCGCTGGCGCGCGGCCGCGAGAAGTCGGTCAGCAGGGTCTTTTTGATGACGCCGGCCTCGGTTGCCATGATGACGTAATGTTGGTCGTCGTACTCGCGGATCGGCAGCAACGCCGTGATGCGCTCATCTCCGGAAAGCGGCAACAGATTGACAATCGGGCGGCCACGGGCGTTACGGCTGGCCTGGGGGACCTCGTAGACCTTCATCCAGTAGACCTTGCCTTCGCTCGAAAAACACAACAAGGTGTCGTGGGTGCTGGCGACGAACATCTTGTCGATGAAATCGTCTTCCTTCATCGTCGTGGACGATTTGCCGCGACCGCCGCGATGCTGCGCCTGATAGGTGGACAGCGGTTGCGACTTCGCGTAGCCGCTGTGCGACAACGTGACCACGACGTCCTCTTCGTTGATGAGGTCTTCCAGCGTCAAATCGAGGTGATCATGGAGGATCTCCGTGCGCCGCTCGTCGCCGTATTGGTCGCGTATCGCCTGGAGTTCTTCCCGGATCACGCTCATGAGCCGGTCCGGACTGCCTAGGATCTCGAGCAGGTCGCGAATCAGATCCAGGATCTCGCTGTACTCCTTCTGGATCTTTTCCTGTTCGAGGCCGGTCAGGCGATGCAGGCGGAGGTCGAGAATGGCCTGGGCCTGGGCGGCGGAAAGGCGGTAACCGTTGGGCCCCAGTCCCAACCCGGCATCGAGCTCCTCAGGTTGGGCATCGTCGCTTCGACTCAACAAGGCCTCGATCGGGCCCGGCGCCCAATCCCGCTTCATCAATTGTTCCTTGGCCTCGGCGGGACCGGCGGCGGCCTTGATCATCGCGATGATCTCGTCGATGTTGGCAAGCGCTACGGTCAATCCTTCCAAGATGTGGGCGCGGTCGCGGGCCTTGCGCAGATCGTAGATCGTACGCCGGGTAACGACCTCGCGGCGGTGCCTGATGAAGGCGTCCAGGGCCTCTTTGAGATTCAGCAGCCGCGGCTGCCCGTCTATCAGGGCGACGACGTTGATGCCGAAGACGTTTTGCAGTTGGGTATGCTGATAGAGATTGTTGAGCACGACCTCGCCGACTTCGCCCCGGCGAAGCTCGATGACCATGCGCATGCCGTCCTTATCGGACTCGTCGCGCAGCTCGCTGATGCCCTCGATGCGCTTCTCCCGAACCAGTTGGGCGATCTTTTCGAGCAAATGGGCCTTATTGACCTGGTAGGGCAACTCGGTCACGACGATGCGCTGCCGTCCGCTTTGATCCATATCCTCGAAATTCGCACGGGCGCGGATATAGATGCGCCCTCGTCCCGTCCGGTAGGCCTCATGAATACCGCGCACGCCGTTGATCATGGCCGCGGTCGGAAAATCCGGTCCGGGAATGACCTTCATGAGATCGTCGATCGAGGCGGAAGGGTCATCGATCAACATCAAGCACCCGTCGATGACCTCGCGCAGGTTGTGCGGCGGGATATTGGTGGCAAGACCGACGGCAATGCCCGAGGAACCGTTGACAAGCAGATTCGGGATCTTTGCCGGCAATACCGCGGGCTCGCGCTCGCTTTCGTCGTAGTTAAGGACGAAATCAACGGTTTCCTTGTCAAGATCGGCCAGCAGCTCGTGGGCGATGCGGGCCATTCGGACTTCGGTGTATCGCATAGCCGCCGGCGAATCGCCGTCGACGGAACCGAAGTTGCCCTGGCCGTCGACCAACGGATAACGCAAGGAGAAAGGCTGAGCCATGCGAACGATGGCGTCATAGACAGCCGTATCACCGTGGGGATGATATTTACCGATGACGTCACCGACGATGCGGGCGGATTTTTTATATGCTTTATTCCAGTCGTTACCGAGCCCGTGCATGGCGTAAAGCACGCGGCGATGGACCGGTTTCAAACCGTCACGGACATCCGGAAGGGCGCGACCGACGATCACGCTCATGGCATATTCCATGTAGGATTGCTTCATCTCCTCTTCGATGTTCGTCGAGAGGATTTCGCCTATGCCACTTCCACTCTGATCAGTAATCAATCGTTTTCAGACCTTTTTTGTTAAGTATTCTTTAAGCCCGCCAAAAGCGGGTCCCGGCGGCGGGACAGCCCCCCGGAAAATCGACTATGTATTCGGAAAATCAGCCAATTACCGCCGCCTGGCACCTCGGCAAGCACGCTATATTATCACCACTCAGGCGCGAATTCATTCCCTCCCCGCGTCCCAGGATATTGCTTTACTCAAATACCCGGAAATGGTATAGTCGCACTCAGTATTTCTGGCGAAAGGACTAGTCGGGATACTCGATATAGCTTGGTGCTTGGGGGAACGTCCATTTATCGTATGAATCGCCGTTTCGGAATTAAGGCATATAAAAATACTAGTGGAGTTAGCGATGCTGCGGCTAACTAAGGGAACAAGAAAACAAGCCATTCTTTTATTGGGCACCTCCGGTATCATCGGAAGTCCGGCCTTCGCCGGCTCGCCCATCCCGTTCGATAATTTTACGGTCAGCAACGGTTCGATCACGGCCGGATGTCCGACCGCGGCCAGTCTTGGAACCGGCGCCACGTCCGTTACCTGTACCGACGGCGTATCCGACAACGGTATGCTGCAGCGTGAGGTCACGATCAGCGGCGGCACCATGGCCGGCACCTATATCCAGTTTATTACGACTGATCCGGGCGTCTCCGGAGACGGTCAGGCGGTTCCCTTCAGCTCGGGACGCGGTAACGTAAACTTCGTTAACGAAGACTTCGTCAGGATGAACAATCGTGGCGACGGCATCTCCTCCAAGCAGACCTTGATCGACAGCAGCATGTCGACCCCCACGCTGGAGCAGCGCTTCGTGAACTCCCACGAGTACGAATTCGGTTGGGCCAATTCCGGCATCACGCCGTGGATCCACTCGTACCAGGATATTTCCTCTGTCGATTACAGTGCGGATCCGCTGAATCCGACCCTGACCTTTTCATCGAGCTCGGATGTCGTCAGTAACGGTATCGGTTTCAACACCAATATCGACATCGGCATCGATCAGTACGTCGATCTGACCGATTCGCACGGCAGCGGTACCCAACAGTTCAAGTACAAGAAGGTCGGCGGCCAGTACCAGACCACCTCGAACCCGGCCAACCCGGTCCTGCCGGGCGGCACCAACGGCGGCAACGTCTATTGGAACCCGTTTGAAACCGTGTCGGCGCTCTGGGTCGGACAGGAAATTTTGTCGCCGGGCCTCGCCTCGAGCGGCCTTTTCAGCCATACGCGCTATCTGAACGAAACCACCAGCAGCACGTCCGCGCTGACCCTTCTCGACACCAAGTTGCCGACCAACTGGTCCAACCCTCCGTTCGGTCCGATTAACGCCATTACCACGCCGTATATCGTAGCGCCGACGGCTGCCACGACAGCGCCCACGGGCCTGACCGCGACGGTAGCCGCCTCGGCTCCGGCCTCCGGCACCACGACCGCCGTGTCCGGACCCATCACCTACGATAACTGGACCGTCAGCAACGGCACCTTTACGCCGGGCACCTGTCCCTCCGGTTACACGTGCGGCGGGGTTATCGTCAACGAGCGCGGCCTCTTCCAGCGTCTCGTGACGGACAACGGCACAGGCGTCGAATACATCCAGACCATCGTGACCGATACCGCGGCCACCGGCGATCCGACCGCCGCCCCGTTCACGGCCGGCGCGCTCGCGTTCAAGAACGAAACCTTCGTCAAGTATCGTGACCCCACGGGTAGCCCGACCGGCACCGGTATCGCCACCAAGCTGCATATCGATCAGCAGGACCTGAGTTACGTCCCAGTCAGCGACACCAATCCGTTGCCGACCACCGGCGGGCAGTTCGCCTACGACACCAAGATCGAAACCGGCTGGGCCAACGGCGGCGCGCTCGATCCCACGATCGTCGTCGATCAGCGCGTCTATGTGCCGGACACCCAGTTCCAGCACTCATCCTCCATGGATAACACCTTCCATATGGAGATCGGGCAGACCCAGAACGACAAGATCATCGATATGTCGACCGTGGTGGGCACCTCGGCCATCGGTTCGTTCAGCGCCACCACGCCGGCCTTCGGCGCGGCGCTCTGCGCCAGCCTACTGCCGACCTACCAGTCGTACTACAACGATCCCA
>WGNS01000062.1 GCA_016124415.1 Gammaproteobacteria bacterium | reverse complement strand
GGCCTGGAAGCTGATGGAGAACGCGCAGAAACGATGGCGTCGACTCTGGGGCTACAAGCTACTGACTGACGTTGTCCAGGGAGTGAAATTCAAGGATGGCGAACGGGTGAATATGGATCTGTCACAGGGTACAGCGGAATCGGCTGTACACCAGATTTGACTATAGCTCATATCAAGAAGAGTAAGAGGGGAAACTATCTATGCGGAGCGATCAGCGCTCGCTAAGGGCGTCTCCGAAGAAACGAATGGACCTTGTCCAATCAAATAAAGGGTAACTGGGCGGAAACGGTTACATCGTAGACACAAAACGACTAACGACTGTCGTACCCAAAGCGCCGCGCCGCAACGCTGCTGATGCAACGCGCCTCTCGGGTATATCGCCCAGCTTCACAGAAATAAGGACATTGCGAAGGAGGAGTTTGTGGTGGTTTGGTCGTTTGTTCGTCGCGGAGTCATCCGCGCGCAGAATCTCATAGCGAAAACCCGATCATTCGATCGCGCCTTGGGGCGCACGGCTACACGCGCCGCCGCATGGCCTACCGCGGCACGAATTCCACCCCTACCTTTCATGCGCCGAAGGCGCAAATTACTCCCGTTATTGACGCTGTGCCTTGTCAGCGCAGGGACGGCACAGGCGCAAACACCGTCCGACGCCGGGATATTGCGACAGCAAATCGAGCGCGAGCGGCCGCTTCCCTTGCCCCAACAGGCGATCCCGGAAAAGCCAGCGGAACCGGCACCGATGGAAAGGCCGACCAAAGTGACCGTGACCGTCAAGGCATTCCATTTTTCCGGTAACACACTGTTGAGCGATGAAAAATTGGCCCAAGCCGTGTCCGGTTACCTCAACCGCCCACTGGATTTCAACGAGCTGAAGCAAGCCGCCGCCGCAATAGAGGCCGCTTACCGGGAAGCCGGATGGATTGTGAAGGCCTATCTCCCCAAACAGGAAATCGCCGACGGCATCGTGACCATCCAGATCATAGAGGCGGTATTCTCAGGTTCGAAGCTGGAAAGCGACGCGTTTAGCCTCATTAAGCCCGATCAACTGCTCGCCTATTTCGACGAGCAGCAAAAAATCGGCTCGCCTTTAAACATCGGCGCGCTGGATCGCGCCCTGCTGTTGACGAACGATCTACCGGGCCTGACGGTCACCGGCGCACTGCATGAAGGACAACATCAAGGGGAAACCGGTCTCGCGATCCAGGCGAGTGACACCGCCCGAATCGGCGGATACGGCCAGCTCGACAATGCCGGTACGCGTTCGACCGGCGCCAATAGGGCGGTCGTGACAGCAAAGCTCAACAGTCCGCGCCGGATGGGGGACCAACTCTCCGCGATTGCAATCCATTCGGCTGGCAGCAACTATGCCGCGCTGGACTACTCGGTCCCTGCCGGCCACGACGGTTGGCGTTTCGGGGTGGGGACGGCCAAATTGTATTACCACCTTACCGGCTCGGATTTTGAGGCCTTGCAAGGCAAGGGCAGCTCAACCAACGTGGGCCTGAACGGCAGCTACCCAATCGTTCGCTCGCGCCTGCGCAACCTCTATTTCAACGTCGGTTACGATCACGATACCTACAACAACGAGGCCAACGCGCTCGTCCAATCGGACTACACGATAATCAGTAGGACCTTGGGATTGACCGGAAACGCTTTCGACCGTTTTTGGGGAGGCGGCGCCAACTACGCGGCCTTGGCCTGGATCAACGGGACCTGGAACCAGAAAACGCTGGACGTTGGAGAAACCCCGGCACTCGGAGGCCGATTCGATAGGATAAGCTATCGAGCCTCCAGGCAGCAGGTCCTTCGCAACAACCTGTTTCTGTACGCGGCATTGAGCGGTCAATTCGCCAATCGAAATTTGGATTCCTCGCAGCGTTTTTATTTGGGTGGTCCGTACGGCGTGCGTGCATATCCCGTCAACGAAGGCGGCGGCAACCGCGGTCTGCTCGCCAATCTAGAACTGCATCGCCGGTTACCGCACAACATCGTGGTCGCCGGATTTTACGATTGGGGACATATCGGCGCCACTGAATCCCATGCCGGCTATGAGCTCAAGGGATATGGTTTAAGCGTCGCGTGGTCGACACCCTACCGAATCGATCTGAAGGCTGTCGTCGCGCGCCGCGACGGCGACAACCCCAACCCGACCAGTACCGGACGAGACCAGGACGGAAGCCTCGATCGCAACCGCGCCTGGTTGACGGCTTCCTACATTTTCTGAGTGTAGACGACCATGAACACGAGTTTTCGTTTTCTCTCCGCTGTTGCTGCTGCAATAACCCTTTCGACTCCGGCATTGGCTCAGACGCCTCCCGCTCCCGATCAGTTGCCAACCAGCGGTCAAATCGTGGCCGGACAAGTCGGCGTCAGTCAGACCGGCGCGGCCATGGACATCACTCAATCGACGCCCCGAGCCGCGATCAACTGGCAATCCTTCGACATCGGCAGCCGGGCGCAGGTCAATTTCGTCCAACCGTCGAATGACAGTGTCATGCTCAACCGCGTGGTGGGCGGCAACCCCAGCTAGATCCTCGGCAAGCTCAACGCCAACGGCCAAATCTTTCTGAGCAACCCAGGCGGGATTTATTTCGCACCGGGGGCCAGCGTGAACGTCGGCGGACTTGTCGCCACGACGCACGACATCACCAATGACGATTTCATGGCCGGAAACGACGTGTTCAATCGTAACGGCGCCATCGGCGCGATCGTCAACGACGGTGAGTTGAATGCCGACCTGGGCGGCTACATCGCCCTGCTGGCGCCAGAGGTCCGTAACCAAGGCGTCATCGTCGCCCAAATGGGTCTGGTGGAACTGGCCGGCGGCGAGACCTACGAGCTGCAATTCGACGGCAACGCCACACTGGCCAATATTCGTGTCGATGCCGCGACGATCGATACGCTGGTCCGCAACGGCAAGACGGTTCAGGCGCCGGGCGGACGTATCGTACTCAGCGCTCTGGCCGCGGATCAGTTGCATGGCAGCGTCGTCAACGACGGCGATATATCGGCCAGCAGTCTCGTCAATCGCGGTGGACGCATCCTGCTCGAAGGTGACGCAATCACGCTGCAATCCGGTTCGACCGTGACGGCGACCGGCGCGGCCGGGGGCGGCGAAGTGCTGGTCGGCGGCGACTGGCAGGGCAGCGGCGACATACATCAGGCCACGACGGTGACGATGCAGCAAGGCGCCGCTATCGACGCCAGCGCCACGATAAATGGCGATGGCGGCAAGGTGGTGCTGTGGTCGAACGTCAACAATGTCGATTCGATGACCGACGCCCACGGGAGCATTGTGGCCAGGGGCGGCGCCGAGAACAGTGATGGCGGTCGGATCGAAACCTCAGGTCATACCGTCGCGATCGAAGGAGCTGTAATCAACGCTGGCGCGACTTCAGGGAAGGCCGGCCAGTGGCTGCTCGACCCCTATGACTATACGATCGATGGAACGGCAGCCGGGACGATCAATTCCACGCTCGATACCGG
The DNA here is from genome assembly GCA_016124415.1 of Gammaproteobacteria bacterium. Taxonomy (GTDB): domain Bacteria; phylum Pseudomonadota; class Gammaproteobacteria; order SZUA-140; family SZUA-140; genus RI-283. The sequence goes on along the minus strand of WGNS01000062.1, from coordinate 12,300 downwards.
AACCGACGTGACCATCGATACCGCCAACAACACCGGCCCCGGCGCCGGCGTCTCGAGCAATGGCGACATCACCGTCACCTCGGCGATCTCCAAGTCGGCGGGAGGCAATGCCACACTGACGCTGAAAGCAGCGCGGCACATCAATCTGCAAGGCGGCGCCAGCTTTAGTTCCAGCAACAATCAGCTTAACCTCCTGTTCTGGGCTGACTCCGACAACTCGGGTGACGGCATCAATCAGGTTGCGAGCACCTCCATTAATACCAATGGAGGCTGGCTCAAGTTCGGAAACAACCAGACGGCAACGATCAACGGTTCGTCCGTGCTGGTCGGAGGTGACGTCTATTTCAACGGTGCCTCGGCTCAGACGATCTCAACCGGCGGTGGCGCTGTCGACATCTACGGCGAGACCATCATCGGCAATACCAATGGATTGTCGATCAATACCAGCGGCGGAAATGTCGGCCTGCACGGCGTGTTGAACTCCGGCAACACCTACACCTGGGTCGACAAGACCGGCGATACCGCCCATGACTGGACCTGGGCGCGAACCGATGCCATCAACGGTACCGGTGGCGGTTCCGCGGTCGGTGACAGCTACCTGGTGACAATCACGTCACGGCTGGAAAATGCCATCGCCGGACTGACGGCCGGTTACAGCGGCGCGTGGATCGGTGCCTATCGGCCGTCTTACAGTACGGGATCCTGGGTCTGGGCTGACGGTCCCGAGTCGGGAACCGAGTTTTTCTCTCAGACGACCAATGGCTCGGGCGGGACGACGACCAGTGGCTACTACTCGAATTTTGGTTCCGGCGAGCCGAATGGCTGCATGAGCAGCAGTAGTTGCGAGGGCGTCGGCCAGTTTTACGGTACTGCCGGCCAGTGGAACGATCTGACGTCGACAACGCAATTCAGCGCATCCCAAGCCAGCCAGTATGGCGTGCTCGGCTATGTCCGCGAGACCAATGCGGCGGCATCGCCGCTGTCGATCAATGCCGGCAGCGGCAGCGTAACAATCGACGGCGGTGTAGGCGGCAGCAAGGCCCTGGCCTCGCTGGATGTTACGGCCGCGTCGACAACGATCGACGGCACCGCCTTGATCACACAAGGCACGCAGACCTTCGACAACGGCGTCACCATCAACAGCACCGGTGTCGTCAATATCGCCGGTTCCGGCCTGACCGTCACCAATCCCGGTCAGGCCCTGCGCATCTCGGCGACAGGCAACATCACCCTCGACGAAACTGCCACGGTGCCTGGTGCGATCGATATCACGGGTGACGTCATTGCGCTTAACGCCGATCTCAGCAGCGCGTTGACCGGTGGCAGCGGTATTTCCATTACCGGTACTGGAATCAGCCAAGCCGCCGGGGTCGACGTCACGACCGGCGGCGCGGACATCAATTACACGGTCACGAACGCCGCCTGGACGTCGGGTAGTGACCATGCCATTGATATCGGGGCAAGCGGTACCCAGGCGACCATTGATGCGGGCGGCGGAAATATCGATATCAGCGCTTCCTTTGCCGCCAGCGGGACGGATGGCGGTTCGGATCGGGCGATCCTCGTCAATAATGCATCTATTAGCACATCAGGATCCGGGACGATCGGCCTCACCGGCGACGCCACGGCGAACGCCTCAACGACGGTCAATGCGTGGGGCATGGCGCTTCAGAACGCCACCATTCAGACCGACGGCGGTGCCATCACCCTGACCGGCACCGGAGGCCAGGCCTCCGGCAATGCCCGCGGCATCGTGGTCGATGGCCTCCAGGCCGCCATTCTCTCCAATTCCGGCGCCATCACCCTCATCGACCGGCAGCCGGTCGGCTTGACCGGTACCTACAACGGCCTGTATCTGCGCCCCACGTCCAGCAGTAATCTGTTTATCGGCGCGGACGGTTCCACCGTCGCGACCAGCAGTTCCGACATCACCCTGCAGGCCGACAACGTGAGCTTCGTCGCGAACGGCAGCTTCGTCCCCGAACTGTATACCTCGGGCGCCATCGTCATCGAACCGGATGGATCCAGCTTCAGTTCGGCGGTAAACACCACGGCCCTAAACATATTCGGCAACCCTTCCAGCGTAACCATCGGTAAAGCCACCAACACCGCCGACGCCACGCTCGGCGCCATAGCCGCAGCCGGCCCGATCAGCGTCGAGGCGGGCAACATCTCGCTCAACTCGAACCTGAACACCGACGCGACGACGGCTGGGGACGTGTTGCTTAAGGCCCGCGGTAATATTACTCAATCCACCAGCGTTACCGTGCAAACCGACGGCGGCGACATTACTTATTGGTCGAACAGCGATCAATCCGGGGACGGGTACATCTATATTGGCGACGGCGCCAACTTCAACTCCGCCAACGGCTTGACGAGCAGCGGACTTTCCGGCGGCGGCAACATTACGTTTGCCGGCGGCGCGGACAGCAATGCGGATAATTTGCCGGACGGCTACGCCCTGAGTACGACCAGCGGTTACCGTGGCGTCACGTTCGGCACGATGAACGGCACATCAACCAATAACACCTTGATTTACACGGGCGGCGGCGAACTGTTGGTCAAGGGCATGGTTTCCGGTTCCGGATCCTACGATGGCATCGTTCAATATGGTTCCATGACCGTCGATTCAGGTATTGGCGCAATCAGCCTTTTCGGTGAAAGCAATCAACGATACGGTATTCAGTTCGCCGCCGGCGCCCCAGCCGGAGGATCCACCGTGAGCCTGACCTCAGCGAAGGCCACAGGAGACGCCATCTTCCTTTCAGGCGTAGCGACCGGAACTGCAGTGGCAAACCGCTACGGAATCTACCTCAATTCATTCCCCGGGACTTCGACAAGCACTAAGTCATTCAATGCGACCGGCGGCGGAAACATCAACATCACCGGTTCGAGCGCGAATGCCTATGGCGTCTATTTCGACAACGGGGACATTTTGTCTTCCGCAGGCAACATCACCTTGTCCGGCGGCACGGGCGGTATTGATCTCGGGATGAACGGTGCCATCGTATTGGGTGGAAAGTCGGGCACTGCCGTGACTTCGAGCAATGCCAATATCACCCTGGATGGCGACCTCGTAATCTTCGAGTCTCACGGGTTAAGCGTCGACTCGACCGGTACGTTTACCATTCAGCCCTCCGGCAGTGATTTCGCTCAAGCCTTTAATACGACGAACCTTTCTCTGTCGAGCGCGCTTGCCGGCCTGACGATCGGCAAAAGCGCAAGCGGCGCAGACGGGACGTCGGACGTGGATGTGACGGTTGTCACCCCGATCAGCATCGCGGGTCCGATCGCCGCTTACGGCGGAGATATTGCCGTGAACGGTAATATCGACACTACGGCCGGCAGTGTTGCCGGCGATGTTCTGCTGAAAGCTTCGGGCAGCATCGTCGAGGCTGCAAGCACCGGAATTACTACACAGGGCGGCAGCGCAATTTTCTGGGCCGACAGCGATGCCAGCGGCAGCGGGCAGGTGCAGATCGGTGGTTCAGTGGCGACCAACGGTGGCAACCTGACCCTGGCCGGCGGCGCCGATGATGGCAGCAACGGCGGGAGTGCCTCGGACGGAATACCGGACGGGTACGCCTACGGCTCGGCCCAGAACCCCTACGAGTCGCGCCACGGTGTCGCGGTGCTGGCGGGCGCATCGCTCGATGCGGGCGGCGGGGATATCCTGATTCGCGGCAAGACCACTCAAGGGACTGCATTTGGCTACGGCGTGCTGCAAAACGGCAGCATCATCACGTCCGGCGGCGGTAGTATCACGGTGGTGGCTGACGCAAGCGGCGAAGGATCGACAATCGACTATCCTTATGGCCTCTACCTGACCGGTAATTCGACGATTCAGACCAATGCCGGTGCGATCAACCTGACCGGTATCGGCGGACAGAACACCACCTACGGTCATGGCGTCGTCCTCGAAGGCGCGAACGTCTATGTCCAATCCGCCTTCGGCCCAATCACCATCGATGCGAGCGGCAGTTCGGCCACGGGCTTCTGGATGAACGGCTCCGGACATATCGGCCAGGGCACGCTGGGCAGTTCCAGCAGCGATATCACGATCAACGCCGACACCGTCGGCGTCAGCGGTGGCCAGATCAAGAGCAGCGGCCCACTGCTGATCCAGCCCCGGACTGCCGGCACCAGCATCGGCATTGCCGGCGGGGCCGGTACGCTGCAACTCAGCGCTGCCAACTTCTCCAGCAACTTCGCCAATGGCTTCTCCGGCATCACGGTGGGGAATGCATCGGCGGGTGACATCACGGTGGGCACCAGCACCCTCACTTACAACGACACACTGACTCTGAAGACGGCTGACAACATCACCGTTTCCGGCGGCGCCAGCCTGACCGGCGGCGTGGGCGAACACGCCGGCCTGGTGCTGTGGTCGGATGCTGACGCCACCAACGGCGGCTACGTGAAGCTGGCCAACACCGGCACGACAGCACCGATCACCACCAACGGCGGCGGTCTGTGGATCGGCGGCGGTAGCGGAACGGCGAGTTGGACGCCCTATATCGGCGGCGGTGCTCTCACCGTCGGTGATGGCTATGCCCAGGGCACATCAAGCTACGGCACCGGCGTCTACCTGGGTTCCGGCGCCATCACCACCAGCGGCGGCAACGTCGCCATCTACGGCGAATCGAGCAGTGCGGCCAGCGCCCAACCGGACGGCACCGGCTGGAGCTCCGGCATCTACTCGATCAACGCCGCCAACCGCAACGTCAGCATCGATTCCGGCACCGGCAGCATCCTGATGCACGCCATCAACACGGTCCAGAACGCGACCAACGGCGGCGACGCGCTGTACCTGAACGGCGCCAACCTCACATCGGCGGCGACTAGCGGTGACGCGATCACGCTGACCGGAGACAGCTCGGGCGCCTACACCGGTTCGGGCGGACGTGGCGCTGGTGTCACCATGGTGGCATGGACCAACGAGACCGTTGCCGTCAGTGCCACCGGGGGCGGCAATATCGTCATTGACGGTACCTCGTCGAGTGCGACCGGCCATGGCTTGAACTACGGGGTGCGCATCACCTCCGCCGGCGCGTCGAGCCAGATCAGCACCAGCAACGGCGGCAACGTCAGCATCACCGGGACATCCAACTCCAGTAGCGCCACTTACGCAGTCGGTTTTGAGACCAGCAGCGATTCCATTTCTTCCAGCGGTAATCTGAGCATCGTCGGCACGAACAAGGCCATTGGCTTGGCCGGCCCGGTCACGGTTACCGGAACGACTTCGCTGACCGCGTCCGGCCATAATATCAGTGCCGCCAATGCCGGCAACGACTTTGGCGGAGTGGTGTCCATACCGGCCGCAGCAAACCTCGATCTGGTCGATAGCAACGCCATGACGCTCGGAGCAGTCACCGCCGTCGGTACGGTCAACGTGGCGACACTGACCGGCGATTTGACGCTGTCCGGCGATATCACCACCAGCGACGCCACCGCCAGCGCCTTGACGCTAAATGCGGGTCGCAACACCGCGGCCGGCACGGTAACGGGCGGCAATATCGTCCTTAGCGGCAGTCCGTCGGTATCGGTCGGCAGCGGCGGTACGGCAAGACTCTACACCGGCAGCATTGCAAACAGCACCGGTCTGACCAACCTCGTCGGCTCCGGCAGTGGCAACTTCCGCTACAACAGCGACGAAAGCACGACCAACTACACCTTGGCGCTGGCCACGGACCTCAACGCCATCTACCGCGAACAGCCTACGGTCACAGTCGCCGTAGATGATCAAACCGTGACCTACGGAACGACGCCTAGCTATACTTTCGTTGCCAACGGTGAGAACGGAGACAGCTTCGCAGACATCTTTTCGGGCGACCCATCGGTCAGCGTAAGCGGCACGACCTCCACTTCGGGCAACCACATCGTCGGCACGCATACATTGACGGCCTCGGGAGGTACGGGGCAGCTCGGCTACGCGATCAGCGGCTACACCGCCGGCACCTTAACGGTCAATCAGAAGGCCCTGACATTCACGGGTACCGGCAACAACCGAGAATATGACGGCACCACTTCCGCCACCGTCACCGACAGCATTAGCGGCGCTGTGTCGGGCGACGACGTATCCGTCGGTTCAACCTCGGCAGCCTTCAACGTCGATGGCAATGTCGGCAGCGGCAAGGCGATAACCGTTACCGGAATCAGCCTCAGCGGTGCAGATATGGGTAACTACAGCATTGGCAGCAGCGCCGGCACCACAGCCGACATCACCGCGAAAACCGTATCGCTGTCCGCGACCAAGACTTATGACGGCACCACTGCGCTCGGTGCGGGCGATGTATCCATCAGTACCGGGGTCGGCAGTGAAACCCTGACTTATAGCGGCGCCACGTCCAGCGACTCCCATGTAGCGACTGTGGGCAAGTACATCAACGCCATTACGTTACAGGACGCTACTGACGCTTCGGGGGGCGTGGCCGGTAACTATGTCCTGCCGACGTTGAATGCGGCCAATGCGCCGGTAACGATTACCGCCAAGGCGATCACCTCGACCGCCAGCATCGGCGGCACGCTGACCAAGACCTATGACGGCACCACCGACGCCGCCGGCGCCTCCGTCAGCGGGTCCGTCAACGGCGCGATCACGGGCGATACGCTGAGCCTCGACGCCAGCGGCCTCACCCTCGCCTACGACTCGAGCCACGTCGCAAGCGCGACCCAGATCGGCGCCTCGGGCAGCGCCGGCTTCACGATCGACAGCAGCACCGCCGGCAGCTTGAGCACCGACTACAGCTTCACCGGTCCGACGATCGCGGCGGCATCCGCTTCGATCACGACTGCAACCCTGACGCCGATCCTGACCAACAGCGGAGTGACCAAGGTCTACGACGGCACGACCGACGCACCTGCCGGCTTTACGCCGAGCTGGAGTTTCGGCGGACTGGTCACGGGTGATACCGCTGCGGCATTGAGCAGCACCGGCAGCGCTTATGACAGCAGCCATGTCGCCAACGCCGGCATGGTCACGGTTTCGGGCCTCTCAATCGATAGCATCACAGGCAGCAACAGTTCTGCCACGACCGACTACGGACTCGATGCCACCAGCAAGAACGTGGCGGCAACGATCACAACCAAGGCCCTGATCTCGAGCGCCGCCATCGGCGGCACGCTGACCAAGGTCTATGACGGCACGACGGCCGCGACCGCCGCGACACTGAGCGGCAGCGTCAGCGGCGCCATCGCCGGGGATACCCTGAGCCTCGATACCAGCGGCCTGGACCTGGCCTACGACTCCGCCCACGTGGCGTCAGCCAGCCAGATCGCCGCGTCGGGCAGTGCGGGCTTCTCGATCAATAGCAGCGCGGCCGGCAGCCTGAGTTCGGATTATAGCTTCAGCGGACCGACCATCGCGGCGGCATCGGCGTCGATCACGGCCAAGTCGCTGACCTCGATCGCCACCATCGGCGGCACGCTGTCCAAGGTCTATGACGGCACAAACGCTGCAAGCGGCGCGTCCCTAAGCGGCAGCGTCAGCGGCTCCATCGCCGGCGACACCCTGAGCCTGGATTCCAGCGGCCTGACCCTCGCCTACGATTCCAGCCATGTCACTTCGGCCAGCAAGATCGCCGCGTCGGGCAGCGCGGGCTTCTCGATCAATAGCAGCGCGGCCGGCAGCCAAAGCACGGACTATAGCTTTACCGGCCCAACCATCACCGCGGCCACCGCCGCCATCACACCCAAGTTGTTGACATCCACCGCCAGCATCGGCGGCACGCTGTCCAAGGTCTATGACGGCACAAACGCTACGCCCGCAGCGACCTTGAGCGGCAGCGTCAGCGGCGCCATCGCCGGGGATACCCTGAGCCTCGATACCAGCGGCCTGGACTTGGCCTACGACTCCGCCCACGTGGCGTCAGCCAGCCAGATCGCCGCCGCCGGCAGCGCCGGCTTCACGATCGACAGCAGCGCAGTCGGCAGCCAAAGCACGGACTACAGCTTCAGCGGGCCGACCATCGCTTCGGTCGCGGCCACGATTACGCCGGCCACCCTGACGCCGACCCTGACCAACAGCGGCGTGACCAAGGTCTACGACGGCACGACCGACGCGCCTGCCGGCTTTACGCCGAGCTGGAGCTTCGGCGGCCTAGCCGGTGGCGATACGGCGGCGACACTGACCGATACCGGGTCCGTTTACGATAGCAGCCATGTCGCCGACGCCGGCATCGTCACGGTTTCGGGGCTCGCCATCAGCGCCGTAACCGGCAGCAACGGCTCGTTGGCGACAGACTATGCCGTGGACGCTAGCAGCAAGAACGTGACCGCAACGATTACGGCCAAGGATGTGACTGTGTCCGGTCTGACGGCCGCCGACAAGGTCTACGACGGCACCGATGTCGTTACCATAACCGACTGGGGCAGCGTCAATACCGGCGTCAGCGGCGAGACGCTGAATCTGACCGCCACCGATGCGGCGTTCGTCGACGTCAATGCCGGTAACGGGATTACCGTAACGGCCAGCGGTTATGTCCTGAGCGACGGGACCAACGCCCTTGCCGGCGACTATCACCTAACCGGCACCAGCGCGACCACGACGGCCAACATCGCGCAAGTCGCTCTCACCGTGAGCGCCAACAACGACGCCAAGTTTGTCACCCAAAGCGATGCGCCGGGATACAACGGCGTGAGCTACAGCGGTTTCGTTCATGGCGAGACCAGCACCGTGCTCGGCGGAACCTTGAACATCACCCGCAGCAATGCCGGCACCGATGCCGCCGGCAACTATGCCGGGGTGCTCACGCCTGCCGGCCTGACGGCCGCCAACTACGCCGTCAACTACGTCAGCGGCGATTATCTCATCGTGCCTGCGGACCAATTGTTGGTGTCCGTCGCCAATGGGTCGGTGACCTACGGCACGGCGCCCAGCTACACGATCAGCAGCGCTCAATATCTCGATAACAGCAACGTGATCACGACGCTGACGCTGAGCGCGACCAACGGGAACACCTTCACCTTCGACGACGGTGTGGGCGGAACGGCGACCTTTACCCTGGCGCCCGCAAACGCTGTCGACGCCGGTTCCGGGATCCTGGCAGTGGGCAACTACCCATTGACCGGCATCAACACCAGTATCGCCGGCGGCAACTTCAACAGCCTCAATTTCTCCGGAAATCTGGCGGTCACCCAAAAGGCGGTGACTGCGAGCGCCGGCAACGTCAGCAAGGTGTATGACGGCAACGCCGCCATGACCAACGTCACCATTGCCTTGAACGGCATCATTTCGGGAGACAACGTTACGGTCGACGGCAACGGCGCCTTCGGCCAAAAAGACGTGGGCGCCAATCTGGCATACGACATCAGCGGAATTGCGTTGAGCGGCGCCGATGGCGGGAACTACTACCTCTCCACGGGGGCATCGCTGTCGGGGAACAACGGCGAGATCACGCCCGCGACCCTGACGGTGAGCGGCATCAGCGCACCGAACAAGGTCTATGATGGAACAGCGAGCACCAGCGTCGATACCGGCGGGGCGATCCTCAACGGTCTCGTGAGCGGCGACGACGTGAGCCTCGTCGCCAGCAGCGGCGCGTTCGCAGACAAGAACGTCGGCAACGCCAAGGTCGTGACCTTGAGCAACAGCTACGGTGGCGCCGACCTTGGCAATTACGTCGTCACCGACCAAGCCACTACCGCCGCCGATATCACCCGGCTCGATTCGGTGGCCTGGGTCGGTGGCGCGACGGGCAATTGGTTCGACCCGGCCAACTGGGCGGGCGGCGCGGTGCCGGATCTGGCCAACGTGGCCAACGTTCTGATACCCGCCGGTATAACGGTGAGCTTCGACACCGGCGGCATCGTAACCCCGGCGCAAGCGGGAACCGTGCAAATCGACAGTCTTAGCGCAGCCGGCGCGTTGACGCAACACGACGGCACGCTCGAAGTCGGCAATGGCGGAATTACCCTGAACGGCTTTATCCAAACCGGGGGAACGCTGACCAGCGGCGGTGATTTCACGATCGACGGCGATTTCGCGCAAGGCGCCGGCGGCTCCGTGACAGTCATCGGCAATGCCGACATCACCGATAGTGACTCAGGCACGATGCTAGGCAATCTAACCGTTTCCGGCACCATGAATGTAAACAGCGTCGATGGCGACATCGTCCAGGCGACGGGTACAACGATCGGTGTCGACGGTGCAACCACTATGACCGCGGTCCGTCACCAAATCCTGCTCGCCGACAACAATACGTTTAGGGGTGGGTTGACGTTGGACATCGGCGCCGTGGAGACCCCGGTCGTGATCCCACCGCCCGCAAGCGCACAGGCGTTGCCGACACCCGACAGCGCTCCTGCGCCAATCGAATCCTCGTCCGCGGCCCTTCACGCCGACGAAGGCCCCGGCGTGAATCCCGAAGCCATAAGGCAGGGGGGTATAGAGGCGTCGACGGAAGTGATTTTAGTCGAGACGCCGTCCGAGATCGGCAACGGTCTGGTCAAGGTTTCGGTGCCTCAAAAGATTCTATCAAAAGGATTCAGCTTCGCCTTGCCGGCAGAACTCGTAAAAGGAATCCGCAGCGACGCCGGTATTACGGCCACGCTCGTCGACGGCACACCCTTGCCTGGGTGGCTGCACTTCGCCCCGGACACGAGGACCTTCACCGCATCCGCCGTCCCCTCAGGGGCTCTTCCTATCCAAGTCGTCGTCAATATCGACGGACGAAGCTCAATCGTCGTGATTGCCGAAGAAGCCGAGTAATTCGCGGCACCTGCAACGAAGCGAAACATCCGCCCTATCTCGGGGCGTCCATATCGACGCCCCGATCTTCTCCTCACGCCGATTTTTCGTGCCGTTTTTCGCTGCGCCCTGAAAGCCAAGCGCGTGCCGGCCGACTAAATTCTCACACCGCCATGTATGTCGGGTTGACGACTCGACATGAAACGACCTCCCCCAGGTGTTACCATGATCGACGACGGCCTCGTTTCGAAATGCGCCAGGAGGGCTAGCATCGAGGTCACGCCTACTGACACAACGTTGTCAGCAGGCATAGCGAACAATGCAGACCGGGCGAGGGCTCCCCGTGGACGGCGAAGTGTTTGAACGCCGATACGAGACACCTTGAGAGAACCACCGAACGGATCAAAGAGGGATTTTATGAGTAACCTGCAGTTCGAACAGCAATATCAGGGACGAGCGCTCGATAGGGCATCCATCGGGTCGCGATACCGCGACGTAAGAGCGCAGTCGGAACGACTTTGCGCGCCCCTTGAAACCGAAGACTATTGCGTGCAGACGGCGACCTTTGCGAGTCCGCCGAAATGGCATCTTGCACACACGGCATGGTTCTTCGAAACGCTTTTGCTGAAACCCTATCTTGAGGGTTACCGCGAATACCGTCCGCTGTTCGCAACGCTCTTCAACTCGTATTACGACACCATCGGAACCTATCACCCGAGACCGGAACGCGGCATGTTGTCACGACCGACCGTCAAGGAGGTATACGAGTACCGCGCCTACATCGACGAGCATATGGCGCGCCTCCTCGACGATATCGGTCATCCGGACCATGCCGACATCGTGATGCGCACCATCCTCGGCATGAACCACGAACAACAGCATCAGGAACTCTTCCTGACCGACCTGAAGTATGCCTTTGCGTACAACCCCTTGAAACCGGCATATGCCGAACTGCCCCAGCCCGACCCGACGACGGCGGCCTCGCTTAAATGGCTGTCGTTCGAAGGCGGTGTCGTCTCGATTGGCCATCAAGGCGAAGCGTTCTGCTATGACAACGAAACACCCCGCCACAAGACCTACCTGGAAGGCTTCCGTCTTGCCTCCCGCCCGGTCACGAACAGCGAATTCATCGAATTCATCGAGGACGGCGGGTACCGGAACCCGGATTTTTGGCTGTCCGACGCCTGGAAAATCGTTTGCCGGGAGGGCTGGCGGACGCCGCTCTATTGGCAACGGGAAGACGGCGGTTGGAACTATATGACCCTGGCTGGCATGCGCCCGCTGGATCCCGGCGCGCCGGTCTGCCACGTCAGCTACTTCGAAGCGGCCGCTTATGCCCGTTGGGCGAACAAACGGCTGCCCACCGAAGCGGAATGGGAATGGGCGTCGAAGGGCGCGCCCGTCAAAGGCAATTTCGTCGACGACGGCTATCTGCAACCGGTCGCGGGGCCACAGTCCGAAGGCCTGCAGCAAATGTTCGGCGACGTCTGGGAATGGACCCAGAGTCCCTACGTCCCCTACCCCGGCTACCACCAGGCGCACGGTCCCCTGGGCGAGTACAACGGCAAACGCTTCTGCAGTGCCGCGTCCCTCGCCAATCGCATGGCCTCGTT